>NZ_JCALDF010000023.1:0-85049 GCF_059812725.1 Mycobacterium sp. NGS41
CGCGGCCGAGTTGCCCGTTCAAGTCGCCGACCGGCTGGCGGTGCGCAGGCGCTGGGTGGCCGCCGAGTTGGCGATGGCGTCCGGCGACGGGCTCACCGCGGTGCGTCATGCCGAGGAAGCCGTCGAGCTGGCGCAGGCCATGGCCGTCCCGTCGGCGCGACACCGGGTCAAAAGCGATGTGGTGCTGGCCGCCGCGCTGTGCAGTGCCGGCGTTACCGAGCGCGCCCGCGCCGTCGCCGAGACGGCGCTCGAGGCCACCGGTCAATTAGCGCTTATACCACTTCGTTGGGCATTGGCTTGCTTGCTGATCGATATCGGAAGCGTCACATTTGCGGCACAAGAACTGCGCGAATTTCGTGATGTCTGCGCAGGTCAGGTGCGACGCGCCGGTGGAACGTGGCGTTACGGGTGAAATGGCTTTCGGCCGTTATTGTCAATCTGAACAGTTAGCCCCGGGATGTGTCCAGTTCGTAACGTTGGAGATACCGCCGTCGATGACAATTCAAGGGGAAAGTCTCGACGCTGTGGTTGCAGAGGCCGTGGCAGGAGACCGGAATGCCCTTCGGGAGGTGCTGGAGACCATCCGCCCGATCGTCGTCCGATATTGCCGCGCGCGAGTCGGGACGGTCGAGCGGGGCGGCCTATCAGCAGACGACGTGGCTCAGGAGGTGTGCTTGGCCACCATAACGGCGCTGCCGCGATACCGGGACCGGGGACGCCCGTTTCTGGCCTTCCTCTACGGCATTGCGGCTCACAAGGTCGCCGACGCGCATCGGGCCGCCGGCCGCGATCTGGCCTATCCCGCCGAATCGGTGCCGGAGTGCCGCTCGGCCGATGCGGGCCCCGAGCAGTTGGCCATCGAAGCCGATTCGGTCACCCGGATGAACGAACTGCTCGAGATCTTGCCGGCAAAGCAACGCGAGATCCTGATCCTGCGGGTCGTCGTCGGACTGTCCGCCGAGGAGACCGCCGCCGCCGTCGGCAGCACCACGGGAGCCGTCCGGGTGGCCCAGCATCGGGCGCTTCAACGGTTGAAAGACGAGATTGTCGCGGCAGGTGACTATGCGTGATCTAGGGTCCGACTGGGGTTTCACCGGCGATGACCGGCCGGGTTTCGACGCGGGATTGAACGAATTGGCCCGCACCGATTTGCTGCTCGACGCGCTCGCGGACCGTTCCGACATCGATTTCGACGATCCCGACAACATGGAAGACCAAGCGCTGGCCGCCCTGCTGGGGCAGTGGCGCGACGACCTGCGGTGGCCGCCGGCCAGTGCGCTGGTCTCCCCGGAGGAGGCCGTCGAGGCGCTGGACACCGGAATCGAGGAGCGCCGGCGCGCCCGTCACGGCCTGGCGGCGGTCGGCTCGGTGGCTGCCTCGCTGCTGGTCCTGAGCGGCTTCGGGGCGGTGGTTGCCGATGCCCGTCCGGGCGACGCGCTGTACGGCCTGCACGCGATGTTCTTCGACGAACGACACGTCAACGACGACCAGGTCGTACTGTCTGCCAAGGCCGACCTGGCGAAGGTTCAGCAGATGATCGCCCAGGGACAGTGGGCACAGGCTCAGAACCAGCTGGCCGAGGTCAGCAGCACCGTGCAGGCCATGAACGACACCGGCCGCCGGCAGGACCTCATCAACCAGGTGAACCTGCTCAACACGAAGGTGGAGAGCCGCGACCCGAACGCGACGCTGCCGCCGGCAGCGCCGCAGACGGGAAACTCGGTGATGAGTCCGGCCCCGCAATCGAAGACCGCTCCAGTTGGGACCGCTCCGGCTGCGACCGCACCGGCCAGGTCCACCGCTCCGTCGGCCCCGCCGACGTCGAAGGCAGAATCACCGATTCCGGCGCCGACTCAGTCGACGAAAAAGCACCACCACCACGACTCGACAACTACTCTGCCTCCGGCCGAGCCCGGGCAGTGATCAGTGTCGGTGGTAGCCGTCGGCGTCTGACGTCGCTTCGTTGAGTGACGCGTCCGCGTATCCCCGGCAGTAGTCCCATGTGACATAGGCATCCGGCTCGGGGTCGTAGGCCGGCTCGTGCGGTCGAACGGTGCCGTCGATCAGCAGCTGCAGCAGATTGGCACGCAGCATGTCCCAGTCGTGATAGTGATCCTGCTGGCACTCGTCGCAGCACACCACGAGCCCGCGAATTCCCTTGTGCGCCAATAGGGCTTCGTAGACGGCGAGATCGGCCAAGTCGGCCTCGACCGCCATCCGCTCCTGCTGATCCAGGGGCTGACCCGGCTCGACTGCATCCAGCGCTGCCGACGGGTCGTAGGGGTCGTCGGCAAAGGGGTCGGGCGGCAAACCCGGTGGGAGGTGGTCGCGCACGCCTCCTAGCGTACGCAGGCGGGCCGTCATAACGCTAGCGGCCTGGTGTGGCCCCGTACTTGTCGTCGGCGCGCCCAACAGCTGCAAGTCGGGTCGTCGATGAGCCGATAGGATGGGTTCTTCACCGCAAAGCATACGTATGGAAGGGCCCGCCGATGTCCCGTGGCATGTCCGGCCTCGAAGACAGTTCTGACCTGGTTGCCAGTCCGTATGTGCGCGACTCTGCTCTCGGGGGGCTTGCCCCCGAAACGGTGCCGACCGGCGGCGACAACCCGAACAAGATCGCGATGCTGGGGCTGACGTTCGACGACGTCCTGCTGCTGCCCGCAGCTTCCGACGTGGTGCCGGCCACCGCTGACACCTCCAGCCAGCTCACCAAGAGGATCAGGCTCAAGGTGCCGTTGGTCAGCTCGGCGATGGACACCGTCACCGAGGCGCGGATGGCCATCGCGATGGCCCGGGCGGGCGGCATGGGCGTGCTGCACCGCAATTTGCCCGTCGCCGAACAGGCCGGGCAGGTCGAGATGGTGAAGCGGTCCGAGGCTGGCATGGTCACCGATCCGGTCACCTGCCGTCCGGACAACACGCTGGCCCAGGTCGACGCGATGTGCGCCAAGTTCCGGATCTCCGGCCTGCCGGTGGTCGACGACGCGGGTGCGTTGGTCGGCATCATCACCAACCGCGATATGCGGTTCGAGGTCGACCAGTCCAGGCAGGTCGCCGAGGTGATGACCAAGGCGCCGCTGATCACCGCGCGGGAAGGCGTCAGCGCCGACGCGGCGCTGGGTCTGCTGCGGCGCCACAAGATCGAGAAGCTGCCCATCGTCGACGGCCACGGCAGGCTGACCGGCCTGATCACGGTGAAAGACTTCGTCAAGACCGAGCAGCATCCGCTGGCCACCAAAGACAGTGACGGTCGGCTGCTGGTCGGCGCGGCCGTCGGCGTCGGCGGGGATGCCTGGGTCCGCGCGATGATGCTGGTCGACGCGGGGGCCGACGTGCTGGTGGTCGACACCGCGCACGCCCACAACCGGCTGGTGCTCGACATGGTTGCCCAGCTCAAGGCCGAAGTCGGCGACCGGGTCGAGGTGATCGGCGGGAACGTCGCGACCAGGTCGGCAGCCGCCGCACTGGTCGAGGCCGGTGCGGATGCGGTGAAGGTCGGCGTGGGGCCCGGATCCATCTGCACGACCCGCGTGGTGGCCGGCGTCGGCGCTCCACAGATCACGGCGATTCTGGAAGCCGTCGCGACGTGCGGACCGGCGGGCGTGCCGGTAATCGCCGACGGGGGCCTGCAGTACTCCGGCGATATCGCCAAGGCGCTGGCCGCGGGCGCATCGACGACCATGTTGGGCTCGTTGCTGGCCGGCACCGCCGAGGCGCCCGGCGAGCTGATCTTCGTCAACGGCAAGCAGTACAAGAGCTATCGCGGCATGGGGTCGCTGGGCGCCATGGCAGGCCGGGGCTCCGGCGGTGCAGGCAAGTCGTACTCCAAGGACCGCTACTTCGCCGACGACGCGCTCTCCGAGGACAAGCTGGTGCCCGAGGGAATCGAGGGCAGGGTGCCGTTCCGCGGTCCGCTGTCGTCGGTGATCCATCAGCTGACCGGTGGGCTGCGGGCCGCGATGGGTTACACCGGCGCGCCCACCATCGAAGTGCTGCAGCAGGCGCAGTTCGTCCGGATCACCCCGGCGGGCCTGAAAGAGAGCCATCCGCACGACGTCTCGATGACCGTCGAAGCGCCCAACTACTACGTCCGATAAGCGGCGCTGAACGACATGGTCGAGATCGGGATGGGTCGCGTCGCCCGGCGCACCTACGAACTCAGCGAGATCGGTATCGTGCCGTCGCGGCGCACTCGTTCGTCGCAGGATGTGTCGACGGCTTGGCAGCTCGACGCCTACCGGTTCGAGATTCCGGTAATCGCGCATCCGACCGATGCCCTGGTGTCGCCGGAGTTCGCGATCGAGCTCGGCCGGCTCGGCGGGCTGGCGGTGCTCAACGGCGAGGGGCTGATCGGCCGGCACGCCGACGTCGAAGCCAAGATCGCGCAGCTGGTCGAGGCCGGCTGTAAGGAACCCGAACCGTCGGCGGCGATCCGGCTGCTGCAGGAGTTGCACGCGGCCCCGCTGAACCCAGACCTGCTGGGCGCCGCGGTGGCCCGCATCCGCGAGGCCGGCGTCACCACCGCGGTGCGGCTGAGCCCGCAAAACGCCCAGTCGCTGACGCCGGTGCTGCTCGCGGCCGGTATCGACCTGCTCGTGATTCAGGGCACGATCGTTTCCGCCGAGCGGGTGGCCAGTGACGGCGAGCCGCTCAACCTGAAGACATTCATCGCCGAGCTGGACGTTCCGGTGGTCGCCGGCGGCGTGCAGGATCATCGCACCGCCCTGCATCTGATGCGCACGGGCGCGGCCGGCGTCATCGTGGGCTACGGCTCAACCAGGGGAGTGACCACCACCGACGAGGTGCTGGGTATCAGCGTGCCGATGGCCACCGCGATCGCCGATGCCGCCGCCGCCCGGCGGGAATACCTCGACGAGACCGGCGGCCGCTACGTGCACGTGCTGGCCGACGGCGACATCCACACCTCCGGCGAGCTGGCCAAGGCCATCGCGTGCGGAGCCGACGCGGTGGTGCTGGGCACGCCGCTGGCCGAATGCGCCGAGGCGCTCGGTCAGGGCTGGTTCTGGCCGGCCGCGGCCGCGCACCCGTCGTTGCCGCGCGGTGCTCTGCTGCAGATTGCCGTCGGCGAGCGGCCGCCGCTGGAGCAGGTTCTCAACGGTCCGTCCGACGATCCGTTCGGCACCCTGAACCTGGTCGGTGGTCTGCGCCGGGCGATGGCCAAGGCCGGTTATTGCGACCTCAAGGAGTTCCAGAAGGTCGGCCTGACCGTCGGCAGCTAGACCCGCGGGGTGGGCGCGAGCAGACGCAGAATCACATTCCTGCGATGCGATCTGTGCGATTCTGCGTCTGTTCGCCGTAGGCTGGGCCGATGAAGCCGGATTACGACGTTCTGATCATCGGTTCGGGTTTCGGGGGCAGCGTCAGCGCGCTGCGGCTCACGGAAAAGGGCTATCGGGTCGGCGTATTGGAGGCCGGCCGGCGCTACGCCGACGACGACTTTGCCAAGACGTCCTGGAACCTGCGCAAGTTTTTGTGGGCGCCCAGGCTGGGCTGCTACGGCATCCAGCGGATCCATCCGCTGAAAAACGTGCTGATCCTGGCCGGAGCCGGAGTGGGCGGCGGTTCGCTGAACTACGCCAACACGTTGTACGTGCCCCCCGAGCCGTTCTTCAATGACCCGCAGTGGAAGCACATCACCGACTGGGGTAGCGAGCTCGGGCGGCATTACGACCAGGCGCAGCGGATGCTCGGCGTCGTGTTCAACCCGACGTTCACCGACGCGGACCGCATCGTCAAGCAGGTCGCCGACGAAATGGGGTGCGGGGACACGTTCGTGCCGACCCCGGTCGGGGTGTTCTTCGGCCCGGACGGCACCCAGACGCCGGGCGAGACCGTGCCCGACCCGTATTTCGGCGGCGCGGGACCGGAGCGAACCGGTTGCCTGGAATGCGGTTCCTGCATGACGGGCTGTCGCTACGGCGCCAAGAACACTTTGGTGAAGAACTACCTGGGCCTCGCCGAATCGGCAGGCGCACAAGTGA
Source organism: Mycobacterium sp. NGS41 (assembly GCF_059812725.1). Lineage (NCBI taxonomy): Bacteria > Bacillati > Actinomycetota > Actinomycetes > Mycobacteriales > Mycobacteriaceae > Mycobacterium > Mycobacterium sp. NGS41. The sequence continues at coordinate 6,003 of NZ_JCALDF010000023.1, forward strand.
TTCCGATGACGACAGTCAAGGGATTCGAGCAGCGGTCCGACGGGTTGTGGGAGGTCCGCACCGTTCGCACCGGCAGCTGGCTGCGCCGCGACAAGCGAACCTTCACCGCCAACTATCTGATACTGGCCGCCGGCACCTGGGGCACTCAGCATCTGCTGTTCAACATGCGCGACAAGGGCAAGCTGCCTCGTCTGTCAAAGCGCTTGGGTGTCCTTACCCGAACCAACTCGGAGTCGATTGTCGGTGCCGGGCGGCTAGAGGTTTCACCCGATTTGGACCTGACCCACGGTGTTGCGATCACGTCGTCGATTCATCCGACCTCGGACACTCACATCGAACCCGTGCGCTATGGCAAGGGCTCCAACGCGATGGGCCTGCTGCAGACCCTGATGACCGACGGTTCGGGTCCGGAGGGCACCGACGTCCCGCGGTGGAAGCAGTTGCTGCAACAGGCGAGAGAAGATCCCCGCCGCATGCTTCGGCTGCTCAACCCGCGTCAATGGAGTGAGCGCACCATGATCGCGCTGGTGATGCAGCACCTGGATAACTCGATCACCACCTTCACCAAGCGCGGAAGGCTGGGCATCCGCTGGTACTCCAGCAAGCAAGGCCATGGCGAACCGAACCCCAGCTGGATCCCGGTCGGCAACGAGGTCACCCGGCGCATCGCCGCCAAGATCGACGGCGTGGCCGGGGGCACCTGGGGAGAGCTGTTCAACATCCCGCTGACCGCGCATTTCCTGGGCGGCGCGGTGATCGGCGACAGCCCCGAAAACGGTGTCATCGACCCCTATCACCGGGTCTACGGCTACCCGACGATGTATGTGGTGGACGGTGCCGCGATCTCGGCGAATCTGGGTGTCAACCCGTCGCTGTCCATTACCGCTCAAGCCGAGCGGGCCGCTTCGCTGTGGCCGAATAAGGGTGAGAACGATCAGCGGCCGCTGCAGGGCGACACCTACCGGCGGCTGGACCCGATCGCTCCGGAACATCCGGTGGTGCCCGCTGCAGCGCCGGGTGCCCTGCGGTGGCTGCCAACCGAACCGGTCAGCGACGCGGTCTAGTGACGATCGCGAGCGTGGCGTCGCGCGGCGCTGCGGGTCGTCACCATCGGGCTAGTGACGATCGCGAGCGTGGCGTCGCGGGGCGCTGCGGGTCGTCACCATCGGACTAGTGACGATCGCGAGCGCGGCGTCGCCGGGCGCTGCGGGTCGTCACCATCGGACTAGTGACGATCGCGAGCGCGGCGTCGCCGGGCGCTGCGGGTCGTCACCATCGGACTAAGCCCTCAGCTGGCAATCACCTCTAGCGGTGCGCCGCTGACTACCCGGCTGCGCTCCCCGTGCACGTTGACGGGAACATCGCCCATCAGGGTGACGCGGTGCATGAGCCGAGGCTGGCCATCGTAGTCGTCGATCGCCCGGTGCTGGGTGGCCCGGTTGTCCCACATAGCGACATCACCCTGTTCCCAGTTCCAGCGAATGGTGTTCTCCGGCAAAGTGATTCGCCGTTGTAGCAATTCCAGCAGCACATTGGACTCGTGGCTGTCCAAGCCGACGAAGTTTCGCACGAAATCGCCGGCCACTAACGTGCGCTCGCCGGTCTCCGGGTGTACCCGTACCACGGGGTGCTGGGTCCGGAAATCGGCCTTCTCGAACGCCTGGCGGAAGATTCGCTGTGCGTCGGTCATCGACGCCTGGGCGTCGTCGCTGACGTAGTCGTAGCGGTTGGTGTGTAGTGCCCACAGGCTCTCGACGAGGCACTTGAGCGGTTCGGGCAGCTGTTCGTATGCCGCCGCGGTGGAAGCCCACAGCGTCGCACCGCCATAGCTGGGGAGTGTGACCGCGCGCAGGATCGAGGCCGCCGGATAGTTCGCGGCGAACGTGACGTCGGTGTGCCAGCGATTGGCTTTGCCGTATTCGGAGTTGATCGGCGTAATGATGGGGGCGTTCGTGGCGGCCAGGACGGAGGCGGCCGGGTGCCCGATCGGCGTGCCCAGTAGACCGGCGAATGCGAGCTGCTGATGGTCGTCGAGGTGGTGCTGGTCGGGAAAGAAGATCACCTTGTGGGTTAACAGTGCCTGGCGGATCTGTTCGATCGTGGCGGCATCGAGGTCACCGCCAAGTCGCACGCCGTCGATTCGGGCACCGATACGGCTGCCGAGCTTGGTGACGGTCATAGGTTCGGTCATTGCTTTGGTCCTTGCGAGTCGGGCTGTAGTCAGTTGACTACATCGGCTAGTGTAGTCACATGACTACGCGTTCGGCAAGCCCTCGCCGCAAAACTCCCAGCGGACGGGAAGAGGTGGCCGCGGCGATCCTGGACGCCGCCACCGATCTGTTCGCCGAGCGGGGTCCGGCCGCGACGTCGATCCGCGATATCGCGGCCCGATCGAAGGTCAACCACGGATTGGTGTTTCGCCACTTCGGCACCAAGGAACAGCTGGTCGGTGCCGTGCTCGATCACCTCGGCGCCAACCTGACCGATCTGTTGGGCTCGCAGGCGCCGGCCGACGTCGTCGAGCGGGCTCTGGATCGGCAGATGCGGGTGATGGCCCGCACGGTGCTCGACGGCTATCCGGCCGGCCAGCTGCAGAAGCGCTTTCCTAACGTCGCCGAGCTGCTCGACCAGGTGCGGCCACGCCACGACGACGAGACCAGCGCACGGCTGGCCGTCGCCAATGCTCTTGCGCTGCAATTTGGTTGGCGGTTGTTCGCGCCGATCCTGCGCTCGGCGACCGGTCTCGACGAACTGACGGATGCCGAGCTGCGGCAGGTCGTGATCGACGAGGTGGCGCACATCGTCGAACCGCGCTGAATCTGCCCTACATTGGCCGGACGTGCGCTGCCGCCGCCCGTCTCTTAAGGGTGCGGGAACACGGCCTCGATTCGAGGGCCCTCCGTCGACCAGAAGATCTTGTAGGGCGGATGACCGATGACTGGCAGACGCATGCGTATGCCATCGGGAGTGGTGATCGCCGTGGAGAGAGAGTGGGCCTGACCGGGTAGCCGAAAGATGAATTCGATGGTGTCCAAGACGCTGCTGTACAAGTTCACGTCACTACGTCATGTTAGGCCCATTTTCCCATAATGGGCAAACACTCGGAAGTTGTTCTGACTGCCGATGCGGCGGTGCCACGCAGCAGCTTCAGAGATTCGCGAAGCAGCGATCCTCGTTGCCCTGCGGAATCGTCGCGTTGCGCGTCGAAAAGTGGCCCATCACACCGGTTTCGGTGACTTGCACGCTGTCGGGATGAATTCCCAGCGGGAAGTCGTTGGCGAGCTCGTTGGTGAACGCGTCCAGCGCCGGCTGCACCGACTCGCTGGGCAGCGTGAAGCCAAGCCCGGTGAGTTGGACCACGTGCAGCGATATCGCGTTGTCGACCACCTGCGGCTTCGCGATGATGGTGCCCAGTCGGCCCTGCAGCTCGATGGTGCCGTTGCTTGCGTTTGTCTTGACGCCGGACAGGAAGCTGCCGAACAGCGGGATCGCGCCCTGCACGGTCTGTCTGATGCCGTCGGCGGGCCAGGTGATCGTCGCGTCCAGGGCGCCGATGGTGCCCTTGGAGCCGCTGGTGCCGTCCAGCCGCACGTCGTCGATTTTGACTTGCGCCTTCATGCCCTTGGCCCGGCGGACTTGGTTGCCTGCGGTGGTGATCACGATCGGGCCATAGTGACTTGTCATGCGCTGCAACAGAAACGGCGACGCGCCAAAGGACACATTTGCCTTGTCCTGAACCACGCACTCAGTGGCCGCCGCGACTCGGTTGTCTGCCACGTGGCGCGCGTACAGCTCCGCGCCGAGCACACCGGCGACGGTCAACGCCACCACGATGATCACGATCAGCACTATCGACAGCGGGTCGCGCGGGCGGAGGCGTCGCAGTTTGGTCCCCTCCGATTTCGACGAGGCGACCTGCGCTGCGGGCGGCGCCGGTGCGCTGGGTGGCGCGGGTTGGGCGGACGTCGTTGGTTGGGCGGGCGCCGTTGGTTGGGTGGGCGCCGCCGGTTCGGTGGGCGCCGCCGGTTCGGTGGGCGGAGCCGGATCGTCGGGGCGAGCCCAAACGGCCGGGTCCGGATCTTGTGGCGGGTCCTCCGGATTCGTCACGCGCGAGATTCTGCCGTATCAACCTGATAGGGCGCTAAAAACGTCCGAGAGCGCCCTCTATGCACACCCAAAGCCGGTGACCGGCTCAGCCGATCAGGCCGCGACGGTGTACGGGCTCGCGGCCGGGCGGCTGCGGCGGTGCCGGCAGCAGTGGCTTGCGTTTGCGCACCGCGATGGTCGTCGGCGACTCCGTGTTCAGCTCCAGGTCTTCGCCGGCGTGCCGAATCGTCAGCTCGGTACCCGGCCCGTCGCGCAGGGTGTAGGTCACGTCGGAGTGGTCGACGTCGACGGTCAGGCGGAACTCGCGCCAGCGCAGCCGGAACGTCAGCCGGGAGATGCCGTCGGGCAGATGGGGATCGATGGACAGAATGCCCTCGTCGTCACGCAGCCCGCCAAATCCGGCGACCAGCGCCGTCCAGGCGCCGGCCAGGGAGGCCATGTGCAGACCGTCGCGGGTGTTCTGGTGCAGGTCGCGCAGGTCGATCAGGCCGGCCTCGTAGGCGTAGTCGTGGGCCAGCTCCAAATGGCCGACCTCGGCGCACATCACCGCCTGCGTACAGGCCGACAGCGACGAGTCGCGCACCATGCGCCGTTCGTAGTAGTCGACGTTGCGCGCCTTCTGTTCGGGTGTGAACGCGTGGCTCTGCCACTGCATCGCCAGCACCAGGTCGGCCTGCTTGATCACCTGTGCGGGGTAGAGCCGCACGTAGGCCTCGTGCAACAGCAACGGGTAGGTGGTGTTCTCTTCGAAATTCCACTCGGTAAGGGTGGTGAAGCCCTCACATTGCTGATGCACACCGAGTTCGTCGTCGAAGGGAATTTTGACGGCGCTGGCCGCATTGCGCCACGCGGCCATTTCTTCGGTGGTGACACCGACGGCTCCCGAGGCATCGGGATGACGCGCGCAGGCGTCGGCGGCGGTGAACAGATTGTGTGCCGCCATCAGATTCGTGAACACGTTGTCCCGGACTATCGCGGTGTACTCGTCGGGACCGGTGACACCGTCGAGGTGCCAGACACCATGACGGTCGTGGTGCCCGATCGACATCCATAGCCGGGCGGTTTCGATCAGCACGGCGAGGCCGCACTCCTCCTCCAGCGAGTTGTCGCCGGTGACGACGCGGTAGCGCTCGAAGGCCATCGCGATGTCGGCGTTGATGTGCCAGGCCGCGGTGCCGGCCGGCCAGTACGCCGAGCATTCCTGCCCGCGGATGGTCCGCCAGGGGAAAGCGGCACCGTCCAGGCCGAGTTCGGCCGCTCGCTCCTTGGCGAGATCAAGCGTCGATGCCCGCCATCGCAGCGCGTCGGCGACCGCGTGCGGCAAGGTGTAGGTCAGCACCGGCAGCACGAAACCCTCGGTGTCCCAGAAGGCGTGGCCGTCGTAGCCGGTGCCGGTGAGCCCCTTGCTGGGGATCGCGCGGCGTTCGGAGCGGGCGCTGGCCTGCACCAGGTGGAACAGCCCGAACCGCACGGCTTGCTGCGATTCGGCGTCGCCTTCGACCTCGACATCCGCGGAGTCCCAGAACAAGTCCAAGTAGGTCCGCTGCGAGTCGATCAGCCCCTGCCACCCGCTGTAGCGGGCGCTGTGCAATGCCGCGGCGGCCTGATCGCGCAGGGCCGGACGGGAGCGCAGGCTGGACCAGCCGTATGCCAGGTATTTGACGACGCGTAGCTGCTGACCGGGCCGCAGCCCGCAGATGATGGTGGTCCGCGCCAGGTCGGGGCGAGCGTCGGTGGCGATCTCGACCCGTCCGGGAACATCGACCTCGTGATCCATCGCCGCGGCCATCATCAATGCGCTGGCGCGGGTGCGGTGCATGAGAAGTGCTCCGCGCTCGGTGTTTTCGTGCGCGACGGCCTCCAACGGATTCTCCAGGATGGCCGACACCCGCGGGTCGTCCGAGGTCTCGGGTTGGTCCTCGTTGGTGACTAGTTCGGACTGCACGGTGACGCGGGCGAACTCGTCGATCGCTTCGACGACGTACTCGATGGCCGCCACGCTGCGGTGCACCAGCGACACCAGCCGGGTGGACACCACGTTGACCTGTTTGCCGGTAGGGGAGCGCCAGTGCGCACGGCGGACCAGAGTTCCGGCCCGCAAGTCGAGAAGCCGCTCGTGGTCGAGCAATTCGCCGTAGCGGACGTCGAACGGCTCGTCGTCGACCATCAGGCGAATGATTTTGCCGTTGGTGACGTCGACGACGGTCTGGCCGGCTTCCGGATACCCGTATCCGGCCTCCGCGTAGGGCAGCGGCCGGATTTCGTAGAAGGAGTTCAAGTAGGTGCCCGGCAAGCCGTACGGCTCACCCTCGTCGAGGTTGCCGCGCAGCCCGATATGCCCGTTGGACAAAGCGAACAGCGATTCGGATTGCGCAAGCAGGTTCAGGTTGAGCCTGGTCTCGCGGATCTGCCACGGTTCGACGGGAAAGGCTTCTTCGCTGATCATCGCGGATCATGACCTCGCAGCAGCTCGGCGAGGTCGGTCACCACCACGTCGGCACCGTTGCTGCGTAAATCTTCTGCCTGGCCCACTCTGTCGACGCCTATCACGAAGCCGAAGTTACCGTCACGACCGGCCTGCACGCCGGATATTGCGTCCTCGAACACGGCAGCCGCGTCGGGGGGAACGTCGAGCAGCTCCGCTCCGCGCAGATACGAGTCGGGCGCCGGCTTGCCCGCGATGTGTTCTTCGCGCAGCGTGACGCCGTCCACCCGCTGCTGGACGAACCGGTCCAGACCGGTGATCTCGAGCACGTCGCGAGTGTTCGCGCTCGAGGAGACCACGGCGATACCCAGACCCGCGTCCGCGACCGCTTCCAGGTAGCGGCGCGACCCGTCGAAAACCTCGACACCGTCTTTCTGCAGGACCTTTTGGAACATGTCGTTCTTGCGGTTGCCCAGCCCGTTTATCGTCTCAGCGTCGCCGTCGTCGTCGGGGCTGCCGTCGGGCAGCTCGATTCCCCGGCTGTCCAAAAACGACCTCACCCCGTCTTCGCGCTTCTTGCCGTCCACGTATTTCCGGTAGTCCGCGGCCGGATCGAAGGGAACGAACTCATCTCCGGTGCGCTCGGCACGCTGGGACAGATACTCGTCGAACATGGCCTTCCAGGCCTTGGTATGCACGCTCGCGGTATCGGTGAGCACACCGTCGAGGTCGAACAAGCAGGCACGCACGTTCTCGGGTAGACCCAGCGCAGAGCTCACTCGAGGTCACCTCACTTTCTGGGTAGTTTGGCGATACCAGTCCACCATGCATTTTTCAACTGTTTCTCAATGTCGCGGAAACCGACAGAGCGGCTTCCTTACCCAACCGTAGAGACCCGAGAAGCTGCGCGCCGGGCGCCGCATCGAGGTCAGCAGTTATGGGTGCCCACTAAACTTGCGGCGTGGTGAAACCTGGCGATTCTAAAGCGGCTGCGCCGCGGCCGGTCTTGGTGATCGACTTCGGTGCGCAATACGCGCAGTTGATCGCCCGCCGGGTTCGGGAAGCGCGGGTGTATTCGGAGGTAATCCCGCACACCGCGTCGGTCGAGGAGATCAAGGGCCGCGATCCGCTGGCGCTGGTGTTGTCCGGCGGACCGGCCAGCGTGTACGCCGAAGGTGCTCCGCAGCTGGATCCGGCGCTGTTCGACCTGGGTTTGCCGGTGTTCGGCATCTGCTACGGGTTTCAGGCGATGGCGCAGGCGCTCGGTGGGACCGTCGCGCACACCGGAACCAGCGAGTACGGCAGGACTGAACTGAAAGTCGTTGGTGGCGAACTGCATTCGGACCTGCCCGGAGTCCAGCCGGTCTGGATGAGTCACGGCGACGGGGTCACCGCCGCGCCGGACGGGTTCGAAGTGGTGGCCAGCAGCGCGGGCGCCCCGGTGGCCGCCTTCGAAGCCCGGGGCCGGCGCCTGGCCGGAGTGCAGTACCACCCGGAGGTGATGCACAGTCCGCACGGCCAGCAGGTGCTCAGCCGATTCCTGCACGACTTCGCCGGACTCGCGGCCGATTGGACGCCGGCCAACATCGCCAACGCATTGGTCGATCAGGTGCGGGAGCAGATCGGCGACGGCCACGCGATCTGCGGACTGTCCGGTGGGGTGGATTCCGCGGTGGCCGCCGCGCTGGTGCAGCGGGCCATCGGGGATCGATTGACCTGTGTCTTCGTCGACCACGGGCTGTTGCGCGCGGGTGAGCGGGCACAGGTCAAGCGCGATTTCGTGGCCGCCACCGCAGCCAATCTGGTCACCGTCGACGCAGCCGAGACTTTCCTCGCGGCGTTGTCGGGCGTGACCAACCCCGAAGGCAAACGCAAGATCATCGGCCGACAGTTCATCCGCGCCTTCGAGGGCGCGGTGCGGGATATCTTGCTGGACAGTGGCTCGGAAGACTCCGCCAGCGGATCCGACGTCGAGTTTCTGGTCCAAGGCACGCTGTATCCCGACGTGGTGGAATCCGGTGGCGGCAGCGGTGCCGCGAACATCAAGAGCCACCACAATGTCGGCGGCCTGCCCGACGACCTGAAGTTCAAGCTCGTCGAGCCGCTGCGACTGCTGTTCAAAGACGAGGTGCGCGCGGTCGGGCGGGAACTCGGCCTGCCGGAGGATATCGTTGCGCGCCAGCCATTTCCGGGACCCGGCCTGGGCATCCGGATCGTCGGCGAGGTCACCGCGAAGCGGCTGGACACGCTGCGGCGTGCCGACTCGATCGTGCGTGAGGAGATGACCGCGGCGGGGCTGGACAACCAGATCTGGCAGTGCCCGGTGGTGCTGCTGGCCGACGTCCGCTCGGTCGGGGTGCAGGGCGACAACCGCACCTACGGCCATCCGATCGTGCTGCGGCCGGTGTCCAGTGAGGACGCCATGACCGCGGACTGGACGAGAGTCCCCTACGAGGTGCTGGAGCGCATCTCGACCCGTATCACCAACGAGGTCGCCGAGGTCAACCGCGTGGTGCTGGACGTCACCAGCAAACCGCCCGGCACCATCGAGTGGGAGTAGCCGGCGGTCCGGTCGACGCGCGCACCCTTGACAGTCTGTCGAGCCGAGTGGTCCAATTCTCCAATTGAAAACAGCATTTTCAATTGGGTCTGTGGTGACCCGGCTGGAGGAAGACATGGCCGATCAAGCCGATGAAAAGGCACAACCGGCCTGGAAGAACCCGATGGCATGGCTGCCGTTCTCGATCGCGGAGGCGGCGCTGTCAGCAGCGGACGGCGAGACCCCCGAACTCTCGCAGGCATGGGCGCATCTACAGGAGCGGTTGACCGCCGCCGAACAACTGGTGCGGTCCACACCGGTCAATAAGAACCGTATCGACTATGCGTCGGGGATGCGTCATCTGATGGTGTTGCTGGCGGTCGGCACGGACATGGCCCTGCGGGTCGATCCCGACCCGGTTCTGGCGGTCACCCGTGCCCGCATGGACGACATCGTCACGTGGGGACTGGAATGCCCGGACTGCGTGTACATGAATGCGAGCCTGCGAGCGGGCGAGACTTATCGGCTCTTCGGCAATCGCGGAACGGCCCGATACGTCGGGTTGCAGACCATGGACGGAATCGCGGCGACCTCCAACTGCCTCGTCGACGACCTCGACGTCGACGCTGACGGAAGCTTCGAGGCGATCCTGTCGGCCGACGAGCACGACGGCAATTGGATGCGGTTGACCGGCGATCATCCGACGCTGACGGTGCGAAACTTCCTGTACGACTGGGACACCGAGTCGGTGGCGTCGCTGCAGATCGAACGCGTCGGTGACGAAGCAGTGCCCCAGGCTCGTTCCGTCGACGTGGACGTATCGGGTGCCCGTCAGCTTTACGCGTTGGGAGACTTCGTCTTCGACAACCTGAAATTTTTTCTCGACTTCGGTGCCATGGCACCGGCCAATGGCTTCATTCCGCCCATGGACATGAGCGAGATGGGTGCCGCAGCCGAAAACCGGCCCGTCATCGGGCGATTCGAGCTTGAACCCGACGAGGCACTGATACTCGAGGTCGAACCGCCCCAAGGGGTCTATTGGAGCGTCTCGCTGGGCAACCCGTGGTTGGAGACAATTCACTACGGACGTCATCAGTCCAGTCTCAACGGTCATCAGGCGGTGATCGATTCCGACGGGATCTTCCGTGCCGTCATTTCAGCGACGGATCCGGGGGTGGCAAACTGGCTGGACAACGCCGGTCACAGCAACGGCGCAATGTTATTGCGATGCGTGCGAACGGAAACCGCGCCGATGCCGAACACGCGTCTCGTCAAGGTCGACGAGGTCTTGTCGTCGTTACCCGCCGACACCACGATGACCACCCCCGACGAACGCGCCCAGGTCATCGAAGCACGCCGGCGCGCCGTACACGAAAGGTTCTACCGGTGAGCTTCTCCGCTGACGAATTGGAAGACGGCGCGCGCGCCGCCACCGGCCTCGGCGATTTCGGGTCGTGCTATTACCGGGAGGGTCTCGAACGGACCGTTGCGGCGTTGAATACCGAAGCCGAGCTCAACGATCTCGGGCGGGTCATGCAGCACGCGACCATCAGTAACGCCCTGATCCAGCGGCTGAAGATTGTGGAGACCTACAAACAGCATCCCGAGATCGCCGACGAGGCGGTCGACGGGCCGGTCGTCGTCCTCGGTCTGCCGCGCACCGGCACCACCGCGCTGAGCCAATTGGTCGCTGCCGACCCACAATTCAGGTCGCTGCGGACGTGGGAATCGCAGGCGCCCACACCACCGCCAGAGTCCGCGACCCAACACAGCGACCCGCGAATAGCGCAGTGCGCCGAAGGCATCGGCATGATCTCGCAGATGTTTCCCGACTTCCAGGCGATGGTCAGCTCGGAGCCCGAGGCCGCGACCGAATGCCAGGATCTGATGGGCATGAGCTTTCGCACGTTTCACTTCGACGGGGTGGTTCGGGTTCCCGGTTACGTGGAATGGCTGCTGCAGTGCGACATGCGCGAAACCTATGCGTTTCACCGGGACGTGCTGAAACTGCTGCAGTGGCACTGCAAGCCGAGCTTGTGGCATCTGCGCACCCCTGTCCATATGTTCGCACTCGACGCGTTCGTCGACGCTTACCCGAATGCGAAATTCCTGTGGAGCCACCGCGATCCGGCCAAGGTGCTGGGATCGGTCTGCAGCTTGATTGCCTACGTCCGAAGCTGGAGCAGCGACCGGCGTGACCCGGAAGAGCTCGGCGCCGAACAGCTGGCGTGGTGGGCCGAAGGCATGCGGCGTGCCATGGAATTTCGTGAGAAGTTCGGCCCAGGAGAAGAAGACCGGTTTGTCGATGTGTCGTTTGCCGACCTGCAAACCGATCCGGTCAACACCGTTGCAGGTAGCTATGAAAGGCTCGGCCTCACGTTCACCGACGCGGCGCGGGCGAAAGTGCAGGAGTGGGCAGACGAACACAAACCCGGTCACCGCGGCACCCACAGCTACGACCTGGCTGACTACGGGCTGACCCCCGAGCAAGTGCACGAGGCGTTCGGGGACTACATCGCCGCCTACGATGCATCGGCTTGAACGGCCCGGCGGGCGCCAAAAACTCGAACCAGATCCGCAGATACACGCGGCGATCCTGTCCGCTGCCACCGAAGTCGTTCGGAGCGAGGGAGTCCAGGCGCTGTCGATCGCCGAGCTGCTCGGCAGAACGCAGTTGAGCACGCGGGCGTTCTACCGGCACTTCGACTCCAAAGATCAGGTGGTCGCGGCGGTCTTCCTGGAGCTGTCCCGCGCCGAGGTGCTGCGGCTTCAGCAGCGGATGTCTGTGCACTCTGATCCGGTGCGTGCGGTGGCCGCCTGGATTGACGGACGGCTGGAGCTCGCCTTCAATCAGCAGATCCGCTCCGATCTACGCCAGATGTCGCTCGAGGCGCAGACCCAGATGTTCGTGGCGCCCGAGCTCGTCGCCCCCGCCTACCGTGAGATTCTGCGTCCGCTAATCGAACAATTGTCGCGTGGAAGGGATTTGGGAGTATTCGGCAAAATCGATCCCGACGGTGAGGCGCTTTCCATCCAGGGTGTCGTGTGGGCCAACATCGAACGGCATTGGGCCACGGCCCATCGCGATCCCGGCGAAATCCGTGAGAGCGTACAGCGTTTCTGCTTGCGGGGTCTCGGGGTAACTTCCGAAACGATCGCAGCGGTCCTCGGCGAGGTGCCGAGCACATAGCTCACCGCGCTGAATCGACCTGATCGGGGGAGTAGTCGATGACGGGGGTGGAATCGCCGTACACGTCGAGGGTGTGCAGGAATCGGTGCAGTCCCATCGTTGCGGCGCAGGTGAAGCCGAGTTCGACGATCTGCGCGGCGGTGAAATGCTCGCCCAACCGCCGGTAGAACTCGTCGTCAATGGAGTGGTGGTCGCCCGACAGCCGGTCCAGGAATTCGACGGCGATCTGTTCCTGCGGTGTCAAAGAGTCGTGCCCGGGCGCGAGCAGGCACACCACGTCATCGTCCGTGATCGAATCGTGCTTGCGTGATTGGCTACAGGGTTCGCACTCGCCCAGCTGGGCGCTGCGTATGCGTAACAGCTCTAAGATCCGGCCACCCAGCAGCGTGTCAGCTCCCAGCTGCGTCCTGGCCATGTCCACCTGAGCGAGTTGGGCACTGCGATAGGCGAAGATCTGTAACGGCACCGGCGTGGCATAGCGGCCGTCCGCAATGCCTGCCGCCACGATATCTCGCGAACGGGTGCTGAGCTGATCCATTGGGATCGGTGCGATGCGCGGCATTTTCTCAGCCGCTCGTCGGCCCGACCGCGTAGGCGCCGGTCTCGGGGTGGTGATACCAGCCGCTGGCTGCTTGGGTGCCTCCGTCGACGTGGATCGTCTGCCCGGTGATGTAGCTCGACATGTCAGAAGCGAGAAACACTGCCGCGCCTGCCATTTCGTCGACATGTCCGGCGCGGCCCATCGGAACTGTGAGGCCGAACCGCTCTTCGGAGCCTGGCGGTGCCATTTGCATTATCCCTTCCGTCAGGGTGATGTCGGGGGCTAACGCGTTGACCCGGATGCGATGTGGTGCGAGTTCGAGGGCTGCGGTCTTCGTGTAGTTGATGACACCGGCCTTGGCTGCCGCATAGGTCGCGTAACCCGGTGCGGCGCGGACGCCTTCGATCGATGTGACGCTGATGATACTGCCCGCCAACTTCTGTCCGACCATGCCGCGTGCCACCCGCTGGGTGCACAGGTAGACGTGGCGCAGATTGGATCTGTACAGCGCGTCCCAGCCGTTCTCGCTGGTGTCGAGGATCCCCGACCAGAAGACGCCTCCGGCGTTGTTGACCAGGATCGTGGGTGGCCCGAGTTCGGCTGTGGTCTGCGCGAGTGCGGCGTCGACAGCGGCACTGTCCCGGACGTCGGCGGGGATGCCAAGGGCGCCGATCCCGTCGGCGGCCGATGCGCACGATGCGGGGTCGCGCTCCCAGATCGCCACCTTGGCGCCGAATGCCTTCAACCCCGCGGCGATGCCACGGCCGATGCCGGCGCCGCCGCCGGTGACAACTGCGACGCGGTCGGTCAGAAGGATACGGGTTGGATCGATCGTCATAGCCTGAGTATAGAATAAATACAGCTCAGTCATTACAATGCTTACTAATTTTGTTAGATATGTAGTCAGGGAAGGGGCTCGGCCCATGCCCAGTACGATCTTTGTCACCGGCGCCACCGGCCAGACCGGCGCCAATGTCTGCCAACAGCTGATCGAACGCGGCGACCACGTCCGCGCGCTCGTTCGCAACCCAGACGAAGCCGCGGCGCTGGCCGGGATTGGTGTCCAACTCATCAAGGGCGACATCAGCGACGCCGACGACGTGCTTCGCGCAGCCAAGGGCGCCGAGTCGGCTATCCACTGCGCGGCGCTGCTGGGCGGAGCAAGTCAGGACCTCGAAGACTTCAAGGCCGTCAATATGATTGGCACCACCAACATGCTCGATGCGGCGAGACGCCACGGCATGCGTCGGGTCGTCGCCCTGAGCACGGCCACGTTCTTCGATCTGAGCACCGACCTCGACTCTGAAGAGGCGCCCGTTCTCGAAGACCCGCCGGACGATCCCTACACGGTCACCAAGCTCGCCGCTTTCCGGGAAGCGCACAAACGCGCCGCCGCGGGCGAGGACGTGCTGACCTGCCACCCCGGGGCGATCTTCGGTCCCGGCGTGGTAGTGGAAAGGGCTCTGCATCGCACCAGCTTCAACAGGGTGTTGTTGGCCGGTATGCGCCGAAAGATCAAGCGCTATCTTGCGTTTCCCGTGACGTGGGTGGCGGGCAAGGATGTCGCGCGGGGTTCGATCGCGGCGCTGGACCGCGGGGTTGCCGGGGAGCGCTATCTGTTGATCGGTCGGCCGCAGGACACCCTCAGCACCGCCGCCGGCATCAATCGGGCCTGCGAAATCGCCGGAATCGACCACCGCGTCGAAGATCTCGACTATCGGTCCGATCCGGAGGCGTTGAAAGCCGAGTTCGGGCCTACCTTGATGGCCATCGCAGAGGCCGCGGCCAAGGGCAATCGTAAACCCAGGGCCGACGACAACCTGACCACCCAGCGCCTGGGCTATGACCCGATGTCGTTCGACGACGGACTGCGCCTGCTGATCCCGTGGCTGCGGGAGCTCGGCCGGCTCGATCCAGTGGCCGCCTGATTTCCACGTCGGACCATAGGACCGTAGGAGTTGCACCATGCCGATTGTCGAGCGCCGATCCACTTCGCATCACGGCGATTTGGGCGATCGGATCCTTGACGCGGCCCGACGGATCGTGCTGAGCACTGGCGCGCGAAAGATGTCGTTGTCTGATGTGGCAACTCTGGCGGGGGTGTCACGGCCGACCATCTACCGCTACTTCGACTCCAAAGAAGACCTCATCGATGCGCTGGGAAAGCAGGAGCGCCGGCGCTTCAACGCTGCATTGGATACGGCGATGACAGGGGTAACCGGACTCGCGCGACTGGAAGCCGCGCTCGACGTCGTGGCGACGTTCGTCGAGGACCAGCCGCCCGGCCGTCAGCTCGACCTGGAGCCGGGCTTCGCCCATCAACAGATGGCCCACGCGTTACCGATGATCACCAAAGGGTTGGTGGCGGTCTTAGCGCAATGCGCTCGGGAGGATGGCTCCATTGTCGTGCCGAACGCTCGTGATCTTGCTGCTGCAATCGCACGAATCGCTCTGAGCCATTACATATTCCCAGATAGGCCAGCGGCGGTCCGCCGGCAGATCCGCGCTGCGGCCGGTCTGCCTGACGGCCGATCCAGGGCGTCTCGTCAGAATCGATGATCAGCCGACTGCTCGTGCCACACCTTGGACGGCGCGCAGGCTGCCGGCCGCCAGAGCGTGGGTGAGGTTCTCGACCTTGCGCTCGAAGTCGGCGACAAAGGCGTGCAGCCCCAGCGGGTTGGGCGGTTGACTCAGCAGGACTTGCATCAGAGCGGCCGCCTGATCGGTGAGATCGTTCCAGTGCTCGATCGCGAAACCGGCGGACTCGATTACCGCCCGCAGTTCCTCGGCGCTAACCAAGTGGCTGCGTTCGGGCGTGTCAGCCCACGGCAGCGGATAGCTGAACCGGCCGTCTCCTCCAATCGTGATGTCCCACAGGGCAAGTTGGCCTCCGTCCATCAGCACCCGTCGCGCTTCGGAGTACAGACGGGCCTTGTCAGCCACGTTCATTTGAACGTGTTGGCTGACGACGACCGCAAATGTGGCGTCGGCGAAGGGCAGGGTGGTGGCGTCTGCTTGCCGAACCGATATCTGCTCGCTCAACCCGACGAGCCCGTTGAGCCAACGGTTGGTTTCGCAGTACTCCTCGGTCAGATCGATCGCGCTCACCCGGCAGCCATAGCGGTCGGCGAGAAAGCGCGCGGTGCCGCCGATCCCGCTGCCCGCGTCGAGCACCTCGTCTTGGCTGCCGATCCCGACCAGGTCCACCAGCTGGCTGGTGGCGAACCGGCCCATGGTGTGGAAGTCCTCGAGCAGCCCGAGGTCGGCGGGTGCCAGATGCGTGAGGTCTTTTGCGGCGTCGACGAGAGCCCGCTCGATGTTGCTCTGCGATAACCCAGTCGAGTACTGGGCCGCAATGGTGGCGTTCATGCCGCCACCGCCAGAGTGTGCTCGCGTCGCCACAACGCGGACTGGCCGGAAAGCCGCGGCTGCGCCGGCCGTGGATGCTGCTGGAGCCGGTCGAACTGGTCTAGCCGGTGCATTGGAACCATCCCGGTCAACGTGAAGTTCCAGATTTGGCGGATGAGATTGCCGGCGGTACGGCGGGATTCGGGACCATTGACGTAGCGGCGGGCAATGGTCAGGAAGTCTTCGGGTTCGACACCGGCGACGTCACGCACATGCGTAGTTGGGCCGCCCACTTCCCAGGTTCCGAGCGCGTGCTCAGGCAGGTAGTGGCGCAAGCTGGACTCGAAAAACAGGTCGGCGCCGAGTCGCTTGGCGTTCACTCGTACCGCGCGCATGAACATCCGCGCGGGAATGTCGATGTGGCGCACCCGTCGGCCCAGCGCCTCACCCACCGCGTCGGCAATCTCCGATCCCGATAGCAACGTCGGTCCCGTCGGGCGGTAAGCGCGACCGTCATGACGGTGCGGGTCGAGGAGCGCACCCACCGCAACGCGGGCGATGTCCTCGTTGGAGGGAGGGGCATTTCGGCCCGCCCCGGTCGGCGTCGGTAACACTCCCAATTGGGCTGCCATCGGCACTAGTTGCAGATAGTTGTCGGCGAAGTACCCCGGATCCACCGCAACGTGGGCGGTGTTCGGCAGTAGCCCGAACAACTTGTCGGTCAACCAGGCATGCCGGGTCATCAGCGACGGGTGCTCCGGGCTGGCCAACCATTGCCCAAGCGCCACAACGGCTTCCACCCCCGAATGCTGCGCTGCGACCGCGAAGGTTACCGCGCTGTCGAGCGCATGGGGGTGATACGGGGGATTGAAGTACAGCCGGTTGACCCGGCTCATCGCGTCGCCGACTTGGCGGACATCGAACATGTCCGCGACCACGACCTCAGCGCCCAAGTCCTGCAACCGGTCGCTGCGGCCGTCGATGCGGTGCACCATGGCCCTGGTCGATACGCCCTGCTGTAGCAATTGCGCGGTGATGGCGCTGCCGATCCTGCCCGTTGCGCCGGTCACCAGTACCCGTGTGTGTGTCATTACTTTTCCTTTCTTGATGCGCCGGTTCCCGAGCCGGGAGCAGCCAGGCGACGACGAGGGCGGCGGCCAGTGCGATACCGGCACAGACCAGCGAGCCGACTTGCAGGCCATCCAAAAACGCGTGATCGACGGCGTCGCGGACACTTCCGGCCTGCTGGACTGGAAGCTGTTCGATAACCTTGTGCGCCACAGCCATTGAACGCCGCATTCCGGAGCTGACATCGTTGGGCAGTCCGCCCAATGCTGACGCCGAACCAAGCTGGTCGGAGTACACAGACGCAAAGACGCTGCCCGCGATGGCCACACCAAGGGTGCCGCCGAGTTCACGGGTGGTGTCGTTGACTGCGGAGCCGATGCCCGCTTTGTCAACCGACAGCGATCCCATGATGGCTTCGGTGGCCGGGGCAGTTGTCAGGCCCAGGCCGCCGCCGAGCAGCAGCATCTGCAGCGCGATCTCGGCGTAGTGTGTCGAGGCGTCGGCGGTAGAGGCCCATCCCAGTCCGGCAGCGAACACCGCCAGCCCACCGGCGACGACGGCGGTGCTGCCGATCCGCTCCACCAGCCGGGGACCCAAGATGCTGGCCAGCGCGATCGATGCGGCGACGGGCAGCAACCGGACTCCGGTCTGAAACGCGGTGTAGCCCTTGATGAATTGAAAATACTGGGTGATGACGAAGATGAACCCGAACAATGTCAGGAAGCCCGCGGTCACCGCCAGGCTGCCTCCTGAGAAGCGGAGGTTGGCGAAGAACGAGATGTCCAGCATCGGATGGTCGCTCCGTCGCTCCCACAGAGCGAACCCAGCGAGAACCACTGCGGCTAACGTGAATCCGATCGCCGCGCGGGGACTGGTCCACCCCCAGGTGGGTGCCTCGATGACCGTATAGATCAACGCGGTGACCCCGGCCGCGGAGAGGATCAGACCGGGCAGATCAGTGCGGGGTGCGGCGGGGTCGCGGGAAGTGGGCACGAACAAGATGCCGCCGACGATTGCCAGCACCGCGATCGGAATGTTCACCAGGAAAATGGCGCCCCACCAAAAGTGTTCGAGCAGCCAGCCGCCGCTGATCGGCCCCACAGCCACCCCCACGCCGACCATTGCCGCCCACACGCCGATCGCCTTGGCGCGAGCCACCGGGTCGGTGAAGACGTTGGTGATCAGTCCCAGCGTGGTCGGGAAGATCACCGCCGCGCCAATGCCCATTGCCGCACGAGCGACGATCAGCGCATCAGCCGAATTCACCTGTGCGGCAATGCCGGAAGTGATCGCGAACACTACCAGCCCGGAATTGAGCCAACCGCGCCTGCCGTAACGGTCACTCAGGCTGCCGGCCGATAGCAATAGCCCGGACATGACCAGGGTGTAGGCGTCGACGATCCATTGCAGCTGCGAAGTGTCGGCGCCTAGTTCACGCGACAGAGTGGGCAGTGCGACGTTGACGATGGTGGCGTCGACGCTGATGACGAAGACACCGAGGCAGATGACGGCGAGCGCGGGAATCGGGTGATTGCGGAACACGGGGCCGGTATGCATAGACAAGACAGTAAATCTAGTAGACAAGTTTATCAAGTAGATAATTGAAAAAGATGTCTAAGGTGCTAGGCTGGCATCGTGCCCATCCGCAGGAATTACAAGCAGAACTGCCCCATCGCACTCGGGCTCGACATCCTGGGTGAGCGATGGACGCTGCTGATCCTGCGCGAGTTGGTCGGCGGCCCCCGTCGCTACGGTGATCTACGCGCTCAGCTGCCGGGCATTGCCACCAACCTGCTCGCTGAGCGGCTCAAGGAGCTGCAAGACGACGGGCTCGTGGACCGCACCGACTTACCTGCCCCGATCGGGCGCACCGTCTATACGCTCAGCGATACTGGCTGGCAACGGGTACTGCCCATTCTGCAGAGCATCGCGTGGTTTGGCCTGGACCGACTCGAACCGGTCGACGACGGCCCGATATCGCCGCTGAACGGGTTCTTGGCCGGGATCGTGCTGGCCTTCGACCCGATCAAGGCCGCCGGCTTGGAGGCGACGTACCGGGTCGAGATCGACGGTCGCCGTTTCGAGTTCGCGGTGCACCAAAGCCGCCTTGCGGGCGCTCAGGGCCAGCCGACGGTGACGGTAACCGCAAGCGCGGCAGATCTTTTCACAGCGCGTCTCGGGCCTACCGAAGCAAAGCGCAAGGCGGCCCTGCGGCGAGTCAACTTCGACGGCGACCAGGCTGACGTCGACGCACTGCGTAGCGCATTTTCGCTCTACTGAACTCGGTGTCATGCCGCGTGCCGCGAAGGGTTCTGCGGGGCCGCCAAGGGCGGCGTCTCACGCGTCTTGACGCTGTCGGGGGGTGGGTGTTTACTCGGAATTGAATCGAACATACATTCGAACAGAGTGCTGGTAGGAGGCTAGCCATGACTGCGGCTTTTGCCCTCGGCCAGCGCCAGGAAAACCGTGCTGAGCAGCTCAAACTGCTGCGCAAGAAGATGGCTGAGATGTCCGGCGGCCAGACTCACTCAGACGTCCTGCTGCCGCAGCCGGCCGAACCGGCGCTCGTGCCCAAGGGAACAGTAGCGGTGCTGTCGGGGGCTCGGTCGCTGCTGCTGAGCATGGTGGCGTCGGTGACGGCGGCCGGGGGCAACGCGGCCATCGTCGGGCAGCCGGATATCGGGTTGCTGGCCGCTGTGGAGATGGGGGCGGATCTGAGCCGGCTCGCGGTGATACCGGATCCCGGGACCGATCCGGTGGAGGTGGCCGCGGTGCTCATCGATGGCATGGACCTGGTGGTGCTCGGCCTGGGTGGGCGCCGAGTGCCGTGGTCGCGGGCACGGGCCGTGGTGGCCCGTGCCCGTCATAAAGGCTGCACCCTGCTAGTCACCGACGGCGACTGGCAGGGGGCGCCGGCGCGGCTTCAGGCCAGGGTTTGCGGCTACGAGATCACATCGGCTCATCGCGGGGTGCCCGCTCCGGGGTTCGGACGGATCGGTGCGGTGCGGCTGCAGATCAGCGGGTGCGCGGGGGAACGGGTGATCGGCCAGGTTCGTACGGGGTGAGTTGGTGACATCCACATCTGGCCCCTCTGGGTCCCGGGTTTTAGCGATCTGGTGCATGGACTGGCCCGCGGTGGCCGCGGCGGCAGCAGCAGGCCATCCCGCGACGGCTCCGGTCGCGGTCACGCTGGCCAACCGGGTGATCGCGTGCTCGTCTGCCGCCCGGGCAGCGGGAGTCCGGCGAGGTGTGCGGCGCCGGGAGGCGTCGGCCCGCTGTCCGCAACTGCACGTCGCGCCCGCCGACGCCGACCGCGACGCCCGCTTCTTCGAGGGCGTGATCGCGGCGGTGGACGACCTGGTGCCCCGCGCCGAGGTGCTGCGGCCCGGGCTTTTGGTATTGCCGGTGCGCGGGGCGGCCCGCTATTTCGGGTCCGAGCAGCAGGCGGCCGAGCGGTTGATCGATGCCGTGGCCGCAGCCGGCGCCGAGTGTCAGGTGGGTATCGCCGACCAGCTGTCCACCGCGGTCTTCGCAGCGCGCGCGGGCCGCGTCGTGGAGCCGGGAGGCGACGCGCGGTTTCTGTCGGTGCTGTCGATCCGGCAGCTTGGCACCGAGCCAAGCCTGTCCGGCCCGGGCCGAGAGGAACTGACGGATCTGTTGTGGCGGATGGGGATTCGCACCATCGGCCAATTCGCCGCACTGTCGCGCACCGACGTGGCTTCCAGATTCGGCGCCGACGGCGTGGTCGCGCACCGGTTCGCCCGCGGCGAATCCGAACGCGGGCCCTCCGGTCGTGAGCCACCGCAGGAGCTCGAAGCCGTGCTGGACTGCGATCCGCCGATCGACCGGGTTGATGCCGCGGCCTTCGCCGGGCGCTCACTGGCCGGCAGCTTGCATCAGCTGATGATGGCCGCCGGAGTGGGATGTACCCGGCTGGCCATACACGCCGTCACCGCCAACGGCGAAGAGCTGGAACGGGTGTGGCGGTGCGCCGAGCCGTTGACCGAGGATGCCACCGCGGACCGGGTGCGCTGGCAACTGGACGGGTGGTTGAGCAACCGGACTGCCCTAGACCGGCCGACGTCGCCGGTGACACTGCTACGCCTGCAGGCGATAGAGGTGGTGTCCGCCGAGGCGCTGCAGTTGCCGCTATGGGGCGGTCTGGGGGAGGAGGACAGGCTTCGGGCTCGTCGGGCGCTGGTGCGGGTGCAGGGCTTGCTCGGGCCGGAGGCGGTGCAGGTACCGGTGCTGTCCGGTGGTCGCGGACCGGCCGAACGCATCACGCTGACTCCGCTGGGTGACGAGCCGGTGCCGCAAGCCGACCCGAACCAGCCGTGGCCCGGCCAGCTGCCCGGGCCGTCGCCGACGGTACTGCTCGACGATCCAGTGGAATTATTTGACGCCCAAGGCAATCCGATACGGGTGACCCGCCGGGGCATGTTCTCCACCGACCCTGCACGACTGACCTGCCGTGGTCAAGACGACGGGCTGCGCTGGTGGGCGGGACCTTGGCCGGTCGACGAGCGGTGGTGGGATCCGGATCGATCGGGGGCTGTTGGCCGCACCGCCCGTGCCCAGGTGCTGCTGGAAAGCGAGCGCGCGCTGCTGCTGTGCTACCGCCAAAGGAGGTGGTACCTGGAGGGAATCTACGAGTAGGGTTACACCCCAAGGTATTCGATGCGCTGCAGTGCCTGCGGCGTCAAGTCCTTAAGTGAGGGATATCCGTCGACGGCCATGATCAGGTCCGCTTCGGCCAGCAACGAACGCAGTACGTGAACAATGCCGTCGATGCCGCCGAGCGCCAGACCGTAGGCGTACGGGCGTCCGATGCCCACCGCGGTTGCCCCCATAGCCAAGGCTTTGATGATGTCTGCGCCGCTACGGATGCCCGAGTCGAAAAGCACCGGAAGGCCGTCGGCGGCCTCGAGCACTGCGGGAAGGCAGTCCAACGCGGGCAGCCCGCCGTTGGCCTGTCGGCCGCCGTGGTTGGAACAGTAAATGCCGTCGACGCCAAGGTCTTTAGCGCGGCGTGCGTCGTCGGGATGGCAGATGCCTTTGACCATCAGCGGCAGGCTGGTCTCCGCGCGCAGCCATTCCAGGTCGTCCCATCGGAAGGGGCCGCCGAAGATCGGTAGCTTGCGCACCGCCGCCTCGGTGGCGTCTTCGCCCGGTTGCAGACCGGCGCGAAAGACCGGATCGCTGGTATAGGTGGCCAGGCATCCGCTGGGTACCTGCGGATAGTTTCCGGCGCTCAGGTCACGCGGGCGCCAGCCGGTGACCCAAGTGTCGAGGGTGACCGCGATACCCTTGAACCCGCATGCTTCAGCGCGGTGCACCAGGCTGGCGGCCATCTCGCGGTCCGGGGGCGTGTACAGCTGGAAAAACCCCGGGGTGTCGCCGAGCGCGGCGGCGACATCTTCCATGGGATCGGACGTCAGTGTCCCCACGAAGAACGGCACACCCGTGCGAGCGGATGCACGCGCAGCGGCCATATCGCCGTGGCCGTCTTGGGCGCATACCCCGATCACCCCGATGGGCGCCATGAACACCGGCGCCGGCAACGTCACCCCGAAGAGCTCGACGGACATGTCGCGTTCGGTAGGGGCGATACCCATGCGCGGAAACACACCCCAGCGCTTGAACGCTTCGACATTTGCCCGTTGCGTCAGCTCGTCACCGGCGCCGCCGGCGACGTAACCCAGCACTTTCGGCGGCATCGCCGCGGCTGCCTTGGCTTCCAGCTCGGCGAAGGCGATCGGGTACGGCGGCTGCCTGCCGGCCTGTCCTTGTTCATAAAGCTCGGTCTGATATTCGGCGAAGGCCATGGCTCATGGCATACCCGACGATTGGTCGGTTAAACGGTTATTTTCCGCACCATCGATGAGACGAATATGACTGCCCCGCAACCATTTTGGTGTTCTCAGTATCAGGCTCCCGCCCCGCTCGCGCCAAGTGTGCGCTGCATGTCCGGCTTCATCGCGACCAGCTGGGCATTCCAATAGCCCCAACTGTGCACGCCGTTGTTGTCGATATTGAATGTCGCATTGTGGCCGCCCGCGGCGGTGTAGGCGTTCTTGAACGCGACGTTGCTTTGCAGGATGACCTGCTCGATGACCTGGCCCGGCAGACTGCCCTGGCCGATTTCCGACGGTGTGCCGTTGCCGCTGTAGATCCACAGGCGAGTATTGGTGCCGGCCAGCCTTCCGGCTTGCACGGTGGGATCATTTCGTTGCCATCCCGCACCGCCGGCGGGTCCCCACATGTCCTCGGGATTAAAGCCGCCCTCATCATTCATCGCAAGTTTGATCAGCGCCGGCCCGTCGCCGCTGGAGGGAGTCATGTAAGCCGACAGCGACGCGGCGTACGCGAACTGCTGCGGGTGATAGGCCGCCAAGATCACCGCCGACGACCCCGACATGGACACGCCCACCACGGCATTGCGGGTCGAACGCACACCGCGGCTAGAAAGATAGCCCGGCAGTTCGCTCGTCAAAAAGGTTTCCCACTTATACGTTTGGCCATTCGCCGAGCCGTACCAGTCGGCGTAGAAGCTGGAGCGCCCGCCGACGGGGGCCACCACCGAAAGCCCCGAGCCGCGGTACTCGTCGAACGCGGGAGTTTCGATATCCCAGCCGCTCCGGTCGTCGCGTGCGCGCAAGCCGTCGAGCAGGTAGACCGCCGGCGCGCCTCCGCCCTGAAATTCCACGGTGATGTCGTGGCCCATCGACGGCGACGGCACCTGCAGAAATTCCGGCGCAGCGGCCCGGGCAGGAACAGTGCCGCCGAACATACCAACCAGCCCCGGCAGGGTGGCCGCCGCGATTCCGGCGCCGATCAGCCGACGCGTCCAGCAGTTTTTGACCATGTTTCCCTACTTTCTGGTTGCGGCTGCCCGGACGCCTTGTGTGCTGGGTCAACCGAGATCGGTGCTCGCCTCAGATGTGTCCAATCCATCGATGGTTGGCGAGGCCGGTGGCCAGTGGTTTGGGAGGCGAACCGCTCGGCGATGCTCACCGCGTGGTCAGCGAAAAGTTCGTAGAGCCGGCTCACCAAGGCCACCTCAACGCCAGCGGCGACGCCGTATCTCCACCCCGGGTCGACCAATATGGCCAGCAGCCGGCGGTGCAGCTCACCGACTGCGCCGTCGTCGCGGCGAAGACGCGCTGCCAGCCTTGGCTCGCGTGACAACACCACTTCTTGAGCAGCGCAAGCCAACGCCACCGCCATCGCGTTCAGTTCGGCGACCCGTCCGCAAACCTCGGCCGGCACGGCATGTCTGGGGTGATGACGGCGGGCGATCTGGGCTACTCGCACCGCGAGCTCACCCATTCGTTCCGCATCGGCGGCAACCCGGATGGCGTTGGCCATCTCACGCAGATCGGCGGCCTTCGACGCGTGCAGCGACAGCAATCTGAACGCGGTTTCTTCCGCGCCGCAATTCAGCGCAGCCATGTACTCTTGCTCGGCGATAACAGCTTTGGCCATATTGATGTCGGCCCGCAGCAATGCGTGCGTGGCGTGGTCCAGTGCCTGACCGGCCGTGGCGCACATGTCTGCCAGCTGGAAGGTTAGTGCCGCCAGCTCGTCACCTATTGCGCTCTTCATATTGGCGTATGGGCCGAGGAGCCGGAGCTAAACTTGCCGACGGGTCTTGTTATGAAATCGTGACCTAATCGCGCTGGCTGGGAGGCTGCACCTTCTCCGCCGGTGTTCGCCCGCGGTCAGTGAATGACACTGACCACCAAGCGGTTTGAGTGCCGGTGTCGGCCGGCCGTGCTGTCAGGAAGCCGTTATTCTCCGAAGCCCTGGCGCGGAGCCCCCGCCGGCGGCGCGCTGTGACCACCAAGACGGCTTGCGGCAAAGGCCGCCCCCTGGTCGATCACTGCCCCGTCGCTTGCGTATGTGTCGTGTGCTGCGAAATCCATCCCGTCAGAGCACACCGGGTCGTCGACAGCGCATACCTTGAGGGTCTTCGGCTGGTACAGCGGGCCGATCACGACCGGCGGCTGGCCGAGGAAGTTCATCGCCCGGACGTTTGGCGTACCGAAGAGGACGACGGCTGCGACGTGGTTCGCCACCCCGGGGTCCATCGGTTTGGGCACGGTCGCGGGATCGACCCCGTCCGGTACCGCGTTCGACGTGACGAAGCCCATCACGGCCGCGCCCTGGGAGTAGCCGCTGAGCACCATCTGGGTTTGGGGACAGCTGCCCGCCATGGAAACCACATGGGCGCCGGCGTCCCGAATCCCGTCGATGCCGGTGTCCCACTGGTCGCTGGCGGGGTAGTTGACCGCGTAGACGTTCATCGAGCGTCCGCCGATGCGTGGGCGTAGGGAGTCGACGAAGGCCTGTCCGGTCGGGCCGACGCCCGGGGCCTCACCGGTGCCGCGGGCGAATACCACCTCCACGTCGGGACACGACTGTGCGGAGGCGTTTGGCACAGCGGAGGTAGAAAGGATGCCCGCGCTGACGCCCGACGCTGCGAGCACTGCGGGACCGAGGAGGCGAAGTATGTGTCGTGCGCTCATGTCGGAATATGTTGCCCTCTTAAATGTTGCCTAAACAGACTTTTTTTGGGAATCTTCTGAGGATCTACAGCCTAGTCGACCCCGACAAGTGGCGGAGTGCCGGCTACTCGTGTACGGCCACACCGAGACACCGGATGCGGCAGCTGCGATTCGCGAGTCCATTTGTCCGACAACGAGTGTGCGACCGGCCGCCGTGCGAGCTGGGCGATCGGCCGCTCACTTCTGAAAATGCGTGTCGCGCTGTCGCTTTTGCAGCGTGAATTGGTCGACATCGGCGTAGCCGCCGAATGGCCTTGTCCCTGTTGGCCGATGGGTTGGCCGCCCAAGTGGTTAATACCTTCCGAACACGAGGGCGGCATTGTGGCCGCCGAAACCAAACGAATTGTTGATCGCGTAGTGGTAATCACCGGCTCGCGTCTCCCCGGCGACCACGTCAAGATCGATCTCCGGATCGAGATTGCGCAGGTTCAGCGTCGGCGGGACGATGCCGTCTCGCAGCGCCAATACCGTCAGGATCGACTCCACCGCGCCGGCCGCGCCGATCGAATGGCCTAGCGCCGCCTTGGGCGCGTACACGGCGGGCCGATGGGTACCCAACGCGTTATTGATTGCGTTCGCCTCGGCCAGGTCGCCGACGCCGGTCCCGGTCGCGTGCGCATTGACATGGTGAATGTCGGTCGGACTCAGTCCGGCGAGTTGGATCGCCCGCGTCATCGCATGCCCGGCTTGTTCACCATTGGGATCGGGGTTCACAACGTCGTAGCCGTCGGAGGTGGTGGCCGCACCCATCAGCCGGCCCAAAATGTTGGCGCTGCGGGCTTTCGCGTGGTCCTCCGTTTCGACGACCAGCAACGCTCCGGCTTCGCCGAACACAAAGCCGTCGCGATCCTTGTCGAACGGACGGCACGCGCCGGGGGGATCGTCGTTGTTGGTCGAAAGGAGGTGCATCTGCGCGAAGGCGGCGATGGGCACCGCCTCGATCCTGGTCTCGACCCCGCCACAGATCGCGATGTCGGCCTCACCGAGCACGATGTGCTGCCAGGCTCGCGCGATCGCTTGGGTACCCGACGCGCAGGCCGCCACCGGGGTCGTGATGCCGGCCCGAGCACGGTGTTCCAGCCCGACCCAAGCGCTCGCCGCGTTGGGCATAGCCATCAGCACACCCAGCGGATTAACGCCCCTCATGCCACGGCCGCTGATGTCGTCATACCAATGGACCATTTCCTCGGTCGAGCCCATGCCGGTACCGATGGACACCATCAACCGGTTGGAGTCAACTTCGGGTGAACCGGCGTTCGCCCATACTCGCCGGCCAAGCACCGTGGAGATCTTCTGCAGGAATAACATTCGGCGCAGCTCCACCCGCGTCAATTCGCAGTCGAAATCCTCGAGCAGATGGCCGCCGATGCGCACCGGCATGTCGAACTCCTCGACGAACGGGTCGTCAAGCGTTCGAATCCCACTCTGACCGTCCAGCAGCTTCTTCCACGTGTTGTCGGCATCGGTGGCCAGAGCGGTCGTCATCGCAACACCGGTGACAACTACATCTGGTAGACCATTTCCCGTTGAAAACCCAGCCATAGCATTGCCCCGCTCTTCGAGCGTCACTTCGTCAGGGTGAACTGCCCCACGTTGCTGATTCCTTTGCGGAAGAGGTCCGCGCATCCGGTTAGGTAGTGCATGTAGCGCTCGTAGACCTCTTCGGACTGAATTGCGATAGCGCGTTCACGATTTGCTCGTAGATTGGCCGCCCAGGTTTCCAACGTCCTCACGTAGTGCGACGGAAACAACTGAACCTCCTCAATCGAAAACCTTGCCGCGCACGAATATTCGACGATATCATCTTCACCCGGCATTTCCCCGCCAGGAAAGATCTCGGTCCGCAGGAATCGGATGAATCGCACGTCCCTCATCGTGAGTGGGATGCCATGCTCATGCAGGTACCGCTGTGGATGGGCGAAGACGCTGTGCAACAACATTCGGCCATCGTCAGACAGAATTTCGTAAGCGCGGTCGAAGAATGCGGCGTAGCGAACTTTCTTGAACGCATCGAAAGCCTCGACGGTGATGATCCGGTCGACCTTCTCGTCGAACTCTTCCCAGCCCTGCAATCGCGCCTCGGCACGCCGGCTGGTCCCGGCCGACGAAAGGCTGGCCGCACTGTATTGGTAGTGATTGCGGCTGAGCGTGATGCCGATGACGTTCACGTCGTAGTCTTTGACCGCTCGCAGCAGCCCTGCGCCCCACCCGCAGCCAATGTCCAAAAGCCTCATACCTGGTTCGAGATTGAGCTTGCGCAACGCCAGGTCGTATTTGGCGTTTTGAGCTTCCTCCAGGCTCATGTCGTCGCGCTCGAAGTACGCGCAGGTGTAGGCCATCGTAGGGTCCAAGAACAACGAGAAGAACTCGTCGGAAATGTCGTAGGCTGCTTGCGACTCTTCGTAGAACGGTTTCAACTCGGTCATTCGCGCCACCTCTTTTGTTGTGAAGTCCAGCGCCATGCGCAGGCGGCATGGCCAGGACGGTTACGCGGCCGGCTTTTCCATGGTGAATTGGCAAACGTCGGTATAGCCCTCGCGGAACAGCTCGCGACAGCCGGTCAGGTAGTGCATGTAGGTGTCGTAGACCTTGTCGGACTGGAGCGCAATCGCCTCGTCCTTGTGCGCTTCCAGCGTTTTGGCCCAGGTGTCCAGGGTGCGCACGTAGTTCGACCCGATCCGGTGGTGGCGGGTGATTTCGAAGCCGGCTCGGGTTGCGTGTTCGTCCACGATCGATATCATCGGCAACCGGCCGCCGGGGAAGATCTCGGTCAGGATGAATCGGATGAACCGCACCAGCGACATCGTCGTCTTCAGCCCGAGTTGCGCGACCTCCTCGGCGCTGGGCACCACGATCGAGTGCAGCAGCATCACACCATCGTCGGGCAAGACGTTGTAGCACATCTTGAAGAAGTCGTCGTAGCGGTCAAACCGGCCGATGCCGTCGGCGAAGTGTTCGAAGGCGCCCAGCGACACAATGCGGTCGACCGGTTCGTCGAACTGCTCCCAGCCCTGCAGCCGTACCTCCTTGGACCGTGGGCTGTCCATCTCGGCGAATTTCTGCTTGTTGTGGGCTAACTGGTTTTCGCTCAAGGTCAGCCCGATCACGTTGACGTCGTACTTCTCGATCGCGCGGCGCATGGTGGAGCCCCAGCCGCAGCCTATGTCGAGCAGCGTCATGCCCGGCTGCAAGCCGAGCTTGCCCAGCGACAGATCGATCTTGGCCCGCTGCGCCTCTTCCAGGGTCATGTCGTCGCGCTCGAAGTACGCGCAGCTGTAGGTCATGGTCGGGTCGAGCCAGAGCCGGAAGAACTCGTTGGACCGGTCATAGTGCGACTGGATGTGCTCGACATTCGGCTTCAGTTCGGGATCAGGCATCTTTGCCCCCTTTCGCTCGCCGGGCCCAGCCGTCAGACACGCTCATGAATGCCCATTGACTTCGCGCTCAAACGGGCAATTTACGCAGACTTCAGTATCTCCCGATTGCTTGCGGCATGCCCAGTTTGCTAGGAGTGCGGCCTCCTCGCGGACCAGAGCTTTCCGGCTAAGGCCGTACCCCCCAGGGTGGCTAGCGCGGCAGCTGCGGTCGGAACGGCCACCCGGGCCGCGCGAGTCCGGGACGGCGGCGCGGGGCGGCTTGGGGGAGTGGCGGACCGGATTTCAGCCGAGGCGTTGGCCATGGCCATGACCTGGCCAAGGTGCAGCGCGTCCGCCGCACCCGAGTCGCTGATCTGCGTCTGGCAGGAGAATCCGTTGGCCACCACCAAGGCATTCGGATTCTTCCGGATCGCCGGCAGCAGTGCCTGTTCGCCGCAGTCCAGCGACAGCTGGTACTTGCCTTGCTCGAATCCCCAGGAACCGGCCAGGCCGCAGCACCCGCCCGACACTGGTTGCACGTCGATACCCATTTTCTGCAGGACCTGCTGGTCGGCATCGACACCGCCGGTAGCTCGCTGGTGGCAGTGGCCCCACAACAGCGCCCGCGCATCGGACACCGTGGGCAGCTCCACGTCGAACTCCGCCAGGAACTGCGCGAAGTGATAGCTGTTGCGCGCCAACCGATCCGCGTCGTCGTCGTGCGGCATGAGCTTCTTGAGTTCATCTTTGAAGACGGCCAGGCAGCTGGGCTCCATGCCGACGACCGGTGTGCCGGCACGTATTTCGCTGCGCAGCCGTTCCAGCACATGCTGCAGGTAACGCTGCGCGACATCGAGGAAGCCGTAGTCGTACAGCGGGCGACCGCAGCAAATATGCCCCATCGGCATGACGACCCGCCAGCCGGCCGCCTCGATTGCCTCGACACACGCCACCCCGACATCGGTGTGCAGACGGTTGTTGAAGGTGTCGGGGAACAAGATCACCCGAGGGCCGCCGGCGTTGACGACCGGCCGCTGGGCGAACCACTGCTGCAGCGTCATCGGCGCAAAGGTGGGCAACGGCCTATGCCGGTCGATCCCGGCGACCGCCTTGGCGATTCCGGAAAGACCCGGTGTCTGGGTGGCGAAGTTCGCCAACTCCGGCATGGCGCTGGCCAACCGTGCGGCTTGGTCGATGAAGCCGAATGCGTAGGCGTAGCGCGGACGCCAGCGGCGCAGTGATCGGAAGTGGTGGTAGAGGAACTCCGCTTTGTAGGTGGGAATGTCGACGTCAACCGGGCAGTCGCTGGTGCAGCCCTTGCAGGCCAGGCACAGGTCCAACGCGTCGGCGACCTCATTCGACTGCCAGCCGTCGGTGATCACCTCGCCGCGCAGCATCTCGAACAACAGTCGCGCGCGACCGCGGGTGGAGTGTTTTTCTTCCCGCGTCACCTGATAACTCGGACACATGGTCATCTGCGCGTCGGGCACCCGGCATTTGCCGACGCCCACGCAGCGCAGCGCCGCATGCGAGAAATCGCCGCCGTCCTCTGGGTAGGCAAACTTCACCTTGGGCCGAGCGGGGTTGTAGTCGGTGCCGAGCTTGAGGTTCTCGTCGAAGCGATACGGGTCTATCACCTTGCCCGGGTTCATCTTCCACTGTGGGTCCCAGATCAGCTTGAACTTGCGCATCGCTTCCATCAACCGTGGACCGTACTGCTTGCCGAGCAATTCAGCGCGCTGTTGCCCGTCGCCGTGCTCACCGGACATCGACCCGCCATACGACGCGACCAAGTCACCGGCGGCCTCCATGAAGTTGCGGTAATTGACCAGCCCGTCCTTATGACGCAGGTCGAAGTTGATGCGGGAGTGGATGCAGCCTTCGCCGAGGTGGCCGTACATGGCGCAGCGCAGACCGTGGTCGGAGTAGAGCTGCTGCAGATCGCGCAGATAGTCGCCGACCCGCCGCGGCGGCACGGCGGAGTCCTCCCAGCCCGGCCAGTGGTCGCCGCTGTCGGCCGGAAACGCCGTCGACCCCAGTCCGGCTTCCCGGATCGACCACAGCTCGTCGCTGTTGCCGCCGTCCTGCTTGCTGTGGGCAACAACGATGCGATCGTCGTCGTACCCCTTCTTCTTTCGCAACCACCTTGCGAATTCCTCGGCGCGGCGCGGTGATTCGCGGGGCTCGTCGGACCCGAACTGCATAAACACCCATGCCCCGGTCGATTTCGGCCTGGGCAGCGCTGCTCGGCCGACGGCGTTGGTGCCGGTCAGTTCCTGGTCGTGGACGAGCATGTGGTCGACGGCCTCAAGACCGATCGGCTGCCAAGCCATCAGGTCCGGCACCGCATCGCCCGCTTCGCCGAGCGAGTCGTATTGGATCACCACCAGGGTGCGATGGATCATCGCCGGTGTCAGCATCACTGTCGCGGTCAGCGCCACCGCGCAGGTGCTTTCGGTGCCGACCAGCGATCGTGCGACGTTGAAACCCTTTTCAGGCAGCAGCTCGTCGAGGTTGTAGCCAGACACCCGTCGGGGCAGCTCGTCGACAGACGGATATCCATTGCGGATGTCGTCTGCGTACTCGTCGCGCAAATCTCGCAGTGCCGCATAAATTTCGCCTTTGCGACCGCCGGCCGCGATGATGGCGTCGAGGTCCTTTTCCTCGTTGACGCCGACCGTGAATCGCGCGCCGTCATAGGTGACGATATCCAGTGCGTGCGTGTTGTCGGAGGTGCGCGGTCCAGGCCCGTACAGATGCGACTGGATCGAATGCACTCCGCACGAGTTGTTGCCGATGTTGCCGCCCAAGGTGCATCGGGAATGCGACGACGGGTCAGGTCCGAACACCAGCCCGTATTCACCGGTGGCCTTGTTAAGCTGTTCGTTGATCACTCCGGTTTGCACGGTTGCCAGGCGATGCCGCGGGTCGATGTCGATGATGTCGGTGAGGTACTTCGAAAAGTCGATGACGACAGCGACATTCACCGTTTCCCCGGACAGGCTTGTCCCTCCGCCGCGGCACAGCACCGGCGCGCGATACGCATGGCAGGCCTGGACAGTGGCAACGACGTCGTAGAGCGTCTTTGGGACGACGACGCCGATCGGCACCTGGCGGAAGTTCGATGCGTCGTTGGCGTACATCGCCAATGTTGCCGTGTCGAACCGCACTTCGCCGGTGACGTGGCGGCGGAGTTGGTTTTCCAGGCCGGTCACGTTGACTTTGTCGACAGTTTCCATCCTGGCGGCGAGGCGCGTATCCCGCCGGGCGGGGATGGTCCGCACCTGCTCGATGGCCACGATCGGTGGTCTACCCGCCGCGACGCCGGTCAAACCGGCTGAGAGTGCCGCATCATCCGGTTCCGGTGCCCACCGGCGGCCCGCTGGTATCGGCGAGCCGATGCGAGGCTTCGAACATCAGCGCATGCACGAAGGCCTGGGGTAAGTTGCCGCGCAATTGACGCTGCGCTACGTCGAATTCTTCGGTGAACAGACCAGGTGGACCGCACGCAGTGCGATTGCGTTCGAACCAGCGAACGGCCGCCAGCTCGTTGCCCTGCTGATGATCGGCCAACGCCATCATGAATCCACAGAGCAGGAAAGCGCCTTCGGCCTCGCCGAGCGGCCGCTCGTCGGGGCGGAAGCGGTAGACGAAACCATGCCGGCCAAGGTCGGATCGCACGGCCTCCAGGGTGGCGACGCTGCGCGGATCGCTGACTGGGATGGCGCCTCGAATCGACGCCGTCAGCAACGCCGCGTCGATCCGCGAATCATCCGGCGCGCGTTGCCATCTCCCGCTGGGATGCAGGCAGTCCGAATTCGTGTCGCTCACAAGCAGATCGGCCAGACGCTGCCATTCGGAGCCTTGGCGCGCGGGCGCCACCTCACCGATGCGCCGCAGTCCTGCCGCACAAATCAGCCGCGAATGTGCCCAACGCCGCTCGTCGACCTCCCAGATTCCGGCGTCCGGTTCGCGCCACCGTTGTTCGATCGCCCGGACCAGCGTGTCAACGGTTTGCCAGTGCACTTTCTCCAGACGGTCCAGCCGAGCGGCGCTGGCCAGCAACAGTAGTGCTTCGCCGAATGCGTCCAGCTGGAATTGGTCCGTTACCCAATTGCCGGTCTTGACGGCGGCGCCTGGATAGCCCGGCAGCTTGAGATCGTCTTCTTCAGGTGGTGCGTCGCCGGTAATGCAGTAGGCCGGCTTGAGGTCGGGGCCGTCGGCAAGGATGCGCTCGCTGACGAAGCGGACGGCGTCATCGAGCAGGGGATGGGCACCCGCGGCGGCGACTGCCTGCCCGGCATAGCACTGGTCGCGGATCCAGCAATAGCGGTAGTCGTAGTTGCGGCCTTGCTCGGCTCGTTCCGGTAGTGACATGGTGGCCGCGGCCACCATCCCCCCACCGCTGCTGGTCATCCCGCGGAGTACCGCGTAGGCGGCCTGCGTGTCGGAATCGGCCAGCGTGCCGGAGAACGCCGGAACGGCTTGCGCCCAGGCACTTTCGGTGTTCCGCCAGGCGTCGTTGGGCCGCGCGGCTTCGGTGGGTAGTTCCTGATCGGATAGTTCCAGGACCAGGTCGTGGTCATGGCCCGGGGTCACCTTGACAACCATCTGCAGCGAGCCGTCGTCGCGGCGGGTGGCGTCGCCGGCGCCTGTCCAGCGAAAGCGGTGCGGTCCCGACCTTCCCGTCCACACCCCGTCGTCGCAGGAGAGTTGGCGCATGTGCTTGGCGCCGTAGTCGGCGCGCACGTCGAGTCCGACGCGCATCGCGATCGGCCGGTCGAAGGCGCGAATGCGGCGCAGCACTACCGCGGTGTGTGGATCGCCGGGAAACGCCAGGGCCTCACGGCATTCGACGATGCCGTCGGCGGTCACCCAGCGCGACAGCCAAATCAGCGACCGCTCTTCGTATCGGCCGCCCCAGACGAACCGTGGGTGATCGGGGTGGACTGCGTAAACGCCGCCACCGCCAAGCAGCGAACTGAAGACTGCGGGACTGTCCCAGTGCGGCACGCACATCCAGCAGCAGTCCCCGCGCGGCCCTACAACGATCCCGCGTTCCCCGTCGGCGAGCAGCGCGTATTCGCGAAGGACGTGCGGCGGAGCCAGTTCGGCTAGCGTTGGTCTGTCGTTCCGGTCTTTCACTGGATGCGGGCATACCCCGTTTATCTGGCGGGTAGTCACCCGGGCATGACATTGCATGCGGGCGAACCGGTCCCTGTTCAATCGGTCGAGGCCTCCGCCTACTCGATCCCCACTGACGCGCCCGAGTCGGACGGCACCCTGGCCTGGGACTCGACCACCTTCGTTTTGGTGACCGTGCGAGCCGGCGGCCAGGTCGGAACGGGTTACACCTACGGGGGCACCTCCGTGGCGACCGTCGTGGACTCCAAGCTGGCCGATGTCGTCAAAGGCGCAGATGCCTTACAACCCCCGGCCCGGTGGGCGCAGATGCAGCACGCGATCCGCAACCTGGGCAAGCCGGGAGTGGTCTCCCTGGCGATTTCGGCGGTCGACATCGCGATGTGGGATTTGCGGGCCCGCCTTTTGGACGAGCCGCTCGTCGTTGCGCTGGGCGCTGTCCACGACGCCACACCGGTCTACGGCAGCGGTGGGTTCACGTCGTACGACAACGACACCCTGTG
Organism: Mycobacterium sp. NGS41; assembly: GCF_059812725.1. Classification (NCBI taxonomy): domain Bacteria; kingdom Bacillati; phylum Actinomycetota; class Actinomycetes; order Mycobacteriales; family Mycobacteriaceae; genus Mycobacterium; species Mycobacterium sp. NGS41. The sequence continues at coordinate 40,789 of NZ_JCALDF010000023.1, forward strand.
CAAGCAGCTGTCCGGCTGGGTGCAGGCCGGTATTCCCCGCGTCAAGATGAAAGTCGGCCGCGACCCGGATGCCGACCTCGGCCGGGTCGCAGCCGCCCGGTCGGCGATCGGCGACGACGTCGAGTTGTTCGTCGACGCCAACGGCGCCTACCAACGCAAACAGGCGCTGCTGTGGGCCGAGCGCTACGCCGGGTACGACGTGCGGTGGTTCGAAGAGCCGGTGAGCTCTGACGATCTCGACGGTCTGCGCCAGCTCTGCGAGCACGGCCCGGCCGGCATGGACATCACTGCCGGCGAATACGGCTATCACCTGCCGTATTTCCACCAGATGCTGGCGGCCGGGGCGGTGGACTGTCTGCAGGCCGACGTCACCCGCGCCCTCGGTATCACCGGTGTCCTCAAGGTCGCCGCACTGTGCGATGCGCGCGGCATGGACCTCTCACTGCACTGCGCCCCGCAGATCAGCGCCCACGTCGGTACCGCCGTGTGGCATCTGCGCCATCTGGAGTACTTCCACGACCACGTGCGGTTAGAGGGGCTGGCGTTCGACGGGGTCATCGAGCCCGAGCCGGGCGGCCTGCTGCGTCCGGATCGGACGGCACCCGGGCATGGCTTGACCGTCAAGCACGCAGACCTTGAGCAGTTCCGGGTTGCCTGATCTGGCGTGCTTGCGCCATCAATGCGCGACCGCCGGGCAGATTGCCGATTACCAGGTAGGCCATCCGATCACGCCAGCTGATCGGCGTCGTCTGGAGTCTGCCGCTGTGCAGGTGGCGCCAACCCATTCCCGCCCACAACGCCGCAACGACGCTGTCGGCGACACCACCCTGAATTCGGTTCCGGTCCAACGTCGCCAGACCCAACGCTGTCATCGAGTGCACGGTATCGACCCAGACACCGGCGGCAAGCACTTCGGGGCTGGGATTGATTCCCGACGACAATGCCTGGACGAGGTGGCGCGCTCCGAGGATGCGGGTGATGACGAGCGCCCGGCGATCGACTTGCACCCCGCGCATCGACGTGAGCACCAGGCCGGGAACGGCCAGCAGCACAACACCCCATCCCGCGCGCAGCAGCTCGATTCGACGAAGGTTCATGGGCTTTATGTGCCCGCATCCCGTTGACTCCAATCGGGCATTCAGCTCAGCCTGCGGGCGAACGGCGCGACCCGTTCGATGTAGCGGTCGAAGAACTGCGCGGGGTCGACGTCAGTTCCGATCTGCGCGTTGGGTTCTCGGCTCCCTGACCAGTCGGCGACCGTCATGCCGCGCGGCTCCGCAAGTTTGACCTTGACGGTCGCCGGCTCGACCGCCAGCAACTCCGGGTCCAGTGCGACCGCGGCGGCGAGGGGATCGTGCATGTACGCCAGATAGCCGTGGCCGCGAGCCGCGTGCGACTCGAAGTAGAACCGCATCGCGTCCTTGATTACCTGGGTCAAAGGGGATTGGCCTGCGGCGGACATCAGCGTGGCGAGCTTCTCCGGTGTCATCGCGAGTTTGCGAGTCACGTTCAAACCGCACAAGATTGGAAGTTGTTGGTGGCCCGCCCATGCGGTGAATACCTCGGCCGCCGCTTCGGGGTCCACCCTGATGTTCCACTCGGCGGTGGCGTCGGCAGTCGCGCCGAAGTCGCCGCCCATGATCACCAGGCGGCGCAACATCGTCGGCAGCGCGGGTTCGGCGCGGACCGCCAGGGCCAGGTTGGTCAGCGGACCGGTTACCAGACCGATGAGCTCCCCGGGGTGAGCATGCGCCGTCTCGACCCAGGCGGTTACGGCGTCGTGGCCGGTGATCCGGCGGTCGGTCGGTGGCAGCTCGGCATAGCCTAAACCCTTGGGGCCATGGAAATTTGCGTGATCGGGCCACTCGCCGCACAGTGGGTCGTCAGCCCCTCTGGACACGGGTATGTCTGCGGCACGGCACAATTCGAGCAAACCAAGGTTGTTCGCGCACACCTGGTCAACTGAAATATTGCCGCCCGTCGAGGCGATGCCCACCAGCTTGGCGTCAGAACTAGCCAGCAGGAAGATCAACGCCATCGCGTCGTCAATGCCCGTGTCGACATCGGCGAAAACTACGTTCACCGCGGTAAGGGTACGCCCGATTGACCGTCTAGAACGGCGGGTCGTCGGGCATTGGATCGGGGGGATCGGGTGTCCAGTCGGGTGGTAGTTCTTCCGGTTCGCGAGGCTCGTTGATCCAGGTGGCAGACGCTGCGGGTGGCGCCTTTGAACATCCAGAGCCTGTATCGCCGGGGAGCCTGGAGCGTCTTCGGAACGCCTTGCGCCCGCACGCGATCCAGCCGGGGCTGAAGGCCGACATCACCGAGCAGATCGCGCAGGGCATGTCTCAACCTCAGGTGCGGCAGTCACTCAAATGGTGGAAGCCCAGCGGGGATCTGGCGGCCGGGATTTGTCGTAGGTGGCTGCGATGATGGCGTTATGTCTTCGATCGCATCCGCTGGCGCGGTGGCGGTGAGTCCTGGCGAGCGTCTTGAGGTGCTGTTCGAGGAGTTGGCGGAGTTGACCGGTCAGCGCAACGCGATTGACGGGCGCCTCGTTGAGATCGTCGCCGAGATCGATCGCGACGAATTGTGCGGTGTCACCGGCGCGCGGTCGGTGCCGGCGTTGGTGGCCTGGAAGACCGGCTGCTCGCCGGCAACCGCCCACACGATCGCCACCGTCGCGGGTCGGCTGAAGGCGTTTCCCCGCTGCGCGAAGGGCATGCGGGAGGGGCGATTGTCGCTGGATCAGGTCGGGGTCATCGCGGGGCGGGCCGGCGAGGGATCCGATGAGCACTACGCGGCGCTGGCCAGCGTGGCGTCGGTCAATCAGCTGCGTACCGCTTTGAAGCTGGAACCGCGACCCGAACCCGAACCTCGACTCGAGCCCGAGCGCTCGGTCACCAAGACCACCAACGAGCGGGGCAGCTGCTACCGGATCACAGTTCCCCACCATGAGGCCGCGAAGTTCGACGCCGCCTTGCAGTCTCATCGTGATGCGCTGGTCGCCGAGTGGAAACTCGATCGCGAGGACCATGGGCGCCCAGCAGATTATTCATTGCCGTTTCCTAGCACCGCGGAGGCGTTTCTGCGTCTGGTCGAGGCCGGGTGGGACGCCGAGGCGGCCCGGCGCCCGCACGGGCAGCGCCTCGGCCAGAGACGTCAGCGCGACGCGAAGGTGATCACCAGGACGTCACGCACCGCCGGTCCCGAGCCGTCGATCGGCCGGATCGGCGAGACGCCGTGCCGAGTGCGACGGTCGTCGCCCAGCAGCAGCGTGCCGGGCTCTTCCAGCGTTGTGGTCATCAAGGTGCGGTCGTTGAGGTCGCATACCGTGCTTTCGCCGCCAAGCGCATTGCGTCGTGCCACCAGCAGCGACGACACCAGCGTGACACCGTCGCGGTGCAGGCCCTCCGGCGTGGGCCGGCCGTCGCCGTCGGCAGGGGCTTGGATGCGGAACGGATGCACCTTGACGTTCCATTCGGCCACGTCGTCCAGGGCCGCGGCGGCTCGGAACAGCATTTGCACCAATCCGTGCAGCACCGGGTCGCTGGTGAACGCGTCGGTCAGCGGCTCGAAGTGGCGATCCCGGTCGATGTAGAGGGGGTTGCTGTTCTCCGGCTGGACGAAGACCTCGGTGGGCATCGGCTGCGCCACCCCGTCGCGCAACAGGTACCGGCCGTACCGGCGTCGCCGCTGTATCCCCAACTCGGCGGCGTAGGGGTCGGGCGCCAATTCCTCCCAGTGCCGGGCGAATCGAGTCCACACCTCCCGGTCCGCCCCTAGGCTTCGCGTCACCCCGAACGAGCCAATCAAGGACACACCCGTCGCGGCGAGCCGCTGGATCGCGACCGCTACCGGGTCGGCATCCGTCGGCTGATCGCAGAGAATCCCCGTCACAGCGCCCGAGTACCGCGATCCCGTGCCGCTAAAACGCACCAGCGCTCGCGGATCTACCAGTGCACCCCGGGCACCAACCGCACCAGCCGCTTGACTGGCTTAGGCACCGCCACCCGTGCGGCAGCCCGGGTAGGACGCTTGGGACGACGTTGAAGCGGTTGGGTGGCAGTGGATTTGGGGGAGCCGGTAGGTTCGGCCACTCCGCGCGCGGCGGGCGAATCGGGATACCCCAGATACAGCTGATGCAGAATTCGCCGCGAAATTCGCGGCGTGAAGTAGTGGCCGACGTCGGCGAGCGTGCCCATCGGGGTGTCGATCCGCACCGGCTTCTCCACCAACCCGCGTACCACCATTGCCGCCGCACGCTCGGCGCTGATCGCCGGCACCGGGTTGAGCCGCTTCGAGGGCGCGATCATCGGTGTGCGCACCAGCGGCATGTGGATGTTGGTGAAAGTGATGTGGTCGGACAGCGTCTCGGAGGAGACCACGTCGGAGAAGGCATCTAACGCCGCTTTGGACGGCAGGTACGAGCTGTACTTCGGATTGCGGGCCTGCACACCGGCGCTGGAGACGTTGACGACGTGACCGAACCGGCGTTCTCGCCAGTGTGGCAGCAGCGCCAGCACCATCCGTACCGCGCCAAAGTAGTTGACCGCCATCACCCGTTCGTAATCGTGCAGCCGGTCGGTGGAGTTGACCACCGAGCGCCGTATCGACCGGCCGGCGTTGTTTACCAGGTAGTCGACGTGGTCGAAGCGGCCCAGGATGTCTTTGACCGTGTGCTCCACCGACGTGGAATCAGTGACATCACAGGTAAACGCGTACGCCTGCCCGCCGTTCGCGCGGATCTCGGCGATCAGCGTGTCCAGCGCCTCGGCGTTACGGGCCAGCGCGAACACCGTCGCCCCCCGCTCGGCGACCGCGATCGCCGAAGCCCGGCCGATCCCGCTGGAGGCGCCGGTGATAATGACGTGCCGGCCCTGCAGCGGTCCTTTTGGATCGTTGCGCCGGGCCCGGTCGGGATCGAGGTGCTCGGCCCAGTACCGCCACAGCTTCGGCGCGTAGCTGCCGAACTCAGGCACTTCGATCCCGGTGCCCTGCAATGCCATCTGGGTCTCATCGCTGACGAACGTGGGTACCAGGTCGACGACGTCCAAAATCTCGGCGGGGATTCCCAGCTGGGTGGCCCCCATGTTCCGCAGCACCTTGGCGCGGCCGCTCACCTTGAGCACCGAGGTGGCCATCGAGCGGGGCAGCGCCCCGCGCAGCTTCGGCAGACCCGCCGTGTCGGCGATCCCGCGGTAAATACCGCGCAGCCCAATGGTTTTCGGTGCGGTCAGATGGAACGTCTGCCCGTCGCGACCGGGAGCATGCATCAGGGCGACGAGCGCGTCGACCACATAGTCGACCGGGACGATGTTGGTGCGTCCGGTGTCGGGCAACATGATCGGCGTGAACTTGGGTAACACAGTCAGCGTCGACAGCACCCCGAAGAAGTAGTACGGCCCGTCGATCTTGTCCATCTCGCCGGTGCGCGAATCACCCACCACGACCGCGGGGCGGTAGATGCGGTAACGCAGTCCCGGTGTGGAGCGCACCAGCGACTCCGCCTCGAACTTGGTCCGGTGATACGGAGTCGGCAGGTGCTGGCCGACGTCGAAGTCGTCCTCGGTGTACTCGCCGGCGAAGTCGCCGGCCACGGCGATCGACGAGACGTGGTGAAACACCGCGCCAAGCCGACGCGCCAGCTGCAGGACGGCGCGGGTGCCCTCGACGTTGGCCGCGCGCTGCTCGGCCTCGCCGACGGTCATGTCGTAAATCGCCGCGCAATGCACCAGATGGTCTATCTGGCCCAGTTCGGCGATGGTCTGCTCAGTCAGCTCGAGCTCAGGCAGCTCGCCGACCAGCGGCTTGGCCCGGTCGCCCCACTCCACTGCCAGGCGCTCGAAGCGGCCCAGCGACTGGCGGCGGACCAGCACCCACACCGCGGCGTCGGGTTTGGCGGCCAACAAACGAGACACGACGCGGCGCCCGATAAACCCGGTACCGCCGGTAACGACATACCGCATTCAGCCATGGTGGCGGCTGGCAACCGCCCCCGTCAACCGTGTGTGATCTGTTCGATCAACTGGTGAATTCGCGGATGCCGTCCCAATCCACCAGCGTCCAGCCGCTGCTCGGGTTGCCGGTGATCACCACCTTGCCGATGTTGGGCAGTGGGTGGCTGGTCAGCAGGGTGGTCTTGGGGTTCTTCACGTTCATCAGCGTCCAGACCATGATCGCCGTGCCCTGGGACACCACCAGCGGCTTGCTGTGGTTGCTCTCGTAGATCTTCTTGATCGCCGCGGTGAAGCGGTCATTGAAATCTTTCCCGCTCAAATCTTTGCCGCTCTCGGTTTTCGCCCCCGGGATTTTGTTTCCGACATCGCCGTTGATCCAGTCGACCGGCGCCAACATGTACGTTGAATTAGCCATCGACTCGGGTTTGCCGTTGAACCAGCCGGCATTGATTGACTGCAGGCCAGGCAGGACCTGGGCTTGCTTTCCGAGTTCGCTGGCCAGCGGTGCGGCGGTCTGCTGCGCTTCCGACATCTCGGAGGAGTAGATGCTGTCAACATCTTTGTGGACGATCTTGTGCACCAGCTGCTGGGCCTGTCCTTGACCCTCTTCACTGAGACCGGGGCCGGGCATGCTGGTGTCGATGATGCCGTCGGCGTTGGCCTGTGACTGCGCGTTGCGGATGAAGGTCAACGTGATGTTGTGCGCCTGCGGTTCTCCACCGCCGCAGGCACCGACGACTACCGTTGCGGCGAGCACCGCCGCCGTTTTCCAGACCAAGGTGCGGTTACGCATGGCGATAGCCTGCCCTGCCGATGGGGTCGGTGTGAAGGGTTTGCGATGGTTGGGTGCAGAAAATGCTCGAATTTGGAATCGAGAGGAGACTCGTATGGCGATTGACCCGAATGCCGTCGGCGCGGTGACCGAGCCGATGTTGTTCGAATGGACCGACCGGGACACGATTCTCTACGCGCTCGGTGTCGGCGCCGGCACCGAGGACCTGCAGTTCACCACCGAAAACAGCCATGGCATCACCCAGCAGGTGCTGCCCACGTATGCGGTGATCTGCTGCCCGGCGTTCGGGGCTGCCGCCAAGATCGGAACGTTCAACTGGGCCTTGCTGTTACACGGATCCCAGACGATACGTGTGCACGCACCCCTGCCGCCCGCCGGCAAACTCTCGGTCGTCACCGAGGTCGCCGACATCCAAGACAAGGGCGAGGGTAAGAACGCGATCATCGTGCTGCGCGGCAAAGGCAGTGATCCGGAATCTGGTGAGCTCGTCGCGGAAACCCTGACCACCCTGGTCATCCGCAAGGAAGGCGGGTTCGGGGGGCAGCCGGGCGAGCGGCCGGTCGCACCGGAATTTCCCGACCGCGAGCCCGACGCGCGAATTGCGCTACCCACCCGCGAGGACCAGACGCTGATCTACCGGCTGTCCGGCGACCGCAACCCGCTGCACAGCGATCCCTGGTTTGCCCGGGAGATGGCCGGTTTCCCCAAGCCGATCCTGCACGGACTGTGCACTTACGGGGTGTCGGGCCGGGCGCTGGTCGCCGAACTCGGCAAGGGCGACGCCACCAAAATCACCTCGATCGCCGCGCGCTTCACCTCCCCGGTGTTTCCCGGCGAGACACTAACCACCCTGATCTGGCGTACCGAACCCGGCAAGGCGGTATATCGCACGGTGGTTGACGGCGCCGACGGCGGCGAGCCTCGAGTGGTGCTCGACGACGGCGCGGTCGAATACGCGGAGAGCTAGTCCCGGCTAGCGGCGAGATCGAGCCTGTCAACTCGCAAGGAGCAGCGAAGCTGCGGTGAGGGCGTGTGAATGACCGAAAGTCGCGCCCTGGACGCAGGCGCGACGCCGTGAACGCAGACTCGACAGCTGCCGATATCTACGCACTTTCACGACTGCCGAGCTGTCGTGCCAGTCGCTCGGTGAACTCGCTCACCCGCGCCGGACTGTCCAGGGCGAACAGCGCCGCGGTGGCACGGTCACCGTCGTCGTTGTGCCGCACCACAATTGGGACACCGTCGTGGCGCACCGCGTCGAACGCGTCCTCGTCGGTGATGTCGTCGCCGAGATAGATGGGCGTCAGCGGGCCCGAACCCGCACTGTGCAGATGATCGATCACCCAGCGCAGCGTCTTCCCCTTGTCCCAGTCGATATCGGGTCGCAGCTCGATGACTTCACGGCCCGTCGTCACCCGAAGCGACTCGCGCCGGCCCGCCGCACGTACCGCCGCGGCCACCTCACCCACCCGGTCACGCGCGGCGTTGCGGTAGTGCACGGCCACGCCAAACCGCTTGTGCTCCACCACAACACCGGTTATCGGACCGAGCTGGTCGCGCAGCTGGGCGGCCGCCTCCGCCAACACCGGTATGGCCGCCGCGGCGGCGTCGTTTTGGTGATGGGTTCCGTCCGGTGCGGTCAACTCGAACCCGTGGCTGCCGGCGTACCAGATGCCGGGCAGCCCGACGCGGTCGGTCACGTCCGCGAGGTCGCGGCCGGACAGCACCGCGACCGGGCAATGCGCGGCCAGCTTCTGCAGTGCCTCCGCCGCTCCGGCGGCGGGCCTGGCCGAATCGGGATCCTCGACGATGTCGGACAGCGTGCCGTCGAAATCGAAGAACACCGCGGGCTGCCGGGCCATCAGGACCTCGGCCAGGCCGAGAGCCTGCAGCGCGTCGGGAAGCTGCGACATTCGCCGGTCTCCGGTCCGAACGTCGATTTCCGCCAAGTCGGCGACGACCGTGTCGGCGCCGTGACTGCGCAATGCGTCGCGGTGACCGGTCTGGTCGACACCGATCACCAGAGCGAATCCGCTCTCTCGCGCCGCGCCGGTGCCGCCCTCGTCATGGGCGACGACGACACAGCGTCCCGGTCGCACCGAAAGCTGGTGAGCCGCCTCGGACAGAGCCTCCTGGCAGCTCTCGTCCGACGCGAAGACACCGGTGCCGATCCCGACGTCCTGCAACTGCCGGATCAGCACCTGGGTGGAGTTCAACGTGGTGTCGAACAGCACCGCGTCGTGGCGGCGCGGGTCGATGGTGACCGGCATTGACCCACCTTCTCACGGTGGGCAACCCCGTGTAGGGGGATGGGCGGGCTCAGCGTCGGGCGCGTGCCGTCGAGGAAGACTGCGGGCGGCGTGGCGGGCCGCCGGATGAACGCCTGCGGCGGTCCTTGGTGAACAGTAGGACCGAGTTCTGGCTGAGCGCCAGCAGCCGGGCCATGCCCGACTCGATGCCGTCGGCAAGTCGCTGGACATCCGGTGCGGCGTCGTAGTCGGCGGTGATGCCGAACACCAACTCGTCGCCGTAGCTCAGCACCGCGACCCCGGTGCTCAGTTGCAATGCCGTCGGCGGGATGGGCAATAGCCGCTCCAAGCTTTGGCCCATCAACCGCAACCGGTGGCGAGGCCCGGGCACGCTGGTCGCCAGTGTCACGACGCGGCGCTGCGGCAGCTGAGTCAGCAGTTGAATCGCCTTAGTACGCAGTGGAATTGGTAGGCAACCGAGCGTCGATTCCAGGATGCCGGGTTGGTGCTGGACGCGTGGCTTGGCCCGCATCCGACTGTGCACCAGCCGTAGTCGCTGGACCGGATCATCGTGGTCGACGGGCAGATACGGCAGCAAGGGCGACAGGGTGCGCAGTGAATCCGCACGCGGTTGTTCGCCGCGATGCAGCAGCAGCGTCCGGAAGCCCTCGGTGACGGCGGCCAGCGCGACATCGTTGCCGGTGACGCCGAATTTGCGGCAGATCCTGTCGACGTCGGCGATCCGAACTCGCACCGTGTGGTACTGCCGCATGGTGATTGCAGCCGTCGGCCCCGACCAGGCAGTCCGTGCCCACGGCCAGATCGCCTCGACGGCAGTTTCCACGGCCTTGGCGACTTTGCCCGCAGAGACCTGCCACAGGGCGTCGGCACAACTCCGAGCGTCGGTCGGTGAAACCTGTTGAACGCCCGCGTGATTGGCGAACACGTCGTTGTCAGCGTCGTCGCAGAGCCTGCTGAGGAGGTGGGCCGCCGTGATGCCGCTGTCGGCCATTCCGTGGTGAATCTTCATCAGGATCGCCCACTGGTTGTCTTCCAGGCCCTCGATGACCCAGCACTCCCACGGCGGACGGTCGGGGTCGAGGGGACGCTCCAGGGCGCGGGCAATTGCCCGGAACAATTCCGCGTCGTCGCCCGGTTGCGGGAGCGCTACCCGTTGCACGTGATGGCTGATGTCGAATGCCGGGTAGTCAATCCAATCCGACCGCAGCACGTGGGTGCACTGCGGTATTGACTCGATCCGTTCGGCGAGCAGACTTTTGAACCGCCCGTAGTCGGGCACGTCCCCGTTGACGACGGCGACCGCGCCGTTGGCCAGGCTGGCGTGCGGATCCGGATCCAGAGCCCTTAGAAAGCCCGTGTCCGATGTCGTCAGTTGTCCCATTGCCGAGTCCCGCCGTCGGTTTTGATCCGTACAAGTATCCGGCGTTGCACACCTGTCCGATAGGTCTCCCAGGTTAAGAGCATGTTTTGCAGTTGAAGATTGTTTAACAACCCAGGGATTTATTCGAACATACTTTCGATATACTGGGTGACGTGGGATGGCATAACGGGCCGCCGAGTTGGGCGGAGATGGAGCGGGTGCTCGACAGCAAGCCGCGCCATGCCGGTGCGCCGGTCGCGGCCGGTACCCCAGAAGTCCTAGCGGAAGCACCTCTGTCGCGCGGACGCCCGACCTACCAGCCCCCGCACGAGGACCGGGTGGTCCGCTCGTCCGTCGCGTATGCCGAGCTGCATGCGCATTCGGCGTTCAGCTTCCTGGACGGGGCCAGCACGCCGGAAGAGCTGGTCGAAGAGGCTGCCCGGCTGGATCTGCGTGCCCTGGCGCTGACCGACCACGACGGCCTGTATGGAGCGGTGCGGTTCGCCGAAGCCGCCGCAGAACTCGATGTGCGGACGGTGTTCGGCGCGGAGCTGTCGCTGGGGTCTGGTGTGCGCACCGAACAGCCGGATCCGCCCGGCCCGCACCTGCTGGTGCTGGCTCGCGGCCCGGAAGGCTACCGGCGGCTGTCGCGGCAGCTGGCCGTGGCGCATCTGGCCGGCGGCGAGAAGGGCAAACCGCGCTACGACCTGGATGCGCTGACCGAGGCGGCCGGCGGACATTGGCACATTCTGACCGGATGCCGGAAAGGCACTGTGCGTCAGGGGCTTTCACAAGGCCCGGAAGCCGCGGAGCGGGCGCTGGCCGACTTGGTGGACCGGTTCAGCGCCGGCCGGGTCAGTATCGAGTTGACCCATCACGGTCAGCCGCTGGACGACGAACGCAATGCGGCGCTGGCCGGGCTGGCGCCGCGCTTCGGCGTCGGCGTCGTCGCCACCACCGCAGCACATTTCGCGCATCCGTCGCGGGGACGGCTGGCCATGGCGATGGGCGCGATCCGGGCCCGGCATTCGCTGGATTCGGCAGCCGGGTGGCTGGCCCCGCTGGGCGGATCGCATCTGCGGTCCGGCGAGGAGATGGCCCGGCTGTTCGCTTGGTGTCCCGAGGCGGTCAGCGCCGCCGCCGAGCTCGGCGAGCAGTGCGCGTTCGGGCTGGCGCTCATCGCACCGCAGTTGCCGCCCTTTGACGTACCCGACGGGCACACGGAGGACAGCTGGTTGCGTTGGTTGGTCATGGCGGGCGCGCAGGACCGCTACGGGCCGGCCGGGGCGGCGTCGCGCGCTTATGCTCAGATCGAGCATGAGCTGAAAGTCATTGCACAGCTGCAATTTCCGGGCTACTTCCTGGTGGTGCACGACATCACCCGGTTCTGTCGGGAGAACAATATCCTGTGTCAGGGCAGGGGGTCGGCGGCCAATTCCGCGGTCTGTTATGCCCTCGGTGTCACAGCCGTCGACCCGATAGCCAACGAACTGTTGTTCGAGCGCTTCCTCTCACCCGCCCGCGATGGGCCGCCCGACATCGACATCGACATCGAGTCGGACCAGCGGGAAAAGGTCATCCAGTATGTCTACGACAAATACGGCCGTGACTACGCCGCCCAGGTCGCCAACGTCATCACCTATCGGGGCCGGATTGCGGTGCGCGACATGGCCCGCGCCCTGGGCTTCTCGCAGGGCCAGCAGGACGCGTGGAGCAAGCAGATCAGCCACTGGAACGGGCTGGCCGACTCAGCCGATATCGAGGACATTCCAGAGCAGGTGATCGACCTGGCGACCCAGATCCGGAATCTGCCACGGCATATGGGCATCCATTCCGGCGGCATGGTGATCTGCGATCGCCCGATCGCCGACGTGTGCCCGGTCGAGTGGGCGCGCATGGAAAATCGCAGCGTCCTGCAGTGGGACAAAGACGACTGTGCCGCAATAGGTTTGGTGAAGTTCGACCTGTTGGGGCTGGGCATGCTTTCCGCATTGCACTATGCGAAGGATTTGGTGGCGGAGCACAAGGGCATCGACGTGGACCTGGCCAAACTCGACCTCTCCGAGCCGGCGGTGTACGAGATGCTGTCGCGCGCCGATTCCGTCGGAGTGTTCCAGGTGGAGTCGCGCGCGCAGATGGCCACGTTGCCGCGGTTGCGGCCGCGGATGTTCTACGACCTGGTGGTGGAGGTCGCGCTGATCCGTCCCGGGCCCATCCAGGGCGGGTCGGTGCATCCGTACATCCGCCGCCGCAACGGTCTCGACCCTGTGGTGTACGACCACCCGTCCATGGCGCCGGCATTGCGGAAGACGCTGGGAGTACCGCTTTTTCAGGAGCAGCTGATGCAGCTCGCGGTCGACTGCGCCGGGTTCTCCGCCGCCGAAGCCGACCAGCTGAGACGGGCCATGGGGTCCAAGCGTTCGGCCGAACGCATGCAACGGCTGCGCGGCCGGTTCTACGACGGCATGCGCGCGCTGCACGGGGCTTCCGACGAGGTGATCGACTGCATCTACGAAAAGCTGGAAGCATTCGCTAACTTCGGCTTCCCGGAGAGTCACGCGCTGTCCTTCGCGTCGCTGGTGTTCTACTCGTCGTGGTTCAAGCTGCATCACCCCGCGGCGTTTTGCGCCGCGCTGCTGCGGGCCCAGCCGATGGGCTTCTATTCGCCACAGTCGCTGGTTGCTGACGCCCGCCGGCACGGCGTGCTGGTACACGGCCCATGCGTCAACGCGAGCCTGGCGCATGCCACTTTGGAGAACTCGGGTATGGAGGTCCGCCTCGGCCTGGGCGCCGTTCGCCAGATCGGCGACGACCTGGCAGAGATGCTGGTCGAGGAGCGAAAAGCCAACGGCCCGTTCGCTTCGCTGCTGGACCTGACGTCGCGGCTGCAACTGAGCGTGCCGCAGACCGAAGCGCTGGCGACGGCCGGAGCGCTGGGCTGCTTCGGGATGTCGCGACGGGAGGGGCTGTGGGCGGCCGGCGCCGCGGCCACCCAGCGGCCGGATCGGCTACCCGGGGTGGGCTCGTCGTCGCATGTCCCGGCCTTGCCGGGGATGAGCGAGCTGGAGCTGGCCGCCGCCGACGTGTGGGCCACCGGCATCTCCCCGGACAGTTACCCCACGCAGTTCCTGCGGGCGGACCTGGACGCGATGGGAGTGGTTCCCGCCGGCGAGCTCGGATCGGTGCCCGACGGTGACCGGGTGCTGATCGCCGGTGCGGTGACACACCGGCAGCGACCCGGAACTGCCCAGGGGATGACGTTTCTCAACCTCGAGGACGAGACCGGGATGGTCAACGTGCTCTGCACGCCGGGGGTGTGGTCGCGACACCGCAAACTGGCGCACACCGCGCCGGCGGTGCTGATCCGCGGTCAGGTCCAAAACGCCAGCGGCGCGATCACCGTCGTGGCCGAGCGGATGGGCCGCATCTCCCTCAGCGTCGGATCGAAGTCCCGTGACTTCCGCTGACAGCCTCACCGAGCGTGCGCAGAATGCCGACAACACCCGGCGTGTTGCGTACAAACACGCACGCTCGCCGAAGATATGACTAACCCGTGGGCGTGGTCCACACCTTGGTCGGGGTGATGGTCAGCCGGGTGCTGAAACCGGCGATCGCCTCGGTCAGGCCGAATTTCGCGGCCGCGTCGCGGTACTTGGCCCAGTACGGCTCGTCGTCCCGGCAATCGACATCGGTGGCGTCTATCGCCGCGGTGCCGCCGATGGCAATGATGCCGCCGCCGTTGCCGTCGGAATCCAGGTTCAGGCTCACCTGCGGACGGGCCTTGATGTGGCCGACTTTTGCGGCCTGCGGCATCGAGTACACCCGCAGCGTGGCTCCGTCGAAGTAGAACCAGATCAGCCGCGGCACCGGCTGTCCCGATTTCGCGACCGTGGTCAGCCATCCGTAGTGGTCCGAAGTGAGTCTGCTGGAAACCTCTTGTGTCAGTTCGACGCTCATGACGTAACGGTAGCCTCCCTTTCATGAGCCTCAACCTGTCCGTCGACGAAGTTCTGACCACAACCCGCTCGGTCCGCAAACGCCTCGACTTCGATAAGCCGGTGTCCCGCGACGTCCTGATGGAATGCCTGGATCTGGCACTGCAGGCACCCACCGGTTCCAACGCGCAGGGCTGGCAGTGGGTGTTCGTCGAGGACGCCGGAAAACGCAAGGCGCTCGGCGACATATACCTGGCCAATGCCCGCGGCTACCTCAGCTCGCCCACACCGCAGTACGCCGAGGGCGACACCCGCGGCGAGCAGATGGGGCGGGTCCGCGACTCCGCGACCTATCTGGCCGAGCACATGCACGAGGCGCCGGTGCTGATGATCCCCTGTATATACGGTCGGGGAGACGAGCAGCCGATGGGCGGTGTGTCGTTCTGGGCGTCGCTGTTCCCGGCGGTCTGGAGCTTCTGCCTGGCACTGCGCTCGCGCGGCCTGGGCTCGTGCTGGACGACGCTGCACCTGCTTGGCGACGGCGAGCGGCAGGCCGCCGACGTGCTCGGCATTCCCTACGACGAGTACAGCCAGGGCGGGCTGTTTCCGATCGCCTACACCAAGGGCACCGACTTCCGGCCGGCCAAGCGGCTGCCCGCCGAGCGCCTGACGCACTGGAACGCCTGGTAAACGCGGAACAAGGTCACATCGCCAGCGGCCAAATCTCGACGACTCCATACGCCATAGCGCAGGGAGTTTGACTGACTCGCTCGATCGCTGTATCGAGATCTTCGGCGTCGAGCAGCGCAAATCCCGCGATCGGTAGTGCTGATTGCAGGAAGGGGCCTTGCTCTACCCGCACACCGGCGCCTTCCGGATTGCGCACTTGCACGGGCTGGCCGACGGTTCCGATGACCGCGCCGGCTGCACTGAGCTCGTCGTCGCGGGCGTGCGCGACCCTTTTGCATTCGTCGCTGACGCGGTGATATCCGGCTTCGTCGCCGTATCCAATCGTGATGAACCTGGCCATGCCACCTCCGTTAGTTGGCTTCTATCAATAACGACTCGTCCAGACGCCGATACTCATCGCACGATGGTTGACCCTCGTCACAACGCTCCGGCGTAGCCGTGCTGTCGCCACGCCTCGTAGACGGCGATGGCCGCGGCATTGGACAGGTTGAGCGACCGCCGGCCCGCCAGCATCGGAATGCGCACCCGATGGGTGATGTGCGCGTCGGCCAGGGTCGTGGCATCCAGTCCGGTGGGCTCCGGCCCGAACATCAGCACGTCGCCCGCCCGGTAGCCGATGTCGGCGAACGACGTCGTCGCTCCCGCGGTGAAGGCGACCACCCGCATCGGGGTCAGCGCATCCCACGCGGCCTGCAGCGACGCGTGGACAGTGACCGACGCGAGGTCGTGGTAGTCCAGCCCGGCCCGTCGCAGCTTGGGCTCGGACAGGTCGAAGCCGAGCGGCTCGACCAGGTGCAGTTCGCAGCCGGTGGCCGCCGCGGTCCGGATGGCGTTGCCGGTGTTTGGCGCGATGCGCGGGGAGTAGAACAGCAGCCGAAACATCTGCTGATCATGACTGCTGAGCGCCGAAAGTTGGGTCTGTCCCGGGCTGGGCACTGGTAGGAGGTTGTGAACAGAGGGAGGAATGTGGTGACCTGGGCCTCGGGCTGTCATACTCGCAGGATTGCCAGGCGTTTACCGCTCGCGCTCATCTGCCTGGGGCGGGCGGAATAAGCAGGAAGTTTCATGAGCCTCTCAGTTGTCGGAGCGACGAGTGTCAGCGCAGCGACCGGTGCCCCCAAACCACCGAAAGCCGTAGCCACGTGACCATGTTCAACCGCCCGGCCGCCCCGGCTGCGGTGAATCCCCCCGACGCCCCAGAAGTTCCTGCCGGCGACGCGGCGCCGACGAGACGGCCGCCCGCCTGGTCGCCCAGTAACTGGCCCGTCCGGTGGAAAGTCCTGGCGATTGTGCTGGTACCGCTGGTGCTGGCCACGGTTTTCGGTGGTCTGCGGGTGGCAGATGCGACGGCCAGCTACAACACCTTGCGGCGGGCCGCTGCCCGCGCCGACGTGATACCGGCGATCACCAAATATATGTCGGCACTGGACGTCGCGCTGCTGGCGAGTACCGCCGGACGTGATGTTGAGGGAGCGAAGAAGAACTTCGAGGCCCGCAAGTACGAATTGCAGACGCGGCTGGCCGATACCGACGTGATCGCCGACGTCCGATCGGGAGTGAGCGGCCTGTTGAACGACGGTCAGGCCCTTCTGGACAAAGTGCTAAGCAACAGCATCGGTTTGCGGGACCGGGTGACCAACTATGCGCCGCTGCTGTTGACGGCCGAGAACGTGATCAACGCTTCGGTGCAGGTAGACAGTGAGCACATCCGAGGCCAGGCGCAGGGCCTGAGCAGGGCCTTGGGTGCCCGCGGGCAGATGACCATGCAGGAGATGCTGGTAACGCGCGGCGCTGACCTCCCCGAGCCGCAGTTGCGCAAATCGATGACCACCCTGGCCGGTACCGAACCGTCGACCCTTTTCGGGATGACCCAGGTGCTGGGTGCCGGCTCACCGGACGCCAAGACGCTGCAGCTGCAACTGGTGACCCGGATGGCCATCATGTCCGACCCGGCCAGCGTGCTGGTCAACAACCCCGATCTGCTGCACTCCATCCAGATCACCGACGGCATCGCCGAGCAGGTCATCCAGAACGCGACCACGGCGGTGACCAAGTCCGTGCAGAGTCTGGCCAACACGCGGCGCGATGCCGCTATCCGCGACGCCCTGCTGATGCTGGTCGCCCTCGCGGTAGCGGTGGTCATCGTGCTGCTGGTGGCGCGCGCGCTGGTGGTGCCACTGCGGGTGCTGCGCGACAGCGCGCTCAAGGTTGCCCACACCGACCTGGAGGACGAGATAGCCCGGGTGCGGGCCGGCGACGCCGAGCCGATTCCGCAGCCGCTGGCGGTGTACACCACCGAGGAGATCGGTCAGGTCGCGCACGCGGTCGACGAGCTGCACACCCAGGCGCTGCTGTTGGCCGGCGACGAGGCGCGGTTGCGATTGCTGGTCAACGACATGTTCGAAACCATGTCCCGGCGCAGTCGTTCGCTGGTCGACCAGCAGCTGTCACTCATCGACGGGCTGGAGCGCGACGAGGAGGATCCCGAGCGGCTGGACAGCCTTTTCCGGCTCGATCACCTGGCGGCGCGGCTGCGCCGCAACAGCGCCAACCTGCTGGTGCTGGCGGGTGCCCAGCTTTCGCGTGACCAGCGCAAGCCGGTGCAGCTGTCGACGGTGGTCCAGGCCGCTGTTTCCGAGGTCGAGGACTATCGCCGGGTGCAAATCGCGGCCATACCCGAATGCACTGTGATCGGTGCGGCGGCCGGCGGGCTCATCCATCTGCTCGCTGAGTTGGTCGACAACGCGCTGCGCTATTCGCCGCCGACGGCACCGGTTTCGGTTTCGGCGGCGCCGGCCCGTGACGGCGGAGTGCTGCTGCGCGTCTCCGATGCCGGTCTGGGCATGAATGATTCCGACCGGCGCATCGCCAACATGCGGCTGCACTCCGGCGGCGAGGTGACCCCCGACAATGCCCGGCACATGGGCCTTTTCGTGGTCAGCCGGCTGGCCGCCCCGCACGGCATCCGGGTGCGGCTGCGCGGCCCGGCGATGTCGGAGGGCGGCCAAGGCACCACAGCCGAGGTCTACCTGCCGCTGTCGGTGTTCAGCGAGGCCTCGGTCGTGGTCCGGGGAGCGCGGCCGCTTGAGCGAACGCGCGGCCGCGCACCAGCGCCCGAGTCGCCGGCCGCGCCAGCAGCTCCGCCGGCCCCGGCGGCAGCTCCACTGGCCGCGCCAACTGCGACGCCGGAAGCCGTGGCCGAGGCGCCGAACCGCAACGGTGCTCCGGAATCCGAAGCGGAAACCGGCCCGCCCGTCACGTTGTTGCCGCGCCGCAGTCCGGGCTCCAGCGGTATCACCGACGTTCCACCGGCCGAGGAACAGCCCCGACGGCAGCGGCGTGAGCTGCCCACTCCGTGGTGGGAGCAGGGGGAGGCGCCGGAGCCGATGCAACCGTCGGCGGCAGCGACGGGGAACGAGCTGCCGACGGCATCGGACACCTCGGCGTTCTTCTCCGCGCGATCGGCAGCGCAGTCGGCAGCGCGTCCCCCGTCGCCCCCGCCGGCACCGTCACCGCCGCCACCAACACTGCCGCCGGCACCAGCGCCGCCCGACCCGGCCGCTGACGACGTGATCTACCAGCGGATGCTCGCAGAGATCGTCGGCGACCCGCACGAACTGGCTCAACATCCCGATCTGGACTGGAAGTCGGTGTGGGACCGCGGCTGGGTGTTGGCCGCGCACGCCGACGAGACACCCGTGGAGTCCGAGACGAACAGTGGCCTGCCGGTGCGCAAACCGGGCGCACGGCTGGTGCCGGGGGCCGCCAACGGGACCGAATCGGGGGACGCGAGCACCTGGCTGGTTTCCCGCGAACCCCAGCAACCCGGCCGGGAGGCCGAGCATGCCGCCGCGGGTCGCGATCCCGACGCGATTCGTGCCTCGATGAGCAGCCATTTCGGCGGCGTGCGCAGCGCACGTTCGCATGCCCGCGAAGAAACCCAAGGACCGGACGACGAATGAGGACGCAGACGTCGGACAACACGCTGGACTGGCTGGTGACGAAGTTCGCGCGGGAGGTCCCCGGGGTGGCCCATGCGTTGCTGGTCTCCGTCGACGGTCTGCCCCTCGCCGCCAGTGACCGGCTTCCGCGTGAGCGAGCCGATCAGCTGGCCGCGGTGGCGTCCGGGCTGGCCAGCCTCTCGACTGGCGCCGCCCAGCTGTTCGACGGCGGGCCGGTGCTGCAGTCCGTGGTCGAGATGCAGCGGGGCTATTTGTTGTTGATGCGTGTCGGCGACGGTTCGCATCTGGCGGCGCTGGCTGTGACGTCGTGCGATATCGGTCAGATCGGGTACGAGATGGCGATGCTGGTCGAACGCGTGAGCGGCGTCGTCCAGCCCTCCCGTCGCGCAGCGCCGGGCTCGGCATAGTCCTGAGCCGCGATGGACGGACGCGAGCCGCAGGAGCCCCGGTCACCCGCGCGTGAGGCCAATCTGGTCCGCCCGTATACGCTGACGGCCGGACGAACCGGCACCGATGTCGACCTACCGCTGGAAGCGCCGGTGCAGACGCTGCAAGCGGGACTGACGCACCGCTGGCCGGCCAACGACGTGCGGGGCAGGATCGTCCAGCTAGGCGTCAAGAGTCCCTCGGTCGCGGAAATCTCGGCCCGGCTCGATTTGCCCGTGGGCGTCGCGCGCGTCTTGGTCGGCGATCTGGTCACGGCCGGTTACCTTCGGGTGCACAAGACCTTGACCGACCGTTCGACCCGCGATGAGCGTCACGAACTCATAGGAAGGACGCTGCGTGGCCTTAAGGCACTCTGAGCCGCACTCCGACGAACATGCCACCGCGTCGACGAAGATCGTCATCGCGGGGGGGTTCGGTGCCGGCAAGACCACGTTCGTGGGCGCGGTTTCCGAGATCATGCCGCTGCGCACCGAGGCCATGGTCACCGATGCCTCGTCCGGCGTCGACGTGCTCGAGTCCACTCCGGGCAAGCAGACCACGACCGTCGCGATGGACTTCGGCCGGATCACCTTGGAAGAGGATCTGGTGCTCTATCTGTTCGGGACGCCGGGGCAGCGCCGGTTCTGGTTCATGTGGGACGACCTGGTGCGCGGCGCTATCGGCGCGATCGTCCTGGTCGACGTTCGGCGCCTGCAGGACAGCTTCGCCGCCGTCGACTTCTTCGAGCACCGCAACCTGCCGTTCTTGGTCGCGGTCAACGAGTTCGACGGCGCGCCAAGGTATCCGGTCGGCGCGGTGCGCGAGGCGCTGACGCTGTCTCCCAACATTCCGGTGATCAGCGTCGATGCCAGGGACCGAAGGTCGGCGACCGACGCGTTGATCGCGGTGAGCGAATACGCGCTGGCCAGCCTGGCGGGCTAATCGCGATCGCGAGCGCGGCGCAGCCGGGCGAAGCGGGTCGCCACGATAAGGAAGTAGTGGCGATCGCGAGCGCGGCGCAGCCGGGCGAAGCGGGTCGCCACGGACCGGACAGCTGACCGCATTGCAGCAGTGGACTGACCGCGAATTCACCGGCCACGATTTCGTCGACGCAGACCTCAGCCGGCTGCGCACTGAACGGGTCGTATTTCAGCGGGTCCAACCTGGCCGAGTCGCAACATCGCGGGTCGGCCTTTCGCAACTGCAATTTCCGACGAACATTGTTGTGGCACAGCATATTTGCGCAATGCAGCATGTTAGGCTCGGTCTTTGAACAGTGCTGGCTGCGGCCGCTGACCTTCGACGAGGTGGACTTCACGCTGGCGGTGCTCGGCGGCAATGACCTTCGCGGTGTCGACTTGAGTGGTTGCCGGCTACGTGAGGCCAGTCTGGTGGAGACCGACCTGCGTAAGGCCGTGCTGCGCGGCGTCGACCTTCGCGGTGCGCGCACCACCGGCACCCGGCTGGACGATGCGGACCTGCGCGGCGCGACGGTGGACCCCGCCATATGGAGAACCGCGTCGCTGGCAGGCGCCAAGGTGGACGTCCCGCAAGCGTTGGGCTTCGCGGTGGCGCACGGCCTGCGGTTGGAGGGGTGAGCAGACGCAAAAAGCCCCGAAAACCGCGATTTTCGGGGGCTTTTTGCGTCTGCTCGGCGTAGCTACTCAGCGCTTGAGCCGGCCCCGCCCGTCACTGCAATCCTTGGACGGGAAGGATCCGCACATTTTGCCGCACAGCGTGTACTGGCGGCTTTGAGCGTGAATCCTGGGCTTTCGGTGTGACGGTAGGGCGGGAATCGGCGCTGGATCCTGCCCAGGATTCACGCGCAAGGCCCAGGATTCACGCGCAAGGCCCAGGATTCACGCGCAAGGCCCAGGATCCACGCGCAAAGCCGAGGATTCACGCGCAAGGCCCAGGATTCACGCGCAAAGCCGAGGATTCACGCCAAAACCCGACCCTACGAACGCCGGCGCGATACCGAACACTGTCCCCTAGCGCTTGAGCCGGATGGTCCATCGCACGCCGACGGCGTAGACGACCGACAACAACGCGAGCATGCCCATGTCGAACAGCCAGGTTCCCGCCGTGTGTTTGAAGAGGTCGTCCTTGGGAGTTTGCGGACCAGACGAAATCGTCGTCAAGTCGACTGTCGACGACTGCGCCGCATATCCCCATCGCGCGGGCACCACCCACGACATCTGTTCCAGAGCAATCCGATTGGTGACCGGCACGATTCCGCCCGAGAGCACCATTTGCAACATCAGCGACACCACCAACAGTGGCATTATCTGCTCGTTGGAACGCGCCAGCGCCGAGAACAGCAGGCCGAGCATGGCCGCAGTCACGCACGTCGCCGCGACACCGACGAACAGCTCGAGGGTGGCGTTACCGAGCAACAGGGCCCCCTGCTTTGGCGGGCCCTTGCCCAGTACCACGATGGCGGTCGCGATCACCGCTTGGACAATGGCGAACACGGAGAACACAGCGATTTTGGCCGCCAGATAAGCGGTGGTCGACAGGCCGACCGCCTGCTCTCGCCGGAAGATCGGACGCTCGCCGATCAGGTCGCGGAGCGTCAGCGCGGTACCCATGAATACTGCGGCCATGGTGAGCAGCGTCACCACGGTCGGCGCTTCGGTGGCCGCCTCGCTTGCGGGGTTCGTAACAATGCCGAACCCGGCACCACCGGGGACCGTCAGCGACAGCACGCCCATGGCGAACGGCAACAGCGCCAGGAACACGAAATAGGCACGGTCGGAGACGACAAGCCGAATCTGGCGTCGGGCAATCGTGGAGAACTGTCGGCGCATGCTGGTGCGCGCGGGTGCACCCAGATCGCCCGCGGCTTCGGCTATTTCAGGCAGTGGCGGCTCTCGCTGCGCGAGGAAGCGACGATTGGCCTCGTCGGGATCGGCCCCGACTTTGGCGAAGATGTGGGCCCAGTTGGTGGTCCCCATGACCTCGCCGATCTTGTCGGGTGGGCCCAGGTACGCCGTCTTGCCGCCAGGTGCCATCAGCAGCACCTGATCGCAGACCTCGAGATAGGTCAGCGAGTGCGTTACCACCAACACCACGCGGCCGGCATCGGCAAGCTGGCGCAGCATGTTCATCACCTGCAGGTCCAGCGCTGGGTCCAGGCCGGAGGTCGGCTCGTCGAGGATCAGCAACGACGGTCCGGTGAGCAGTTCCAGTGCCACCGAAGCGCGTTTGCGCTGGCCGCCGGAGAGGTTGTCGACCCGCTTTTCGGCGTGTTCGGTAAGACTCAGCTCTTCGAGTACCTGAGCGACCACCTCGTCCCGATCGGCCTTGCTGGTGTCGGGCGGCAGCCGCAGTTCGGCGGCGTAGCCGAGCGCTTGGTTGACCGTCAGCTGGCGGTGCACCACGTCGTCCTGCGGGACCATTCCGATCCTGCTGCGCAACGACGCGTAGTCGTTGTGAATGTTGTGGCCCTCGAAGGTGACCGACCCGGAGCTGGGGGTGGTGTATCCGGCGATCAGCCGTGACAGCGTGCTCTTGCCCGCACCCGATCCACCGATGATGGCGGTCAGCGTCCCGGGCCGCGCGATCATCGAGACGTTTTCCAGCAGCGCCTTTTCCCCGATGGTGAACACGATGTCGCGCACCTCCAGGCCCCCGGTGCGCGTCGCGACTTCGGTGCGGCGAACCAGCTCGCCGCCGGTGAACGCCAGGTCGACGTTCCCGATCGTGACCACGTCGCCCTCGGACAGCACCGCCGACCCGACGCGCATCCCGTTGACGAATGTCCCGTTGGCGCTTTGCGCGTCGCGGATTTCGGCGCCCAGCGGTGTCGCGACCAGATACGCGTGATAACGCGAGGCCAGCACGTCGTGGATGACGATGTCGTTGTCGATCGCGCGGCCGATCTTGGCGGCGCTCGCGTCGGGCGGCTTCGGGCCGCGGCCGCCCAGGACCCGCAACCTTCTGGTCGGGCCCTCCTCCTCCTGTGCCGGCTGGACCGGCGTTTTCGGCCGACTGGGCCGCACGCTCCTGGCGGGCTGCGCTTCAATTGGCCGCGACTGTTGCGGCGGCAGCTGTGTCGCGGGGTCAGCCGGCGCCGGCTGAGCCGGTGGCGCGGGCTGCCGAGCGATCCGCGGCGGAGCCTGCCGAGGCGGAACGGTTTGCGGCCGGGACAGCGGTCCGGTGGTAGGCGGCGCGATCACCTGAAATTTCTCGGTCGGCGGCAGCATGCCGACGGCTCCGCTGTGCTGCCCGACGTGGAAGGTCAGCCGAGGCCCGTCGGGGTTGCCGATGTTGATGGCCTGGCCGTCGCGGATGTCGACCGCGGGCACGCGCCGGCCATTGACGAACAGCCCGTTCGACGAGTTGTTGTCGATCGCTGTCCACCTGCCCTGATCGAAGCGCAGCAGCAGGTGAGCTCGGGCGATCAGCGGGTGCGCAATGCGCAGATCGGCGCGCAAGTCGCTGCCGACGACAACGTCGCGGCCCGCAGCGAAGCTGCCCTGCGATCGGCCGGAGCGAACCGTTAACACGGGCGAGGACGGTCGACTCATCAATTCAGATTAGTTTCCGCTCTGCTTTCCGTAGGCCGTTTAGCGGCGCTTCAGTGTTTAGCTGCGCTTTATTCGGATGTGCCACCGGATGAAGATGGCGTAAGCCACCGACAACACCGCGAGCATGAACAAGTCCAACACATAGATATGTTTGGAGTGCTGCCAGATCGGATCGTCCGTAGGGATCTGTGGCACGTTTACCAGGGCCCTGAGCTCGATCGACGACGCGCCTGCGGCGTAGCCCCAGCGCCCGGGTGTGACCCAGGAGACATACTGCAGGCCGCCCGGGTAGACCGCGATCATTCCGCCGCAGAGCACCAGCTGGGACATGAGCGACACCACCAGTAGCGGCATGATCTGCTCGTTGGATTGCGCGACGGCCGACAGCAGCAGGCCGAACATCGCCGACGCGACACAGGTGGCTGCCACCGCGACGAAGAGCGCGATGGTGGAATTGCCGAAGAACAGAGCGGGTTGGGTCGGCGCGCCCTTGCCGATCCGCACGACCAAAGTCGCGATTGCTGCCTGGAACGTCGCGAACGCGCAGAAGACCGCGGCCTTGGCCAGCAGATAGGCGGTGGTGGACAACCCGACGGCTTGTTCACGCTTGAAGATCGGGCGTTCACCTACGAGGTCGCGGACGGTCAGCGCCGTTCCCATGAACACCGCGCCGATGATCAACAGCACCATGATGTACTGCGGCTGGGTCGGCGCTAGTTTCACGTCGGCGGGGCCCAGGCCGGGTTTGGGACCTTTCACCACCAGCGACAGGGCGCCCATGATGAACGGCAGTATGGCCAGGAAGATGGTGTAGCCCCGGTCGGAAACGATGAGCCGAACCTGGCGGCGGGCGATCGTGGAGAACTGGCGCCCCAGGCCGGTTTTCGGTGGCTCGCCCAGGTCGCCCGGAATCGAGGAAGAAACCGGCGCGCGCGCCGCCTGCTGACTGCGTTCCCTGAAGCGGCGGTTGGCCTCGTCTGGATCGGCGCCCACCTTGGCGAAGATGTCGGCCCAGTTCCGCGTTCCCATCGCGGCCTCGACCTGGTCCGGCGGCCCGCAGAAGGCGGTCTTGCCGCCGGGCGCCAGCAGCAGGATCTGGTCGCAGACGTCGAGGTAGGAGATCGAGTGGGTGACCACCATAACCACGCGGCCGGCGTCGGCGAGTTGGCGCAGCATCAGCATCACCTGACGGTCCAGTGCCGGGTCCAGCCCGGAGGTCGGCTCGTCGAGAATCAGCAGCGACGGTTGGGTGAGCAGCTCCAGCGCGACCGAAGCACGTTTGCGCTGGCCGCCGGACAGCTTGTCCACCCGGGTGTCGGCGTGCTTGGTCATCTCGAGTTCTTCGAGCACCCCGGCTACGATTTGGGTGCGTTCCTGTTTGCTGGTGTCGGG
The DNA here is from genome assembly GCF_059812725.1 of Mycobacterium sp. NGS41. Taxonomy (NCBI): domain Bacteria; kingdom Bacillati; phylum Actinomycetota; class Actinomycetes; order Mycobacteriales; family Mycobacteriaceae; genus Mycobacterium; species Mycobacterium sp. NGS41. Next base: position 66,109 of record NZ_JCALDF010000023.1, read on the forward strand.
CGGCAGGCGTAGCTCGGCGGCGTAGCCCAGCGCCTGGTTGACGGTCAACTGGCGATGCACGACGTCGTCCTGCGGGACCATCCCGATCCTGCTGCGCATTGACGCGTACTCGGTGTGGATGTTGTGGCCCTCGAAGGTCACGTTGCCTTCGCTGGGACTCGTGTATCCGGCGATCAACCGCGACAGCGTGCTCTTGCCGGCACCGGACCCACCGACGATGGCGGTAAGCGTGCCTGGCCGCGCGGTCAGCGAGATGTGGTCCAGCAGCTGCTTGCCTTTGTCGACGACGAAGCAGACGGAGTTCACCTCCAGGCCACCGGTGCGCGTCGCCGCTTCGGTGCGGCGGACCAAGTTGTCGTTGCTGAAGACCAGGTCGACGTTGCCGATGGTGACCACGTCGCCCTCGGTCAGGATCGCCGATCCGACCCTGACCCCGTTGACGAACGTGCCGTTGACGCTGTTCGCGTCGCGAATCTCGGTGCCCAGCTGGGTTCGGTTCAAGAACGCGTGATGGCGGGACGCCAAGACGTCCTGGATGACGATGTCGTTGTCCGTCGCGCGGCCGATGCTGGCCGCTCCCGGCGGCGCACTTTGAATCCCCCCGGCGCGGCCGGGCTTCAGCGCGTTGAACATCTTCGTCGCCAAATTCCCGGCCTCTGGCGGCCGGGCGATGGCGGGCTCCAGTGCGGTCCGCGGCGCCGCGTCGTAGGCCGCGCTGGACGACGGCGCGTACTGGGGCGATGGCGGATGCGCCGGTGGCCGTCCGCCGGGCGGATACCCGGGCTGGCCCGGCGGGCCACCGGGTCGGGGCGGCGCGCCCCGGGGAGGCTGGCGTCCAGGCCCCGGCGGGGCGCCAACCGTCGGGCCCACATGACCGGACGACTGCCCCGCCATGGACGGTATGCGCATCCCCGATGTTTGGGGCGGACGTCCGGCCATCCCGTGGTGCCGCCCGACCTCGAAGGTCAGTGCGGGCCCGTCGGGATTGCCGATATTGATGGTCTGGCCGTCGTGGATGTCGACGACCGGCACCCGCCGGCCGTTGACGTAAGTCCCGTTCAGCGAACCGTTGTCAATCGCCAGCCACCTGCCCTGATCGAAGCGGAGCATCAGGTGGGCGCGCGAAATCAGCGGATGGGTGATCCGCATGTCGGCCCGGAGGTCGCGTCCGACGACCACATCATGGCCCGCCGCGAACGTCCGCTCCGACCCGTCGTGCCTGACAGTCAGCGCAGGCGGGGCTGGGGGAGTCATCGAGTCAACTTTAGCGGGTAACGCCAGCCCAACGACTGAAACGGTTAGGTAACACTTGCGTTGCCGGTATGGACGGCGGTTGGCCGGCCGTCAGTCGGGCGCTCCGGTCACCACACAGTTGGTGCGGCTGTAGATGGTGGGCATGCACAGATTGCAGTGTGTACAGGCCGAATGCGTGTGTTCACCGTCGGCTTTGATCCGATTGATCAGGTCCGGCTCGGCCAGCAGAGCCCTGGCCATCGCCACGAACTCGAAGCCCTCCGCCATGGCCAGGTCCATCGTTTCCCGGTTGGTGATGCCGCCGAGCAGGATCAGCGGCAGCTTGAGTTCGGCCCGGAAGAGCTTGGCCTCGCGCAGCAGATACGCCTCGCGATAGGGGTATTCACGCAGAAACTTCTTGCCCGTCATGCGCATGCCCCAGCGAAGCGGCGGCTTGAAGGCGCCGGCGAACTCTTTGATCGGCGCATTGCCGCGGAACAGGTACATCGGGTTGACCAGCGAGCTGCCCGCGGTGAGTTCGATGGCGTCGAGGCCGCCGTCTTCCTCCAGCCACTTGGCGGTGATCAGGGACTCCTCGGTGGAGATGCCGCCGCGGACGCCGTCGGCCATGTTGAGCTTGGCCGTCACCGCGATCGGCTGACCCTCTCTTTCCAAGGCCCGGCGCACGGCGAGCACCAGCCCGCGCGCCACCTTGGCCCGGTTCTCCAGCGATCCGCCGAACTCGTCGTCGCGCCGGTTGATCAACGGGGACAGAAACGAACTCGCCAGATAGTTGTGGCCCAAATGGATTTCGACGGCGTCGAAGCCCGCTTCGACGGCCAGCCGGGCGGCGTTGGCGTGGTCGGCCAGCACGTCGTCGATGTCGTCGCGGTCGGCCTTCCTGGCGAACCGCATGCCGATCGGGTTGAAGAACCGCACCGGGGCCAGCGCGGTGGCCTCGTTGGAGCGAGCGTTGGCGACCGGGCCGGCGTGCCCGATCTGGGCGCTCACCGCGGCCCCCTCGGCATGGATCGCGTCGGTGAGCCGGCGGAAACCGGGCACGGCCTCCGGTCGCATCCAGATTCCGTTGCCTTCGGTGCGGCCACCTTGGGATACCGCGCAGTAGGCGACCGTGGTCATGCCCACGCCGCCGGCGGCGGGCCGCCGGTGGTACTCGATCAGGTCGTCGGTCACCAGCGCGTCGGGTGTGCGGGCCTCGAAGGTCGCCGCCTTGATGATCCGGTTGCGCAGCGTCACCGGACCGAGCTTGGCGGGGCTGAACACGTCCGGTGTCTCGGGCATGTCAGCAGCCTATCCCTGCAGGCATGCCAGACTGTTCGGCGTGGGCGCAATCACGCTGGACGGCAAGGCCACCCGTGACGAGATTTTCGTCGACCTGAAGCAACGGGTGGCCGCATTGGCCGCATCGGGCCGCACGCCCGGACTGGGCACCATCCTGGTCGGCGACGATCCAGGATCGCAGGCCTACGTCCGCGGTAAGCACGCCGACTGCGCGAAGGTGGGCATCACGTCGATTCGCCGCGACCTGCCCGCCGACATCTCGACGGCCACGCTCAACGACACCATCGACGAGCTGAACGCCAACCCCGAATGCACCGGTTACATCGTGCAGCTGCCGTTGCCAAAGCACCTGGACGAGAACGCCGCCCTGGAGCGCGTCGACCCGGACAAGGACGCCGACGGCCTGCACCCGACGAACCTGGGCCGGCTGGTGCTCAACACCCCGGCGTCGCTGCCGTGTACTCCACGCGGCATCGTGCACCTGCTGCGGCGTTATGACGTGGAGATCGCCGGTGCGCACGTGGTGGTCATCGGCCGGGGTGTGACGGTGGGCCGGCCGCTGGGACTGCTGCTCACCCGTCGCTCGGAGAACGCCACGGTGACGTTGTGCCACACCCGAACTCGTGATCTGCCCGCGCTGACCAGACAGGCCGACATCATCGTGGCCGGCGTCGGTGTGCCGCACCTGCTGACCGCCGACATGGTGCGTCCCGGCGCCGCGGTCGTCGACGTGGGTGTCAGCCGGGTGGACGGCAAGCTGGCCGGCGACGTGCACCCCGACGTATGGGAAGTCGCCGGTCACGTGTCGCCGAATCCGGGCGGTGTCGGCCCGCTGACCCGCGCTTTTCTGCTGACCAACGTCGTCGAGTTGGCCGAACGCCAGTGAGTGTGGGATCCGCGGCCAAGGCCCAGTGGCCGATCCTGCTGGTCGGGCTGATTTTCGTCACGGCTTTCGTGCTGGCGGGGGCCAACTTCTGGCGCCGCGGCTCGCTGCTGATCGGCATCGGTGTCGGGGTGGCCGCGGTGCTGCGGTTGGTGTTGTCCGATGGGGGAGCCGGCCTATTGGTGGTGCGCAGCAGGGGCACCGACTTCATCACCACCGCGACGGTCGGCGCGGCGATGGTCTATATCGCGTGGACCATCGACCCGCTGGGTACCGGTTAAATCCCTGGCAGCCCGGGCATCCCGGGGATTTGCGGCAGGTTGGGCATATTGCCGTTGGCCACGGAGGCCATCATGCTTGGGCAATACATCGAGATGGCGATCCTGGTGAACATGTCTGCCATTCCGGGGGACATGCCGTTGCCCTTGATCCGCGCGGCGGCCGCGGCGAAGTTCCCGCCCGGCTCGGCAAGCATGGGGCACACCTGCTGGCCCATCGACACCGCGCTCCCCGGTTCGCCGTAGTTGACACCCGCGTTGTTGAGCGCGCCGATGAACGAGTCGTCGATAGGGCTGGCGTCGGCCGGGGCCGCGAATACCGCGGCGGCGGTGAGGATTCCGGCTGCTGCCGCGAACAGGCGAATGGTCACGGGCTGATAGCGGAACAACCAGACCCACCCCTGCGCTTTGGCCAATGCCTTCATTCAAGCCCCATCCGTCTCGGAGTGCACTTGAGGCACTCGAACCACTCTAGGAACCTTGATCTATAACTGTCACATTTACAACACGGTGCGGTAAAGGTTTGCACACTATGCGTTTCGCGATGGCCCTGCGCCGGGCCTGTCTATTAAGAGGCAGTTGAGAGGGTCGCCCGCACACACACCGTGACATACGGCAGCGCAAGGCCGTTGGTGTTCGCCAATGCCGGATGGGTGGCCAGCAACTCGCGCACCTGGTCGAGAGTTTTGGTGCGGACCTCGGTGGGCGAGGTGATGCAGTAGCTGCGCGATGCGACCAGGTCGATGAGTGCCTGCGGTGTCAGGTAATTCGTCCACTCGATTTGATCGCGCTCGACCTGGCTGAACGGCGCGGGCAGCGTCACCTTGGTGCGGCCTGGGTCGCCGTCGCTCCCGATGATCTGCCCCAGCTCGCGCACCCAGCCGAGTCGTTCGTCGCGGGTGTTCCACACCAGACCCAGTCGCCCGCCGGGCCGCAGCACGCGCGCCACCTCGGGAATCGCCCGCTCGGGGTCGACCCAATGCCACGCCTGGGCGACCAGAACCGCGTCGACGCTGTTGTCGGGCAACGGAATATCTTCGGCGGTGCCCAGCAGCGCAACAGTCTCGGGAAGCGACGCAGTCAGCACTTCCAGCATTTCCGGAATCGGGTCGACGGCCACCACGTCCAAGCCGCGTTCGACCAGCCGGGTAGTCAGCTTCCCGGTACCCGCACCCAGGTCCAGCACGTCACGCGCATCGATCGGCAACAGCCAGTCGATCGCCGCCGGCGGATACGACGGGCGGCCACGCTCATAGGCGGCCGCCGCCGAGCCGAACGACATCGAGCGGTCGTGCCTGGAGCGGGTCACCGTGGCGGCCTTGGACACGCGTCTTCAGCCAATTTCAGTGTCTCGCGGATCAATTCGTTGACGACGTCGGTTTCCACTAGGAAGCCATCGTGCCCGTAGACGGAGTCGATTACGTGCAGGCCGGTGCAGCCTGGCAGCAGCTCGGCCAATTCCTCCTGCAAGCGCAGCGGGTAGAGCCGGTCACTGGTGATGCCGCCGACCACGACCGGTACCCGGCACCCGCGCAGTGCGTTTCGCACCCCGCCGCGGCCACGGCCGACATCGTAGCGGCACATAGAGTCCGACACAGCCACGTAGGTGCCGGCATCAAAGCGCTCCACCAGCTTGTAACCCTGGTAATCCAGATAGCTCTGCACCGCGTAGCGGCCGCCGGTCGCCGGATCTTCGTCAGCCTGGCTGTCGTTGCGGAATCGAGTGTCGAGCTCCAGCTCGCCGCGGTAGCTCAGGATGGCGAACTGCCGGGCGATCGCCAGCCCGGCGTCCGGTTTGCGCCCAGTACCGTAATAGTCACCGTCCTGCCAGTTCGGATCGGCCTTGATCAGCGATATCTGCGTGGTTACGTGACCGATCAGGTCGGCGGTGCTGCGCGCACTGGCTGCTATCACCAGCCCGGCCCGGACCCGGTCGGGGTAGGTGACTATCCATTCCAAAGCCCGTGCGCCGCCCATGGATCCGCCGACGACGGCGGCAACCTGGTTGATACCCAGCGCCGCCAGTGCGGCGACATCCGCCTCGACCTGATCCCGCACCGAAATCTGCGGAAATCTCGAGCCCCACGGCTTTCCGTCCCGGGCAAGCGAGCTGGGCCCGGTAGAACCACTGCAACCGCCGAGCACGTTGGTGGCCACCACGCACCAGCGGTTGGTGTCGATCGGCGCACCCGGCCCGGCCACCCCGTCCCACCAGCCCGGCGTGCGATGCCCGGGTCCGGCGGGCCCGGTGATGTGCGAATCACCGGTGAGCGCGTGCAGCACGACCACCACGTTGTCCCGCGTCGGCGACAGCTCACCCCAGCGCTGTACGGCCATGCGGACATCGTCGATCACCGCACCGTTTTCGAGGGTCAGCGAGCCGATATCGACGAAGCCGATTTCGCCTTCTGCAGGCAGTGTTTGGCTGGGAACGCCGGAAATCGACATGTCAGAACTCATCACACGCAGCAGCCGCCGAGGTCAACGACAGCGAGCGGTCGCGGCTGGGGCGGGCCGCCTTGGAGACTATGGGCACCTTGGACACGCGCCTCATTCTCGACCAAGTCGAGGGTCTTGCGGATCAAATCGCTCACGGCGTCGAATTCCACCAGGAAGCCGTCGTGCCCGTAGATGGACTCGACCACCTGCAGGCCGGTGCAGCCCGGCAGCAGCTCGGCCAATTCCTCCTGCAACCTCAACGGGTACAGCCGGTCGGAGGTGAAGCCGCCGACCACGACCGGCACCGGGCACCCGCGCAGCGCCGCTGCCACCCCGCCACGCCCGCGGCCGACGTCGTGGCCGTTCAGCGTGTCGGTCAGCACCACGTAGCTGCCGGCATCGAAGCGGTCCGCCAGCTTGTCGCCCTGATACTCCAGATAGCTCTGCACGGCGTAACGGCCGCCGGCCGCCGGGTCTTCGTCGCCCTGGCTCATGTTGCCGAATCGGTCGTCGAGCTCAACTTCGCCGCGGTAGGTCAGGTGCGCGAAGCGGCGGGCGATCTTCAGGCCCTCATCAGGTGCCCTGCCGGTCTCGTAGTAATCGCCGCCCTGCCAATCCGGGTCCGCCTTGATGGTCGCGATCTGAGTGGTCTGGGTTCCGATCTGGTTGGCGGTGGAGCATGCGCCGACCGCTAGCAGTAGGCCGGCCCCAACCCGGTCCGGGTGGCTGACTATCCATTCCAAAGCCCGTGCGCCGCCCATGGATCCGCCGACGACGGCGGCAACCTGATCAATACCCAGGGTGGCCAGCGCGGCGACATCCGCTTCTACCTGATCCCGCACCGAAATATGCGGAAACCTCGAGCCCCACGGCTTTCCGTCCCGGGCCGGCGAGCTCGGCCCGGTAGAATTACCGCAACCGCCCAGCACGTTGGTGGCTATCGCGCACCAGCGGTTGGTGTCGATCGGCGCACCCGGCCCGGCCACCCCGTCCCACCAGCCCGGCGTGCGATGCCCGGGTCCGGCGGGCCCGGTGATGTGCGAATCACCGGTGAGCGCGTGCAGTACCACCACCACGTTGTCGCGCGCGGGCGACAACTCGCCCCACCGCTGCACGGCGATGGAGACGTCGTCGATGACCGCGCCGTTTTCCAGCCTCAGCGAACCGATGTCGACCACGCCGATCTCACCTTCGGCGGGCAGCGTCTGGATATCCATGTCTTGGATGGTCATATCAGCACCCTCAGACAGCCGCCACGGAGTGCGATTCGCCGCTGAACTTCCGTGCTGCGGCAAACCCGAGATCCAGGTCGGCGAGGATATCGTCTATTCCTTCGATGCCCACCGCTAAACGCACCAGCCCCGGGCTGACGCCGGTGCTCAGCTGCTCCGCGGGACTCAGCTGCGCGTGGGTAGTCGATGCCGGGTGGATCACCAGCGACCGCACGTCACCGATGTTCGCGACGTGGCTGTGCAGTTGCAGCGCGTTCACGAACGCCTTGCCGGCGTCTGCACCCCCGGCCAGCTCGAACGCCAGCACCGCGCCGGTTCCCTTGGGCGCCAGCTTCTTTCCCAGCTCGTACCACGGCGAACTGGGCAGTCCCGCGTAGTTGACCGACAGCACGCGATCGTGGGCCGCCACGTATTCCGCGACCCGCTGCGCGTTGGCGACGTGCCGCTCCATGCGCAGGCTCAGCGTCTCCAGTCCCTGGGCCACCAGGAACGCGTTGAACGGCGACGCCGCCGATCCGAGATCGCGCAGCAGTTGCACGCGGGCCTTCAGCGCAAACGCCGGCGGCCCCAGCTCGGCGTACACGACGCCGTGGTAGCTGGGGTCGGGTGTGGTGAAGCCGGGGAAGCGGCCCTGTGTCCAGTCGAAGGTGCCGCCATCGACGATCACGCCGGCGATCGCGGAGCCGTGGCCGCCCAGGTACTTGGTTGCCGAGTGCACCACGATGTCGGCGCCCTGTGTGAACGGCTGGATCAGGTATGGCGTCGCGATGGTGTTGTCGACGATCAGCGGTATGCCGTTGCGGTGCGCGACCTCGGATACGCCGGGGGTGTCCAGCACGTCGATCTGTGGGTTGGAAATGGTCTCGGCGAAGAACGCCTTGGTATTGGGCTGTACCGCCGCCTGCCATGCGTCCAGATTGTCGGGGTCGTCGACGAAGGTGACCGCGATGCCGAGCTTGGCCAGCGAATAGTGGAACAGGTTATAGGTGCCGCCGTAGAGGCGCGGGCTGGAGACGATGTGATCGCCGGCCCCCGCCAGGTTGAGGATGGAGAAGGTCTCGGCGGCCTGCCCGGAACTCAGGAACAGTGCGGCCACGCCGCCTTCCAGCGCCGCGATGCGCTGTTCGACGACGTCGGTGGTCGGGTTGCCGATCCGGGTGTAGATGTTTCCCGGCACCTCGAGTCCGAACAGCGCGGCGGCGTGCGCGACGTTTTCGAAGGTGTACGACGTGGTCTGGTAGATCGGCAGGGCACGGGCGCTGGTCGCCGAGTCGGGTTGCTGACCCACGTGAACCTGCTTGGTTTCGAACGACCAATGCGCGGTCGGATCGGCCCCACTGCTGTTGGGCTCGGTCCTCATGACAGGTGCTTTCTGCTCGGTAGTGGGCTGGCGAAAGGGCCTGGAGTGGGCCCCGGGATGGGCGGAGCGGCGATCACGCGACAGGGCATACGGCAGGCACGGCCGATTGGACTGGATGGATGCGCATAAACGTTTCCCTGTCAGCTCAAGGGGCCCGTTATGGCGGACCCGCGCTTGCCGCGTAGCCGGGTTCGGCTACTCAACCTGGTCATCACCCGGGGCACCCCACCGCGGTTGGAGGGTTGCCGGCCAGCAAGCCGGGGCTTGACGCTGGCGCTCATGACCGATTCGCAGCTTATCGCATGGCGCCGAGCCGATGCCAATTAGCCAGGCTCAGCTTTTGCCGCAAACCGTTGGACCGAGTTTTTGTACGCTGGCGTCCAGCAGCAACCACGCGCCAAGCCGACGGCTGGGAGGACACGAACACAGATGTCCAACGAACCCAAGATCAAAGGCATCAAGGTTCGGGGCCCGGTGGTAGAGCTCGACGGTGATGAGATGACGCGCGTCATCTGGAAACTCATCAAAGACATGCTCATCCTTCCGCATCTCGACATCGAACTGGACTACTACGACCTGGGCATCGAGCACCGCGACCAAACCGACGATCAGGTGACGATCGACGCGGCCTATGCCATCAAGAAGCACGGTGTCGGCGTCAAGTGCGCAACCATCACCCCCGACGAGGCCAGGGTGCAGGAATTCAACCTGAAGAAGATGTGGCCGTCGCCCAACGGAACGATCCGAAACATTCTGGGCGGCACGATTTTTCGTGAACCGATCGTGATCTCGAATGTGCCGCGGCTGGTTCCGGGCTGGACCAAGCCGATTGTGATCGGCCGTCACGCCTTCGGTGATCAGTACCGGGCGACGAACTTCAAGGTCGACCAGCCCGGTACGGTCTCGATCACCTTCACTCCCGCCGACGGCAGCGAGCCGATCGTGCACGAAATGGTGTCCATTCCCGAAGACGGCGGAGTCGTGATGGGGATGTACAACTTCAAGGACTCCATCCGCGACTTCGCGCGCGCGACGTTCTCCTATGGCCTGCACGCCAAATGGCCGGTGTATCTGTCGACCAAGAACACCATCCTCAAGGCCTACGACGGCATGTTCAAAGACGAGTTCGAACGCATCTACGAAGAGGAATTCAAGGACAGGTTCGAAGCCGAAGGGTTGACCTACGAGCACCGCCTGATCGACGACATGGTCGCCGCCTGCCTCAAATGGGAGGGCGGCTACGTGTGGGCCTGCAAGAACTACGACGGCGACGTCCAGTCGGACACCGTCGCCCAAGGCTACGGCAGCCTGGGCCTGATGACATCGGTGCTGATGACCGCCGACGGCGGCACGGTCGAGGCCGAAGCCGCGCACGGCACGGTTACGCGGCATTTCCGGCAGTATCAGGCCGGCAAACCGACCTCGACAAACCCGATCGCCTCGATCTTCGCCTGGACGCGGGGACTGCAGCACCGCGGCAAGCTGGACAAGACGCCGGAGGTGAACGAATTTGCCGAGACGCTGGAAAACGTGGTCATCGGCACGGTCGAGGACGGGAAGATGACCAAGGATCTCGCGTTGCTGATCGGCCCCGAGCAGGAGTGGCAGAACAGCGAGGACTTTCTCGAATCTCTCGCCGACAACCTGCACAAGGCGCTAGCGAATTCCTAGTGGCGATCGCAAGCGCGGCGCAGCCGGGCGCGGCGGGTCGCCACCATCAGGCCTAGCTGGCCGGTGGGTTGACCGCGCGAAGATGCGGGCAGCACTCCTCGAGGAAATCGGTGATGAGCTCCGTGACGCGTCCCGGCGCCTCGAACATCGGCACGTGGCCCACGTTGTCGAGCTTGGTGACCTGGTAACCCTCCGGCAGGTTGGTGGTGAAATGCCGGGTGAACCTGGGTGAGGGAATGATCCGGTCTTTTTCGCACATCGCCAGATGCGCCGGGACGGAAATCAGCGCGAGCTCGTGCAGACCGGGCAGCAGCGTGGCCTTGACCAGTAGTTGCAGGTATGCGGGGCAGTGCGCGACGTCCTCGATGCAGCCGAGCAGATCGCTGTGGCCGACCCCGTCTGGGGATGCGCTGAGCGCGTAGGTGGCCAACCGGCGGCTGAACGGCAGGCTCATCACCCGCGCCCCGAACAACCAGGCGAGCCCCAACAGCGGAACACCCAAGATGAACTTGGCGATCACCTCGAACTTGGCCGGAGTCCATCGCGTCCAACCGCCCGCCGGGGCGATGCCGGTGACGCTGCGTGCCCGTCCACGCCGCGCCAGCTCGAATGCGACCCAGCCGCCCAGGGAATTGCCCACGATGTGGGCGGTCTTCCAGCCCAGTTCATCCATCTGGCGCTCGACGTGATCGGCCAGCACCGCGGAGGACAGGAACCAGGTTCCAGCCCGTGGCCCCCCATTGTGGCCGGCCATCGTGGGTGCGAACACTTCGTACCGGCCGGTGTCGGCCAATTGCTGGGCTACCGTCTCCCAGACCCGCTGGGACAGCAGGAACGGGTGTAATAACAGGACCGGTTCGGCGGATCCGTCTGAGGGACCCAGATGGATCGGCGCGCGAGGCGTCACGCTCATGCTGCCGACACTAAATGCGGTACCGCCGGTATCGCAAGCGGGCTGCTCTGGTGTCGGAGTCCGGCCGTCGGCGGCGTGACAAGATCTACGGCATCATGAGCACCGCAACCGGCGCCGGCCGGATCTTTTCCGGCGTACAGCCCACCTCTGATTCGCTTCACCTTGGCAACGCCCTGGGCGCCGTCAGGCAGTGGGTTCCGCTGCAGGACGACCACGACGCGTTCTTCTGCGTGGTCGACCAGCACGCCATCACCATCCCGCAGGATCCCGAGGCGCTGCGCCGCCGCACCCTGGTCACCGCCGCGCAGTATTTGGCGCTGGGCATCGATCCGGCTCGCAGCACCATCTTCGTGCAGAGTCATGTGCCCGCGCACGCCCAGCTGGCGTGGGTGCTGGGCTGCTTCACCGGCTTCGGGCAGGCATCGCGGATGACTCAGTTCAAAGACAAGTCGACGCGGCAGGGAAGCGACTCGACGACGGTCGGATTGTTCACCTATCCGGTGCTGCAGGCCGCCGACGTGCTGGCCTACGACACCGATCTGGTCCCGGTAGGGGAGGACCAGCGGCAGCACCTCGAGCTGGCGCGCGACATCGCGCAGCGGTTCAACAGCCGCTTCCCGGACACCTTCGTGGTTCCCGACGTGTTCGTTCAGAAGGTCACCGCCAAGATCTACGACCTGGCCGACCCGACGTCGAAGATGAGCAAGTCGGCGAGCACCGATGCCGGGCTGATCAACCTGCTTGACGACCCGATGTTGTCCGCCAAGAAGATTCGCTCGGCGGTGACCGACAGTGAACGCGAGATCCGCTACGACCCGGACGCCAAGCCGGGCGTGTCCAACCTGTTGAGCATCCAGTCGGCGCTCACCGGGGTTGCTATCGACACCTTGGTCCACGGCTACGCCGGCCGCGGCTACGGGGACCTTAAGCAGGACACCGCCGAAGCCGTCGTGGAATTCGTGCGCCCGATCAAGGCCCGCGTCGACGAATTGACCGCCGATCCCGTCGAATTGGAGGCGGTGCTGGCGACCGGCGCACAGCACGCCGACGAGGTGGCCAGCAAAACCGTTCAGCGGGTTTACGATCGGCTGGGGTTCCTTCCGCAACGGAAATAGGTTGACCATGAACGAGCAGGCCGAGCCGGCCGAGCCGGGAATCTTCGATCGGCTGCGGGCTCGGTTCGGATGGTTGGATCATGTCGTCCGCGCCTACCAGCGTTTCGACGAACGCAATGGCGGCTTCTTCGCTGCCGGCCTCACGTACTACACGGTCTTTGCGTTATTTCCGTTGCTGATGGTCACTTTCTCGGTGATCGGATTCGTGTTGTCGCGGCAGGTCAAGTGGAGGCAGACGATCTACGACCACATCGTCGCCTCGGTTTCTCCCCAGGTGGGCCAGCAGTTGATCCATCTGGTGAATCAGGCGATCGGTGCGCGCGCGTCGGTCGGGGTGATCGGCCTGGCCACGGCGGCCTGGGCCGGCCTTGGGTGGATGTCGCATTTGCGGGCCGCATTGACCGAGATGTGGTGGGCACAACGGATCGACTCACCGGGGTTCGTGCGCAACAAGATTTCCGACCTGTTGGCGATGTTCGGAACGTTCGTGGTGATGTTGGCGACCATCGGACTGTCCGCGCTCAGCCACACCCGGCCGATGGCCGTGGTGCTGAAATGGTTTGGCATACCGGAGTTTTCGATATTCGACACGATTTTCCGGTTTGTTTCGTTCGCGGTGTCGATGCTGGTCTCGTGGTTGCTGTTCACCTGGATGATCGCCCGGCTACCGCGCGAGAAGGTCAGCCTGGTGGACTCGATGCGGGCCGGGTGGTTGGCGGCGGTGGGGTTCGAAGCGTTCAAGCAACTGGGGTCGATCTACCTGGCAGCGGTCACCGGCAGTCCGGCGGGACGCGCGTTCGGCCCGATATTGGGTCTGATGGTGTTCGCTTATATCACTGCGTATCTCGTCTTGTTCGCCACCGCGTGGGCGGCGACGGCATCGGTCGATCCGCGTGCCAAGCCCGTCGACCCACCCCCTCCCGCAATCATCGCCCCACGGGTGCAACTCGACGAGGGTCTCAGCACACGTCAGACGGTCGCCGCGATGGCCGTGGGAGCCATTGGTGCGCTGACGTTTTCGCGCTTGACGCACTGGCGGCGCTAGGAGTGCGACCAGTCGCCGCGCACCATGACGGCGCTCACCTGCAAATCACGGTCCAGCACAACAAGATCGGCGTCATAGCCGGGCCGCAGGCTGCCCACCCGGTCCAGCCCGAGGGCGCGTGCCGGTGTCGTCGAGGTCATCTGAACCGCGGCGGCCAGCGCCGCGTCACGGTCCTCGCCGAGTGCGGCCACATTGCAGAAAAGCTGGTCCATGGTGGCGGTGCTGCCGGCGATCGTCGACGTTCCATGTACCCGCGCCACCCCGGACACCACGTCGATCGGTACCGCGCCGAGCCGGAACTCGCCGTCTTGGCAACCAGCCGCGGCGATCGCATCGGTGACCACGGCGACCCGGTCGGGGCCGGCAGACTCGATCACCGCGCGCAGCACGGCGGGGTGTACGTGCACACCGTCGGCGATCAGCTCGACGGTCACCCGCGGGTCGGCCAGCAATGCGAGCACGGGCCCGGGATTGCGGTGGTGCAGTGGCGGCATGGCGTTGAACAGATGAGTGCCGACCGTCGCACCCAACCCAACGGCATGTCGAGTCTGCTCGTATGTCGCGTCCGTATGTCCCACGGCGACAACAACACCCGCGTCCAGGAACTGTCGGATCGCGGCGTCGGATCCGGGTAGCTCAGGTGCCAGCGTGACCATCCGGATCGCGTCGCCGGCGGCGGCCAGCACAGCGTCGATCTCCGCGGGATCCGGATCACGCATCCGGGTCTGGTCATGCGCGCCGCAACGAGCCGTGCTCAGCCACGGCCCCTCCAGATGAATGCCTGCCACCACGCCGTTTCGGGTCGCCTCGGCCAGTTCCCGCACGCCGGAAATCAGCTCCGCGGGCCCGGCGGTCACCAGGCTGGCCAGCGTAGTGGTGGTGCCGTGCCGCAGGTGAAACTCCGCGGCGGCCGCGATCTCGGCCGCTTCCGGGTAGGACGCGCCGCCGCCGCCATGCACGTGCATGTCGATAAAGCCCGGAACCACAAGGCAATCGGAGAAATCGACATCGGCGGGCCGGGGCGCTGGGCCGGCTCCGCAGGCGACGATCTGCGTACCGGAAGTCTCGAGCCATCCCGGCCGGCGGACCTGCCCGTCGATGGCGACGGCGCCGGCGCGGATCATGCGCGGGTGCTCTCCCACCGGCCGCCGTTTTCCCAGAAGTGCCGGATCTCCTCGAGCTGGCGGCCTTTGGTCTCCGGTGCGTAGCGGTACACGACGACGAAAGCAACCGTCGCGAAAGCGCAGAACACCGCGAAAGCCCCTGCGCCGCCGAGGGAATCCAGCATTGTCAGGAAACCGGCCGCGACGACCGCGTTGGCGATGAGCGTGAAGGTGAGCATCGTGCTCGACCCGATCGATCGCAGGCGGGTCGGGAAGGCTTCGCCCGCATACACCCATAGCAGCGAGCCGAACCCGAAGCTGTAGCCAACGATGTACATGAGCACGCCGGCGAACCCGAGGGCCGGCGCCGGACCATTGCCGGGGCCCCGAGAGAACGCCATGATCATCACGATGTCGGCGACGATCATCACGGCGATGCCGGACAACAGGATTGGGCGCCGGCCCAGTCGATCGACGAGTACCAACGCGGCGAACACCGCCAACAAGCCGGCGACCTGCACGAGTGCCAGAGCCAGTAGCGCGGAATTGTCCGTGAAGCCCATGCCTTTGAGAATTTTGGGGCCGTAATAGATGACCGCGTTGATGCCGGTGACCTGGGCGAGAACGCCGAGCGCGACCACAAACACGGTGGCCCGCAGATATGGCGGTCGCAGCATCTCCGACAGCCGCCCATTACCTTCGCTTATGGCGCCGGTGATTTCGGTCAGCTCCGCTTCGACATCGGCCTTGGGTTCCACCCGTAGCAGCGCCTCGCGCGCCTCGCCGACCCGACCCTTCATCAAGTACCACCGAGCGGTATCCGGCATGCGGGCCAGCAGCGGCAGCAGCAGCATCGCGGGAACGACGGCCAGCCCCAGCATCCATCGCCAGCTGTGTATACCGGCAAGCAGATAGGCGGTCAGGTAGCCGATGATGAGTCCGCTGACGGTCGCGAATTGGTAAGCGGCCGACAATGATCCACGCACCGCCGCCGGTGCGCACTCCGCCACGTACACGGGGACGACCACCACCGACACGCCGATGGCCAGGCCCAGCAGCAGCCGCGCCACCAGCAGCATCGGCAGCGACACCGAGAACGCGCCCAGCAGGGCGAAGGCTGCGTAGCCGACGAGGATCAAGATTATCGACTTCTTTCGCCCGATGGCGTTGGCGAGTACACCGCTGCCGAGCGCTCCCGCGATCTGGCCGATCACCACCATCGTCGTCAGGAGTTCTTTTTGCGGTGTCGTCAGGTGGAATCGGTCGGGGACAAACAGCTGCGCGCCGGCGATGATGGCGAGGTCGTACCCATAGATGACACCGACGCTGGCCGCGGTGAGCCCAATCAGCAGTCCTCGCCGCACGGGATGCGTCAGCCTAGTGTTCCGGCCGGCTGTTCATTGAGCGCGCGACCATGATCAGCCCGAACACGACCAGCACGCCGACGATGGCCACGCCGACGCGTACCGGAAGCGAATCGGGCGACGAAGTCAGTCCGGCGGCCTGGGTGGCGTCGGCCGGCCGATCCGTGGGGCGTCCGGCACTCGCCAGCGTGGGGTCGGGTTCGACCAGCGTGCCGACCTGGGTGCCGGCCGGGGTGCTGAACCCGTAGTCCAGCAAATGCGCGGCCTGTTCCCAGGGGGCGATCGGCTGCCGGGTTCCGTGCAGGAGCACCGCTACCAGGCGTCGGCCGTTGCGGTTGGCCGCACCCACGAAGGTCTGGCCGGCGTCGTCGGTGTAACCGGTCTTGCCGCCCAGCGCGCCCGGGTAGTGATAGACCAGCTGGTTGTCGTTTTCCAGCTGGTAGCCGGGGTGGTCGCCGTGGCCGGGGAAGTCGAAGGCGCGGGTCGCGACGATGTCACTGAAGGTGGGGTTATGCCAGGCGTACCGGTAGAACAGGCCGATGTCGTAGGCCGAGGTGCTCATGCCTGGCCCGTCCAGTCCGGACGGCGTGGCCACCCGGGTGTCGTGGCCGCCGAGCTTGGCGGCCAGCATGTTGATCTTCTCCAAGGCGGCCTGCATTCCGCCCAGCTGCGTGGCCAGCGCGTGCGCGGCGTCGTTGCCCGAATGCATCAGCAGCCCGTGCAGGAGCTGGTTGACGGTGTACATGCCGTCGGCGTCCACGCCGACCTTGGTGCCCTCGGCCGCCGCGTCGTCGGCGGTCCCGGGAACCGACTTGTTCAGGTTGAGCGCGTTGATGGCGGCCATCGCCACCAGCACCTTGATGACGCTGGCCGGGCGGTGCCGGCCGTGCGGGTCGCGGGCGGCGATCACCGCGCCGCTGTCCAGATCCGCCACCAGCCACGCCCCGGCGGAGACGTCGCCCGGTACCGGTGACGTGTTGGGTGCGGTGACGATCCCGCAGCCGCCCAGCGCGTCGCCGCCGACCGGCTTGGGTGGTACCGCCAGCGGCACCGGCGCTTCACCGGCCTGGGGAACCTCCGACGAGTCGACCGCCGGCGGCGTGGACACCTTGTACGGGCATGCGGCCGGAACCGCGTTGGGACCGGCGTCGGGTTCGGCATGTGCGAAGGGCAGACCAGGACCGGCCGGCGCAGCAATCAGAAAAAGTGCGGCGACGAACGCCGCGCCACGCGACGAGGACGGTAACCGAAGCATCGTTTGAGCAGCGTAGGCGATCGTCGGGCGCTTCGCAGGTAGCCGCGCTGTGACTGATGAGACTGAAGTTACCCGCGGGCCTGAAGGGGGCGTTGCGGCGAGTCTGGTCCCCAGCTCGACTCTGCGCTGAGGGCGCGGCTCACTCGAACTTTTGCGCCGTGGACGCAGGCTGATGCCCGCACCGCAGGCTCGACGAGCCCGGCAGCCTTAGCAGTTGACAGTGTCAAGAAGATGAGTGACACTGTCAATTAACCATGAAACTGCTCACGCTGCCCGAATTCGCCGCCGTCGCCGCCCACGCGGTGCAGGCGTCCGGAGCGGTGCCCGACAACCGTCAGGCCAAAGCGGTCCCGGCCGAGCGCATGGTCCGCTACTACACCGCGCGCGGCCTGTTGCCCCGACCCGGGACGCGGGGACGTGCGCTGACCTACGGGCGGAGCCACCTGATCCGCCTGGTGGCCGTCAAACGGCTACAAGGCGAGGGGCTTTCGCTCGACGAGATCGCCCAGCGCCTCGAGCGGATGCCGCAAGCGGAGCTGGAAGCGCTGGCCGCGATACCGCCCAGCGCCATGCCCGCCGACCTGGGCGACCCGGAGCCCGCCTCGGCTGCGGTCCCGGCCCGGGCGGCCGGCCGCTTCTGGCAGATCGCGCCGCAGACCACATCGGAGCCGGCCGCCGCCCAGCCGGCCGTGACAGACCTGCGAGCCGTCCGGCTTTCCGACGGTGTCACGTTGCTGATCGACGGCCTTGAGGGCCCACTGCCTTCGCTCGACACCCTGCGCGGCGCCGCGGCGCCGCTGCTCGACCTCCTCGCCAACAACGAAAGGACACCCGATGAGCACTGAGTTACTTCCCCTTCTCACCGCCGAACAGACGCCGGCGACACCCGGCCGGCCGACCTGCGGCGAGCTGAGCTCGGCGACCGGGGAACGGCTGCCGTTGCGGGCGCTGAGCGTCGAAACCGCCATCGTCGGCATGACCGCGACGTCCACGGTGCGCCAGCGGTTCGCCAACACCGGCGATACCACCATCGAGGCCACCTATGTGTTCCCGTTGCCGGCCCGCGCGGGTGTGACCGACTTCGTCGCTTCCCTGGCCGGACGTCGGGTAATCGGCGTGCTGAAGGAGCGCGGCCAGGCCCGCGCGGACTACGAGCACGCGCTGGTCTCCGGGCAGCGCGCCGCGATCGTGGAGGAGGACCGCCCGGATGTGTTCTCGGTGCGGGTCGGCAACCTCGGGCCCGGTGAGGAAGCGACCATCGAGATGGTGTTGACCGGCCCGCTGGCGTTCGAGGACGGCGAAGCCACCTTCCGCTTCCCGCTCGTGGTCGCCCCTCGATACACCACCGGGACCCCGGTCGAGGGTGATCAGACCGGCGGCGGGCTGGCGGCTGACACCGATGCCGTGCCCGATGCGTCGCGGGTGACTCCGCCGCGCCTGTCGGACACCGACCGGCGACCTGACCTAGAGATCTCGCTGACCGTGGACGGCGGCGGGCTAGCCGTGTCGGACCTGCGGGCATCGCTGCCCACTGCCGTCGTGACATCCGACGGTCCGACGCGGCTGCAGGTCGAGCCCGGGGCCCGTGCCGACCGTGACTTCGTGCTGCGCTTCCACGTGGACCGCCACGAGTTGTCGTCGTCGGCGCTGCTGGTTCCCGACCCCGACGGTGACGAGGGCACCTGGTCGGTGACCGTGCTGCCGCCCGCCGAGACCGCCGGCACGCCGCGCGATCTCGTCGTCGTGCT
>NZ_JCALDF010000024.1:0-81349 GCF_059812725.1 Mycobacterium sp. NGS41
ACACGCCGAGCGCGCGGGTGCTTTTGCGTCTGCTCGCCATTAGCCCTTGACCAGGCGGCCGTCCTTGATGATGGCGGTGAAAGCTTCGTCGGGCCGGGCGATCAACGAAATGTCGGCGACCGGATCGCCGTCGACGAGAATCAAGTCGGCCAACGCCCCTTCGGCCACGACGCCGAGGCGTCCCGGGTACGGGTTGCGCGGCCCGGACATGGCCAGCAGCTCGGCGTTGCGGATGGTGGCCTGCTGCAGCACCTCGGCCGGCTTGTACCAGCGGGTGAGCTTGGTAAGTAGAGCGCCCTGTCGGCTGGCCAGCTTGGCGTCGAACAGGATGTCCGTCCCGAACGCCACCTTGACCTGGTGCTTGATAGCCAGCTGATAGGCGGTGTCGGTGCCGGCGACCATCTCTTGGAATTTCGCCTGGCTCGCCGGGGGCAGCGGTACCGCGTCCTCGTCGTCGAGGAACGGTTGCAGACACCACCAGATGCCCTCTTCAGCGAGCAGCGCGGCGGTCTCCTCGTCGATGAGGTGGCCGTGTTCGATGCAGCGGACACCGGCGGCGACGGCCGTGCGAATCGCACGGGGAGTGTAGGCATGCACCGTGACATAGGTGCCCCAGTTCTGCGCGGCATCGACCGCGGCGCGCATCTCGGTTTCCGTGTACTGGGCGACGTCGAGCGGATCGTACGGCGAGGCGCAGCCACCCCCGGCCATCAGTTTGAGCTGAGATGCCCCGCGCCGCAACATCTCCCGCGCACCACGGAGTACTTCGGCTTCGCCATCGGCGATAACGGCAGCGCCGATGATTTCGGAGTAGCTCAGATGCCCGACCACACCGCGGGGGACTTCGTTGGGAAGGCGGAAGTCGCCGTGCCCGCCGGTCTGGGAGATGAAACCGCCCGCCGGGAAGATGCGCGGGCCGAGGATGGCGCCCTCGTCGATGGCCTGCTTGATCCCGAACACCGGGCCGCCGAGATCCCGGACCGTGGTGAAGCCGCGCAGCAAGGTCTCGCGGGCGCTGACGACCGCTCGGGCGAACACGTAGCCGACCTCGCTGAGCTGACCGACAGCCGCCGGGATGGTAGTGAAAATTGCGTGCCAGTGCGCATCGATCAAGCCCGGAAGCAGCGTCTTGCCGGTCCCGTCGATCGTCAGGCCATCGCTGGCGGGCCCGGCCGAGCCGGCCGGCGCGACTGACGCCACCAGCCCGTCCCGAATGGTGACGTCCATCGGCCCGACGACGTGAGCATCGACGCTGTCGAAGACGTTGACGTTAGAGATTCGCAGTTCCGGAGTTTCCACCGCTTCAGCCTAGCTACGGCGAGCAGACGCAAAAGCACCCATTTCGTGCCGAAATAGGGTGCTTTTGCGTCTGTTCGGCGGACCTACCGGTGGTGCTGGGTGAAGAACTGCCAAACGGTGTCGGTGGCATCCAGCGCCGTCGACGGCGAAGGAATACCAAGCCTTTCCGAGGCCGGGTTGCGTTCACCACCAGGCCATTGATGGCCCGCCCCCGCCACCGAAATCAACTCCACCGTCCGGCCGTCCGCGCATCCGGCCGTCGAGGTCGTTATCGGCCCGGAGGTGTTCGATGTCGGTTCTGCGCACGCGTCGATGGAACGCCAGGTGGCGTTCACCGATGGCACCGAGGGGCCGTCGACACGTGGACTGCCGTCGCCCGCGAAGGCTTTGCCCGGCCCGCCGTCGTAGGGAACCCTGTCATCGGCGGTGCCGTGGATCTGGAGAACCGACGTCGGCCGCGCGTGCGAGCAGTCGGTGAGCAGTGTGCCCGCGACGGGCGCGATCGCGGCGAATGTGTCGGTCTGGCACCCAAGCCGAAGCGCCATCATGGCGCCGTTGGACATGCCGGTGACGTAGACGCGGCCCGGATCGATGGACGTCTCGTGCTCGATCACGGACACCATGGCGCTGATGAACCCGACGTCGTCGACGTTAGTGCGAGCCGAATTACCGCAGCACGACCCGGCATTCCAGGCACGATTGAGACCATCGGGATAGGCGACCAGGAAATGGCCGTGGTCGGCTTCGGTGTCCCAGTGATAGGCGCGTTCCGCCTGTGCGCCGCTGCCGAAGCCACCATGGAGCATGATCACTAGGGGCACGCCCCCGCTCAGTTCCTGCGGTCGGTAGACGTGGAACGTCCGGGTGACACCGCCCGAATCGAAGGACTGGGTGGACTGTCCGACCGGGATCGACTTGGGATCCGGCGTCCCCACCGCATGACCACCGCCCAGACATCCGCCCACCAACAGCATCAGGGTTCCGAGCACGCACACGCCGAGTGTCCGAACGCTGCCAGACCGCATGACCCCATGGTGGCAGCCGTGGCGGGTTTTGACAAGCAGCTTGTCAATCTGCCGTCGGGTGGCACACTCAGGGCCATGCGACGTGTTCTGGATGCCGACTGGGAGCCGACGGTGCCGGCGCTGGTGCAATTGGTGGCCGTATCCGGTGCCCCGCGCCTGAGAGCGGCTTTCGCCGCAGCCGGGCTCGACGGGATCCGGCCGGCGCAATCGGTCGCCCTGGTGCCGCTGATAACCGGCGGGTTGCATGCGTCAGATCTGGCCGACAGGCTTGGGGTGACTCGCCAGGCGGTGGCCCAGGCGGTCGCCGCGCTGGAACGCCATCGCTATGTGAGCCGGGTGCCCGATCCAGTCGATGCGCGCGCTCAGATCATCGAGTTGACTCCGCGCGGCCGAAAGGCGCTGCGGGTAATGCGTTCCAGTGCACTCGATTTAGAGGAGCGCTGGCAGCAGACGCTGGGACCAAGGCGATTTGGCGAACTTCGAAAGACCCTGACAATGTTGCTCTCCGCAGAGAACAAGTAGTTCATTGTGCCACATAAGTTTTCGCGAACTCGTTGATGGCGTCGGCGGCTTCTTGGGCGCCGTCACGTTGACGGATGCTCTCGCCGAGTCGAACCGCCGCCGCGAGGTAGCTCGGATCACCTAGTACCGTGCTGATTGCCGCGCGTATTCGCCTGACGCTCGCGTGTTTGCGCAGCAGGATGCCGACGCCGATGTTCTCCAGCGCTGCGCCGACGCACTTCTGGTCGATCAACGCATTCGCGGGCATAACCACAAGGGGCACACCGAAAGACAACGCTCGCATCGTCGTGCTGTGTCCGCCATGGCCCACCACCAACGACGCGGTCGCCAGCACTTCATCGTGATCGAGCCAGGCGTGCAGCGAAGCATTCGCCGGCACGCGCAATCCGGACGCGTCGATGGCCGGTCCCACCGTCACAGTCGCCTCCACCCGCAACGGCTCGATGGCATCGAGGATGTGCTGCAGCATCCGTCGTTGCCCGGCAAATGCACAGGTGCGCAGGCGGACCAGGACCCGCGGCACCGGCATCGGTGTCGCAGCCGTCGGAACGCCTTGCCACACAACGCCGACATGGCGTACCGGTGGTGTGCCGCGCACTGGATCGAGATCCGCGCGGGCAGTGACGACGCGCAGCGCCTCAGTTCCGTGGCGGGATACCAGCCGACCGGCACGCACGGCTACGACGAATGCAAGGACAACTACACGTTCTGGTTGCCGGCGTCGCTGTTCGCGCCGCGATGAGCCAACGGAGGGTTGCAGTTTAACGGGCAAGACGGCACCCGGGTACCTGAGAAACACCGTCCACATCCCAGGCGAAACATGCGAAAAGTGCCGGGGCACCATGATGCAAGACGGCTACCACCGTCGTTACCCGCGCGCATTCTCCTAGGGACGCGACTGCGCCGACCTGTTCGGCTCGATTGTCTACGGCGTGGACGGGCTGCAAAGTGGCAAGCTAATGCTCGGCTACAAGAACGCCTCACACAGTCCAGCGCTCGTACAAAGGGTTTCGTCACTGGTCGTCCTGGCATTCAGAGGACACACCGGATGCGCCGAAGCGCTCGTCACACACCGGTGACACACTGGGCGACGGTGTCGTTCAGGTGCAGCACGGCGGAGCCTCAGGTCGCTCGCAAGCGGCCCAATACTAAAGCTTTCTAAGGCCGTATAACGATTTCTTATATACGGAATGACGGCCCGGCGACGGTGTCCACCTTGGCATCTCGTATGCGTAAATCGCGTGCCAGCGACCTGTCCGTCGCTCGCAACGAACTCATCAATAAAGGACTGATCTACCCTCCCGACCGCGGCATGTTGGCCTTCACGGTGCCCGGCATGCACGAGTTCGTCCTCCGACAGGACTTGCAAGAGTTTGACTAGCAATGACATCGGAGGAGCAATGATTCGTCCAGGCGACCGGGTCCGTTGGTGACTTGGCGGGGCTTTTGCGGGCGCGGGGCGCGGATCGCCTCGCGTTGATCCGAGTCACCCGGCGTCAGTCGACAAGTTGTGCTACAACTTGCCCATGTATACACCCCTGAACCTGCTCGCCAATTACGTTGAAATCAATAAACGGCGGCAAAAGTTCCAGGACCGTTGGAAGACACCGCGCGGAGAACAAGTATTCACCGATGTAGATTCCGCAATAAAAGACGGCGGGGGTAATCGACTCAACGACATTGTCACTGACGGGCCGCCGGGGTTTTTTGAGGATAATTCCGACATGAGGGGACTGCGCCTGGTGGAGCTAACCATCAGAGCGCCCGATGATGAGCTATTCAAGAATCTGATCCTAAACTACGCGCGCTGGCGCGATGTGGTCTTTGATCACGGCACATGGCGGACGGTCACGGGTAATTTCATCGACGCCCTCCGAGTGCACTTCGATTCAGTCACCCTTATGAGGTTCAACGCCTATGGCGCTGACTTCGAAGACTGTAGATTTACCAAGTGTAACTTTCTTCAGCGGAATACTTTTTCCAACTGCACCTTTAAAAACGTGGAGTTCAGGGACTGTTTCTTTGAAACCGATGTGTTTGTAGATTGCAAGTTCGACGAGCTTACGAAGGTAGTACAGCGTGCACGGCGTTCGTACACTTTCGGCCGCGAAGGATCATCCCCGGCGATCTTCGACCGGCGATATGAAGCACCCTTTCATCGTAGCTTGCGTGACGCCTATGAGGCTGGACGCATAAGCCATTTGGCTCGGATTAACTTATTTCTCGAGAAACGCTCACTCACGCGGTATAACACTCCAAACCAACACCAGCGGTTGGCTCGCTACTTCCTGGAATATACGACCGGGTATGGCATCAAACCGATACGTGTGCTGCTTACCGCGCTGGCACTCTTACTCGTATTCACCGCGATCTTTGTCAGTGCATTCGGCGAAGCAGGGTTCCTGCTCAGTGCCGGCGGTTTCTTCACCTTCGGTGCGAATACCTACTATCTGGAGAAAGCGGCTTTCATTTATCAGTTCCTGTATGGCTTTGAGGCTTTCCTGGGCATCGCGACGATGTCAACCTTCATCGTCGTTATGACGAATTACTGGGCATCGCTACGGTAACCGAGAACGAATGTGGAGACTCCTCCAAACCGCAACCGCACCCCCTGTCGGCCAGCGGTCCGCCCACAGGATCGAACCAGGATGCAGCAAAGCAGCGGTCACGAGATCGATCATCGTGCGACACTGAGGCTCACATGCCGGGCGAGCCCAAGCGGGGTCGATGAATCGTGATCTGTCCGCACTGCCGCCACACACTGTTGTACAAGCAGCGTCCGGAACGGCGCTGTTCGAAGTGCCGCCGAACGTTCGCACTGGAGCCCAAGACAGACCCGTTGGGGCTGCACGACCTGAGGCTTCACAGGCTGGCCGAGCGGCTCAGTGACGGGCGCGGTCTGCGCTACACGCCGACGCAACTTTGGTATGCAGCCGCCTGGAAGAAAGTGCGTCGTCCCCACACAGGATCCAACGCGGTCCCCATCGGTCTGACGATCGCCGGGGTCCCCGTCCTGGGCCTCATCTTCGTCGCGGGCCTGATCGCGGGCCTGCGCCCCCTAATTGCACTCGTCGCCGCCGCGGTGGTCGCGCTGCTCGCCTATGTGACGATACTGGCGGCGATCCGGGCCTACCGCCGCGCGCCGATCCGGATCCCCATCAGCAACCAACTCTTTCAACGGGAAGTGGATGCTCGGTGGACGAAGGTGTACAGCGGGCTGCCGCCGGGAGAAGTGGATCCGCGCACGCCGCTGCCGCCGCCGGTAGAGAACCCGCGCTTCGCGCTGCTGTGTCCGGACCCCTCCGTGCGCACCTGCCTTGCCGCCAACGACGTGCCAAACACACGGGCCATCATGTTGGCGGAGCGCATCAAGGAAATCCCCCCGCAGATCCCGGTGATCGTGTTGCACGATGCGAGCCTGGCCGGGTTGCAATTCGCGGACTCCGCCCGCGCAACACTGGGACCGCGAGCTGTTGTGGCCGGATTGGCGCCGAGAACGGTGCTGGTCAGCCGGTCCTCACTGCGGCTGCGCGAGCCTGCACCGGCGCAGGAGGATCTGGCCCGGTTGCGCCGAGACACATTGACGCAGGCGGAAATCGACTGGCTGGCCGAGGGGTGGTGGTCGCCGATCGCCGCGGTTCCACCCGCCAAACTGATCACCGCGGTGGATCGGGCCGTGCAGCGAGTTGAGGGAATGCCGGATCCCGACCAGCGTCGTGCCGAGGCGATCGGCTTTCTCACCTGGCCGGCGTCGTGAGGGACCGGCTGCTGGGCCGACTGCTGCGCATCGCGGCCGAGCGGGCGGGCGCACCAGCAAGACTGTGGTTCACCGAACGCCAGCTCTACTACGAACTTTGCCGACTGGCGCTGCCGGCGCAACGGCTGCCACACCGGCCTGCGTTCACCGTCGCGCCGCCGGTGAACTACCGAGCGTTCCAGGAGGCGCTACGCCGCCACGGCGAGGTGGCCGGACTGCTAAGGCCCGCACCCCCTTGCTCTGAACCCGCCGGCCGGCACACCCCGGAACCGGACCTGTTCGACTACGGTCTGCCGCGACTGCTGGTCTGCCAGTCCGATGCGGTCGCACAGATGTTGCGCGCCAACGGGGTACCGATGGAATCGGCCTGTCCGGTGCTGGGGACAGCCGAGCTGCCGCTGGATCCGCGGATGGCGAACATGCTCACCCGAGCCGAGCGTGCGGCGATCTATGTGGTGCACGACGCCAGCCCGCGGGGACTCGCCTTCCCCGCGCGAGTCTGCGAACTCACCGATATTCCCGCAGGCGTGCGCGTGATCCCGCTCGGTTTGCGGCCGCACCATGCAGGTCGGCTGCACCTTTTTCACTGCCACGGCCGCCCGCAGCCCGTCGAGGCCACGGTCACCGCGTGGGAGCGCGCCTGGCTGCGCCGTGGGCGATTCGTCCACCTCGAGGCGGTGAACCCGGCCTCGCTGCTGCGCACCGTGCACCGGCTGGTGCGCGAAGTACAGCCAGCGCCAGCGTTTTTCGATGAGGTGCGCCGCGTCCGCGCGACGGGCTTCCTGACCTGGCCTGCCGCCTGAGAGGGGCTTTCGATGCCGATGCAGCGGCAAATCACCTATACCGATGAACTGCTCAGCGACGACACCGTGCATCGGCAGTACTCCGACGGGCGCCAAGAGTGGCGGCGGCGATCCGCTGCGGGGGCAGTGCAGTGGCACGACCACCGCGGTGACGCCGGCACCGACGAACCACTGGGCCGTGGGCTGGTCAAGCGGACGTACCGCGACGGAAGGGTGATCTACGGGCGTGAAGGCGGATACGGGCGAACTTTGTGGGGCGACAGTGTTCTGACCACGAATCGGTCCTCGTTCGGTTGGCGGATCGGCACAATCTTGGCCGCAGTGGCCGGCGGGGCCCTGCTCGGCGGGTTGGCGATGCCGCCGGACAGCCTGACCGCGGCGCAGGAGGAAGAGCTGCGCACGCAGGCTGCGAAGGAACCGTCGGATTCGGGCGGAGGGGGTTGGGACGCTGCGAGCGTTGCCGACTGGGGCGACACCGCGGACTGCTGGGCCGACGGCTGCGACTTCGGCTGAGGTGCTCAGATGTCTCGCTGGTGTGCATTCCTTGGTCCGGACGATTTGCCGGGCCAGGTTCGCGCGGTCGGTGCCGACCCGATAGCGGTGACCGGGCGCTATGCCCTGGGTCTGGTCAGCGGCCCGGGTGCGGCCGCCGGACCGTACCGCGCCGATCGCCGTGGCCGGGGCGCTCTGGTCGCAGTCGGAGAGGTCACACTGCACAACATCGACCGGCTGCGCGCCTGCCTCGGCGCCGACGCACCCTCGCCCGGCTGCAGCGACGGTGAACTCTTACTGCACTCCTACGCCCGCTTCGGGCTCGACGGAATCGCCGCCGCGGAGGGCATGTTCGCCCTCGCCATCGTCGATGGAACCGAGCTGCTGCTGGTACACGACCATGTGGGTGCTCGCACCCTGTTTTATGCGTCGGTGGGTGATAACTGGTGTGCCTCGACATCGCTGCGAACGCTTGCGCGCTGGCCAAAGCTTCGGACCGGCCTGAATCTTTCAGCGGTGCGGTCGTTTTTGAGCTTCGCCTATCTGCCAGGGCGCGAGACGCTGCTGCGCGACGTCGCCGAGGTGCTGCCAGGGCGCTGTGTCCGGGTGCGCGCAGACGGCTCATCCACCGAGGAAACGTATTGGGAGCCGTGCGAAGTCACCGACGGCAGACCGGCCGACGCTCACGCGCTGCAACTGCGCGCCCTGCTCGAGGATGCGACGGTCCGGCGACTGCCACCCGGGGAGCCCGTCGCGGTGTTGCTGTCTGGCGGGATTGACAGCAGCCTAGTCACTGCCCTTGCCGCCAAACTGCACGACCACACTGTGCACACCTACTCCATCAGTTTCGGGCGTCATGCGCCCAACGAGCTCGGGTACTCCGGACTGGTTGCCGCGCATTGCAACACGCGGCATCGCGTGCTCACGGTCTCCGGCGAGGCGGTCGCGGCCCGGCTCGCGCAAACGGTGGCGCTGTTGGACAGCCCTGTCGGAGACCCGCTGACTGTCCCGAATCTGATGCTCGCCGAAGCCGTTGCGGCAGACGGCGCTACGGTGGTTCTCAACGGCGAGGGCGGAGACCCGGTATTCGGCGGCCCCAAAAACCTGCCGATGCTGATCTTCGAACTGGCTCGCGATGATCCCGATCCCAATGCCCGGGCGCAGGCATACCTCGACAGTTACCGCAAGTGCTACCCGGACCTCCCGGTGCTGCTGAGCCCAGAGGTGCTCGCCGCACTCACCGATGCGCCGCCGCTCACCGAGGTGTTCACGCCGTATCTGCGGCAGGGCCGAATGCATAGCCTGCTCAACCAGCTGCTGCACGCAAATCTGCGCACCAAGGGTGCCCATCACATTCTTACCAAGGTGGAACGCATCACCACTGCTGCCGGCGTCCAAGGGCGTGCGCCGCTGTTCGACCGAGCGGTGATCGACCACGCCTTCTGTGTGCCGCCGCACTACAAACTGGCCGGGACAGTCGAGAAGTGGATTCTCAAACAGGCGGTGCGCGACCTGCTTCCGGCCACGATCGTCGATCGCCCGAAGAGCGGAATGCGAGTTCCGGTGCAGCAGTGGCTGGCCGGTCCGCTGCGCGACCTCAGCCACGACCTGCTGCTGGGTCGCTCAGCACGGGCCAGGGGCCTGTTCCGGGAGGACACCATCCACGCCTGGCTTCGCGGTCAGGGTGCGCTGTTGCCGCGCCCGGGCGGCAAGTTGTGGCTGCTGCTGTCGCTGGAGCTGTGGTTACGTTCCTTCGGGGTGGACCCGTGAGGCCGTGACGAATCCGCACCGCTGCCGACAGAACCGATTGACACATTGAGGAGTTCGTGTCGCATGCCCGAACCGAGAATCAAGACTACGGCCGACGACGAGAACGAGATCCACGATATCGCCGAGTTCGTCGACCCCGCACGCATTGTCGTGACGCCGGTGGCACAGTTTCCCGCCGACGTCGCACTCGCGGTCGTGCAGGCTTTAGCGGGAATCGTCCACCGCGCCAAGTCGAGTCGCGCCGCGACCACGCCGGATGTGGACGGCATCGTGCGCTCGCAGACGTTTGAAGAGGGCGACGTGTACATGATCGAAAAGCCCTTCGACGGGTACTTCGCCGACCGCTATCTGATGGACTTCTACGACGTTGAGGACCGCGGCATTTGCTCGCGCATGCACCTGCACACCGGGCTGCGACTGGTCCGCATGATGACGGGCCCGAACACCCAAATCCGTGTCAGTAGCCTCTCACCGTTCGAGGTCACCGACATCGCGGGAGTAACCCCGTTCCGTCCCAGCCAGTTTCAGGACGACCTGCCCGACGCCCCGCGTGACATCCGCCGGATCCGTTACAACCTCGTGGTCCCGCCCTGCTCTTTCGTCGACATGCAGATCCCCCGCGGCACCAGCCACCAGTTCAACGCCATCGGCCCTCATGCCGTGATCGACTCTGTCCACCCCGAGGAATCCATCGAGATCTTCCGCGAACGCATGTCCGGCTACAAGATGACCGCTCAGACCGTGTTCCTGGCCGACTCCCGGCCCCCGGCCCGCACCTGCCCGCTCACCGGTCCGTGAGCGCCGGGCGACGATCAGTTACGAAGTGCCCACAACTGGGGGATTGCCGGGGGGAGTAATGCTCTGCTGGCGCGGCGCGTGTCGGCGCCGCAACGGATCAAACCTACATGTTCAGACGAGCGCGCGACCGCGCGGTTGGTGCCTTTTTGCCGGCGGAATTTAAAGTGTCACTGGCACAACGGATCCCGTACACAAATTGCATCGTTATGAGTCCGGGCAGGCTCCGTCGTCGCATGGCCACCGGTTCCACCAGCACCGCACCGCCTGCGCCGCTTAGGGTTACCAACCGGTTCGTGGTCAGCAGCCGTTGCACCTCGGCGATTTCCGCTGCACGCCCGATGAAACTTGTCAGCGACACTGGGAGGTGCGATGCAACCTCGGCAGCGGTTGTGTCCGTTGGTGACATCGGCTACGTAACCGAATCGGGCTGCGGCTAAGGAGTTTTGAGGAAGACGTCGTTGAGGGTGACGGTACGCAGGTTGCGGGCGCGGATGACCTCGACGAGTTGCGGATAGACGTGGGTGACCGGCAGATGATTGAGGTGCCCGATCACGATGGCCTGAGGAGTGAAGTATTTGTTGGCCATCTTCACGATGTATTCCTCGGTGATCAACGTCGAATCCGACAACGAGCCTGACCACAAGACGGGAACGGTGTAGCCCAGGTCGGCCGCCACGGCGTCGACGTCGGCATTGTGCTTTGCGTACGGCGGTCGCCAATAGGGTTTCACGCCCACGCCGTAGGTCTTCTTCAAGAAGTCGTCGTTGCGCGTGAGCTGTTGGGCAATTTGGCTTTTCGTCTGGGTCGTTAAATCCGGATGCGACCAGGTGTGGTTGCCGAGCTGGATCTGTCCGGAATCAACCAGAGGCCGGAGTAACTGGATGTTCTCGGTCCAGGAGTCGTAGACGCCGTTGACGAAGAACGTCAGCCGCACGCCGGTGTCCTTGGCGAACTGTATGTAGGCGCGCACTACTTCGCTGTTCACGCCGTCGTCGACGGTCAGCGCGAGCAGGTCGCCCTGGCCGGGAAGTTTCATCAGTGCCCCGCCACCGGGCAGCCGGATGCGGGCGGCCGCCGCCGGAGGCGGCAATACGTGCGCTGCTGGGGCGGCAGTGGCCGGTCCGGGAGGGGCCGCCGCGGCCGCGGGCGCTTGGGCGAATGTCCGCGGTTGCGGGTCGACTACCAAGCGAGCTGCGCCCACGCCTGCCACGGTGGCCGCGGCAAGCGCCCCGAGGAAGCGACGACGGTTCAGGTCTGGCACCGTACGCCCCCGGTGCTTCGCATGTCGTTTGCGGCGCGCGGCGCAGCGGGCATGCTTCCGCAAGCAATGCCCGGGTTGAAAAATGACGCCGCCACAGCAGCGAACCGTACCATCACCAGGCCCGATATGTCGGATCCGTGGCGGGAGGTCAGCGCTGAGATCAAATCGAAATGTGTGCTGGCCGGCCTTGTCGAGCTTACCTACCGCGAGCTGACAGCCGGCCCGAAAGTTTGCCCGGCGATGCGTGGCCCCTTAGGTTCATGCTGGACTGAACGGGCGCCATGAAATGGATCACACACCGACGGCAGGTGCACACATGCTCGAGCAGTTCGGAATGTCGTTCCCCCTCGTGGCCGCTCCGATGTCGGGCGGTCCGACCACCCCGGCGATGGTATGCGCGGCGACCCGGGCCGGCGGCCTGGGCATGCTCGCCGCCGGCTACAAATCCACCGACGCCGTTGCAGCTGAAATCGCCCAGGTACGGGGCGAGGGTATCCCGTTCGGGATCAATGTCTTTGCACCCAACCCGCTGCCTGTCGACCCGGAAAGCTACCGAACGTATGCCACGATCATCCAGCGCGAAGCCGACCAGTTCGGCCTGACCCTGCCAGCGGAGCCCGTCGAGGACGACGATCACTTCGACGCCAAGATCGCGCTGCTGCTCGACGACCCGGTGCCGGTCGTCTCCTTTACTTTCGGCATTCCGCCAAGCAACGTGATCGCCGCACTGCAGCAGGCCAACAGCCTGGTGATGCAAACCGTGACGACCGCAGATCAAGCGGCGCAGGCCTGTGCCGCCGGCGTTGACCTGCTCGCAGTACAGGCGTCGACGGCGGGGGGTCACTCCGCCACCCTCACCCCACGTCAGCCCGTGATTCCGACGCCGATCGCCGACCTGGTCCGCAGCATCACCGAGGCGGTAGACGTCCCCGTCGTAGCAGCCGGGGGCATCGCCACCCCGCAGGCCGTCGTCGAGGTGATCCGTGCGGGTGCCGCGGCGGCCATGGTCGGCACCGTGCTGCTGCGCGCCGCCGAAAGCGGCGCCTCGGCCACCCATCAGGCGGCCCTCACCGATGCACAGCGCACCGAAACCGTGCTGACTAAAGCCTTCACCGGCCGGCCCGCCCGCGGCCTGCTTAACAACTTCATCGACGCCCACGAAGCGCAGGCACCACTGGGTTATCCGGCGCTGCACCACCTCACCAGCCCGCTGCGCAAAGCCGCGGCGGCGGCCGGGAAACCCGAGTTCGTCCACCTGTGGGCAGGAACGGGATGGCGGCACGCCACCGCCGAACCCACCGCCGACATCCTGCAAAACCTCGCTTCGCATCTGTGAGCTGATCTAGCGCTGGTCCTGCGACGGCGAAGCGAGTTGCGGATAGCGCCGGCCGAGATCACTTGAGTACAGCGGAGACGCCTGCACAGCAACATCGAGAAGGCAACGCAGGGTTGGTGATTGGTCCGTCGTGCGCCATGCCAGTGCCAGTGGCCGGTGCGGCAGCGGTCCGTGTAGCGGGATGAACCGGACGCCGTTTCGGCTGAGGTTGATGAATGACGTTGGTAGCAAAGCTATCCCGGCTCCGGATGCCACCAGGGCGAGAACCGTCTGGATTCGCGGCACTTCGTCGACGATCAGCGGCTCGATGTCATGCATGCGAAACAGCTCGACGACGTCGGCATAGGTAGTGGCCGCAGTGGCCCGAGTCCACATGATGATCGGCTGATCCGCCAACAGCGACGGGGCGATCCGCTCGTGCTCGGCAAGTACGTGGTCGTCCCACACGACCGCGGCAAGCGGATCGTCGATGAGAGTCTGGATGGTCAGCGACCGTTCGTCGACGGGCCCGCGCAGGAAGCCGGCATCGAGGCGGTGTTCCACCAAACGCGCAACCTGCTCGGCGGTGCTCAGTTCGGTGAGCTCGAGTTTGACGTCGGGGTAGTCGCGGCGGTGGGCGCGCATGACAAACGGCAGGACGCCGTCGACCGCGGCCAGCAGGGCACCGATGTGCAGGTGCCCGAGCTGACCTGCGGCGGCCCTGCGCGCGGCCGCGAACGCCCGTTCGCCGTGGGTGAGCGCCAGCCGCGCCTCGGCAAAAAGTGCGTTGCCGGCGTCGGTGAGCTCGATCGGCCGCCGGGACCGATCGATCAGCTCCACTCCCAGTTGACGTTCCAGCTTTTGAATCTGCTGACTCAGCGGCGGCTGGGCAATGTGGAGCCGTTCGGCGGCGCGGCCGAAGTGTCGTTCCTCGGCGACGGCCACGAAATAGCGCAGCAGGCGCAGCTCCGGATCTGTCATATCTGGCAAATATAGTAGCTAGCCAAATATGTCTTGGACAGTAAAGATGCAGCAGTCCTACGGTTGCCTCAATAAGCAACGTAGGAGGCAACCGAAGTGACCGTGGCGACGCCAATCACCGACAAGCGCGACCTCGTCGAGTACTACTTCGACCAACCATGGAGCGACGGCCTGCCGGTGGTCCCTCCGACGCCCGAGCGTGTGGCCGCAGTGCTGCACGTACTGGGCGGAGACCCCCAGGAACTAGTGGCGCGCATCCCGCCGCGGTGGGGCAGCCTGACCCGCGAACTCCTGGCCGTCAACATGGTGATGGCCGGTTGCAGACCCGAATACGCGCCCGTCGTGCGGGCGGCGATTCTCGCCCTGGCCGATGCGCGGTTCAACCTCAATGGCATCCAGGCGACCACGCATGTGGTCTCACCGCTGATCGTCGTCAACGGACCGATCGCGTGTCAGATCGGAATGAATGCCGGGGGCAACGTGTTTGGCTCCGGCAACCGCGCCAACGCCACCATCGGCCGCGCGGTTCGGCTGATCCTGCTCAGCGTCGGTGGCGGCATCCCCGGTGAGCTCGACAAGAGCACCCTGGGCCACCCCGGTAAGTACACCTTCTGCATCGCCGAAAACGAGGAGGCGAGCCCGTGGGCCCCCTATCACGTCGAGCACGGATTCGCAGCCGAAGACAGCACCGTCCTGGTCATCGGGGCCGAAGCCCCGCACAGCGTCACCAACCACATTTCCGATGACC
This sequence comes from Mycobacterium sp. NGS41, assembly GCF_059812725.1. Taxonomy (NCBI): domain Bacteria; kingdom Bacillati; phylum Actinomycetota; class Actinomycetes; order Mycobacteriales; family Mycobacteriaceae; genus Mycobacterium; species Mycobacterium sp. NGS41. Next base: position 14,772 of record NZ_JCALDF010000024.1, read on the forward strand.
CGCAAGGGATTCTGGATTCCATCGCCTCGGCGATGAGCACCGTCGCGCACAACAACGCGGTCCTCGGCGGCTCCTGCACGGTCGTCATCGGTGTCGAGCATGCGCGCACTATCGCCTCCTTCGGCTGGACCCGAGACGACGTGCGTCGTTACCTGTGGTTCAACGGCACCAACGATTGGGACCAGGTGAGCTACGGCAATCGCTACGCGCCGCCCGGAGGGCGCACCTACAACCGAAATCTGCCGAAATGGTATGCGCGCGAACCGGGTCGACGGGTTCCGATCGTCTTCACTCCCGACGACATCCACCTGTTCGTCGCCGGCGGATCCGCGGGCCGCTTCTCGGCGTTCCTGCCGGGGTGGAGCACGGCAACGACGCCGGTGTTGCGCGCCATTGACGACGGGGTTGTCGGCGCCAGTGGCGCCGGGAGCGAGCTCGAGTGCTCCGACGGAACCTGCCGACTTTGAAGCACCGAACCACGCGCGAGCAGACGCAAAAGCGCCCATTTGCGTCCGCAAAATGGGGCTTTTGCGTCTGCTCGGCAAAACAATCCAAGGAGATTCAATGACTGACCATGTTTACGACCCATGCGGGGTGGTCGAGGTGGAGGCCATCCCCATGGCGCCCCGGACCGGCAACCCGTCGGGCCTGCGCCTCGGCGTGCTGAGCAACACCAAATGGAACGCCGCAAAGTTGTTGCGCGCCACCGTTCGTGAGCTGGCCGATCACGGTCTCACGTTCACCTCGGTCACTTACTACGACAAGGACCACTTCTCCTCGGACGCAAGTCCCGAGCTGATCAGCCAGATCGCCGCCGAAAACGATGTCGCACTAACGGCAATCGGCGACTGCGGCTCGTGCTGCTCGGCGTGTGTGAACGACGCGGTACGCCTGGAAGAGGCCGGACTGCCGACAGTGGTAATCGTGACAACGGAATTCGAGCACGAAGCCCGACTGCAACGCGAGTCGCGGGGAATGGCCGGCCTGGAACCTGCGGTGGCAACTCATCCGATCAGCAGTCTGACCCTCGAACAGCTGGACGGCCGCTCCGCCGACATTGCGCCACAGGCGCGCCGGATCTGGTGCGGCGACGCCCAGGTGCGGAACGGAAGTCTCGTCGAGATCGCCGCCGAATGACGAATCACAACGCGGGATAGGACGCGGAAGCGATCTCGATAATCTCCGCCCGATCTGCCGGCAAGATGAATCCCGCTTGAATCGCCGTGTCGAGGGAAGCGGTAAAGCGTTCCAGGTAGTCCTCGCGCCCGCCAGGGTAGAGCCGACGCAGGGTGGCGGCGTCGAAGAGCTCGCCCGAGCCGAAGATGGCCGCCATGATGCTCTCGACGCTGCCCGTCCCGGATGTCCGGGCAACCGGCACATCCACCCACGGGGTCCGGATACCACCCGTTGCAAGTCCGTTGGCATCCAGAATCGGCTCGGGCGGGTCGGCATCGGTGAGCGCAATGTCCGCGCCGCTGGAGGCCGGCTCGCCCGTTTCGACCCACCGGCAGAGCTGCGCCAGCGCTGCCTGCAACACATAGTGGTGTTGCGGGGCGAAGTTTATGCAGTGCTGCAGTTGCTGACCCATCAGCATGTCGGTCGGCGCGTATGCCGCCACGATGTCGCTCACCGGCGCCGACCCGTCATCGATCGGCGCCACCTGAATCGTGTAGTTGTCGGCGTGTGCGGTTCCGGCGATCTCCCAGACCCGCAACCGATCGTTATCAGGCTGCCGCGCAAGGTAATAGCCCGATCGGATGCCCCCGAAGAGGTCGGTCTCGGTGATGACGGCGACGAGCGGGACACGCAATTCGGGGCTGAACCTGGCGGCTGGCGGCGTGTTGGCCTGTGACTCGTCGAACATGGAGCTGTTGTCCAGCGGCGCGGCAGCCGCGAATCTGGAGTGCACCAGAAACCCGTCGTAGACCTGTGCGAGCGGGTCGACGGCGTTGACGTACGTCGTCATGAACAGAGCTGACTGAGACTCGCCCAGGGCGACGAGATGTTGCGGGCGAAGCTCATCTACAACGCCGTCCCTGACGAGCCGGCCGATCTGAGAAAACATGTCGTACGAGAAGGAGTCGCCGGGGTGGCTCAGGGGCGCATACCGTGCCGGATCCTGGCTCTTCAACGACATGTCGATGCCCATCAGGCTGGTGCCGCCCTGAACACCCACCTGCTGGGCCGAGACTCCGACGTACGCGTAACCGGATCGCACCATTTCGCGATGCGCCATGAACCACACCGCCGGAGCATCGATGCCGCCGCTCACGTTGAGCCACTCGACGAGCGCGGTCCCGTTGAATTGCGCGCTGTCCGTTGGCTTTACCACGACGATCCGAGTGGTGTAATCGGCGGTGCCCGAAGGGGTTACGCCCCATCGGCCATCCGGTCCGAGCTCGGCTGTGGGCTCGTAACAGGATGCTGTTCCGGAAACGAAGAACTCCTCGGCGACATAGCCGACCGAGCCGAGGTCAAAAGCACCGAGCAGTAGGGCAGGTTTCCCGGGTAGGGGTGTGACGACAGGGCGATCCATTACAGGATCCCGTCGATTTGTAAAGACGACACAGATACTTCCTACACCAAGGATGTGAAGACCACTATTTGGCCAGCTGGTTTATGGGCGGCGGTAGGCATTGTTCATTCGTTGCTTGAAGGCTTCGTCGAAACGACGGTAGGTGTCGCGCAGCGTATGCCCCGGCCAGTCGTCGCCGATGAGCTCGACCGGTAACTGTGGGTCTAGCTGCAGATGCCGGACGACAGCGATCGAGAGTGCGAATTCGTCGGCGAAACGTTTGGCCGAGTCCGCCCCCATGTTGTGGCGGAGTTCGGCGTTCATCGCCTCGATGAGCGCCTTGGCATCGTCTGCCAATCCGTCCAGGGAGAATAGCGACCGCATCTGGTCGGCGGAAATATCGGTGGCGGCGCCGTGAAAGTGAATGCACTGCTGGTCCAGCACTGCCCGCGAGCCCGGAAGTCGTTGTGAGTCAAGGTTGTCCGGACGTATCCAGACTCCCTCGCGGAGCTCGGCGAGGTGTAGCGCGATGGCCGCTTTCCGAAGCTCGAGGCGATCGGCCGCCGAACGGCGTTCCAGCGAAACGACTGCCAATTCCCAGGTTCCGTCCCAACCTGCCGCGTCGTCGATCCGGGATGCGTCGTCGACGCGTTCGCGACGTTCCAGCAGGCGGCCGGCGAGCGCGTAGTTGCCGTCGTCGGCGGTCAGTTCGCCGGCGGAAACCATCCGCCAGAGGCAGGTGCGCGCGGCGCCGGGCGTGATGCCGAAGAGGGAGGCCATGGTGACGAGCTCGCCCACCGTGAGGTGGGGCTGATTGGCCCCAAGCAGCGCCGACGCAAGCACCGAGCGCGCACTCAGCGGCCGGTTACCGATCAGCTTTTTCACCCGCGATTGCGACACCGCGCCACGGTATCACTAAATCGTTGACGCGTGACGGAAATAGTGTGATACTGACAAACCATGAGTTCCGCGACGCAGCTGACTGGACCGCCGATTGGGCCGCCGACGATCGCGGACGATCTAGAGGTCGTTCGTCGCCTCCTCGCTCATATCGACGGCGGCACCACCGACGAAGGTGGGGCGTGGCGCGAGCCCGTCGAAAACTATTTGAAACCAGAGCGTTTCGCTGCGGAGCTCAAAGCGCTGCGCGCGATGCCGAGCGTCTTCGTTCCGTCGGCGACCATCCCCAACCCGGGCGACCATGTCGAGCGAACCGTCTTCGGGGTGCCCCTATTCGCGGTCCGCGGACCCGATCACCGGGCGAGGGTGTTTCGCAATGCGTGTCGGCATCGCGGTTTCGCGCTGGTCGAAGGCGCAGGATGCTCGCATGCGCTGGTGTGCCGCTACCACGGGTGGACATATCGTTTGGACGGTTCTCTCTCACACGTGCCCCACGACGACGCTTTTCCCGACCTGGACATGTCGACGCGCGGCCTGGTCGAGGTCGAAAGCCAAGAGGTGGACGCCCTTATCGTCGTTGGCCCGCTTTCAGGTGTGGGTGATCGGCAGCAGACTGACGAGGCGATGGCGTGGCTGAAGGACGGGAGCCCGTGGCGGGACAAGTTGGACCCGGCGCGGCAGCTTGTTTATGTGGATTCCACTCTGCGAGCGATGAACTGGAAGGTGCTCGTCGAGCAGTTCCTGGAGGGTTACCACCTGCGCTCGACCCACAAGGACACCTTCTACCCGCTGCAATACGACGACCTCAACGTCATCGAGACGTTTGGCCCGAATTGTCGTATCGCCTTCCCCTACCGCAACATTGAGCGACTCCGCGACCGCCCGCAGAGCACCTGGACGGCCGACGCCCGGGTGACGTACGTGTATCACCTGTTCCCCAACGTCATGGTGGCCACATTTCCGGACCTGGTGCTCGTGGCGGTCATCGATCCAGTGGATGTGGGCCACAGTATATTCACCGTCTATTCGATGGCCAAAGCCGAGTTTGCGAAGCGCGCATCGCACGACCCTCCCATCAATCCGGCGGGCACTCTCGTCGCGCGCGGTGCCATAGAGGACAACGAGATGTCGGCGGGCGTGCAACGCGGTTTGCACTCCGGGGCAAACGATTTCCTCGAGTTCGGACGGCACGAGAGCGCGATCGGGCACTTCCACGCCACTCTTGGGGAGCGACTGGCTCGATTGCCGGCTGATTGAACTGCGACGGCGGCGTCGTCAGCCCATCGTCAATCGCAGCGCAGCGGGCGCCGCTTCCGCCAGGTACTTCAGGCCCAGTTCAGATCCTTGATGATGCTGGTAAAGCTACGCAGGCGCAGGCTGTTTCCGACGACGAAGACGCTGGAGAAAGCCATCGCGGCGCCGGCCAGCATGGGGTTGAGCAGGCCCAGTGCCGCGAGCGGGATCGCGGCGACGTTATAGCCGAAGGCCCAAAACAGATTTGTCTTGATGGTGTCCAACGTCTTGCGGGAGAGCCGAATTGCGTCCGCCGCGGCGCGTAGGTCGTCGCGCACCAGGGTCAGGTCGGCGGCTTCGATCGCGACGTCAGCGCCGGTGCCCATGGCCAGTCCGAGGTCGGCGGCTGCCAGCGCGGCGGCGTCGTTGACGCCGTCACCAACCATGGCGACGATCTTGCCTTCGGCTTGTAGGCGCCGCACGGCGGCCACCTTGTCGGCGGGCAGCACGTCCGCGATGACGTGGGTGATGCCGACCTCCTCGGCGATGCGCTCGGCGACATTCTTGTTGTCGCCGGTCAACAGCACCGGTGTCAGTGCCAGCCGCTTGAACGCCCGAATGGCTTCTGCGCTGGTGGGTTTGACGGTGTCGGCGACCACCAGAATCGCGCGGGCGCGGCCGTCCCAACCGACGGCCACGACGGTTTTGCCTTCGGTCTCGGCGCGGGCTTTGGCGGACGACAATTCTGGATCAAGGTGCTGTGCCCAGTCGGACAGCAGGCTCTCCCGCCCGACGACGACCGCGTGTCCGTCGATAATCCCCTGGACGCCTTTACCTTCCACGTTCGCAAAGTCTTCGGGTGTGGGCAGGGTACCGAGTTCTGCCTTGGCGCCCTTGGCGATTGCCTGGGCGATGGGGTGCTCGGAGGCATCCTCGAGGGCTCCGGCGTAGCGCAGCACCGTGGCGCGGTCGGCGTCTGGTGCGGCGATCACATCGACCAGGGTCATCTTGCCGGTGGTGACGGTGCCGGTCTTGTCGAGCACGATCGTGTCGATTCTGCGAGTGGACTCCAGCATCTCCGGTCCTTTGATCAGGATCCCGAGCTGAGCGGCCCGTCCCGTGCCGACCAGTAGCGCGGTCGGAGTCGCCAATCCGAGTGCGCACGGGCAGGCGATGATCAGCACCGCAACCGCGGCCGTCAGCGCGGCGGTGAAGGGGAAGCCGGCTCCGAGCCAGGCCCCGAACGTGGCCACGGCGAGGGCGATAACGACCGGGACGAACACGCCGGCAATGCGGTCGGCGAGCCGCTGGACCTGCGCCTTGCCCGATTGGGCCGCCTCCACAAGCTTGGCCATCTGCGCCAGCTGGGTGTCGTCGCCGACTCTCGTGGCGCGCACGACGAGGCGCCCGCCGACGTTAACCGTGGCGCCGGTGACCGCGTCGCCCTGACCGACTTCGACCGGAACGGACTCGCCGGTCAGCATCGAGGCGTCCACGGCCGAAGAGCCCGAGACAATCGTCCCGTCGGTGGCGATCTTCTCGCCCGGGCGCACGACGAACTCGTCGCCCACCTCGAGTTGGTCGACGGGGATGCGGATCTCTGCGTCGGAAATATCGCGACGCAGCACGGCGACGTCTTTGGCGCCGAGCTCCAGCAGAGCACGCAACGCTGCACCGGCGCGCCGCTTGGAGCGCTGCTCGAAATATCGGCCGGCCAGCACGAACAAGGTCACACCGGCGGCAACTTCGAGGTAGACGTTGCCGGCGCCGTCGCTGGGCGTGACGGTCAGCTCGAAGCGGTGGCGCATACCCGGTTCCCCGGCCGTCCCGAGGAAGAGCGCATACAGCGACCACACAAATGCCGCCAGGGTGCCGACCGAGATGAGGGTGTCCATGGTCGCGACGCCGTGCTTGAGGTTGGCCCATGCGGCCGCGTGGAAGGGCCGGCCCGCCCATACGACCACCGGCGCCGCCAGGGCCAGGGACGCCCATTGCCAGTAGCGGAATTGCAGGACGGGAATCATTGCCATGAGAATGACCGGGGTCGCGAGCACGACCGCGGTAATCAGGCGGTTGCGCAGCGATCTCAGCTCGGATTCATCCGTCTCCGGCCCGGCGAGTGGTTCTTCGCGATGGTCCGGCAGCACCGCGGTGTAGCCGGTCTTTTTGACCTCGGCGATCAGCGCCTGCGGGTCGTAGCCGGCCGGGATCAGAATGGTCGCCTTTTCGGTCGCGTAGTTGACCGTCGCGTTGACGCCATCGAGGCTGTTCAGCGTGTTTTCGATCCGGATCGCGCAGGAGGCACACGTCATCCCGGCGATCTGCAGCTCGATGTTGTTCATCGCGGCGGGAGAACCAGTCATCTCGGGCATGATCGCATTCCTCTAGTGATGTGTTGTCAGCGCATCGACGACGAACTGCGCGGTGTGCATCTGACCGTCGACCTGGAAGTCGAGGTAGAGCAGATACCGTCCGGGGGTGGGCGGCTCGGCCATGAACGAGATCCTCCCGGCTCTTTGCGTCGGCCCGGCCGCCTCGTCATCCTGCGGATGCGCGTGCAGGTAGGCCAAATCGCCCTCCCGCAGTATGACCAGGTGCCCGTAGGTACCCAGGTATGGCTGCACGCTGACGGGCAGGCCGTCGCGGGTGATGGTCGTGGTCAGCGTCGATGCGGTGCCGGCCGTCAGACTGCCGTCGATGGTGACGGTGAACCCGTCGACGTGGCTTACCGCCGTCGGAGTCCACGGTCGGTGCGGCGTGACAGTGCCCTCGACGTTGATCGTGGCCGACAGCACGGTGTTCTTGCCCGCAAGCGCGCCGGTGCTGGGGACGAAGTCGGCGAAGATGCGATAGGGTCCCGGCGCAGCCCAGGTCCAGGGGATCGACCACTGGCCGTCGTCGTTCATCGTGGGATGCACGTGCCGAAACTCGGTGCCGTCACTGCGCACCACCATCAGATGCAGCTTCTTGGTGTTCTCGGTGTCGAATTTCGTCACTGGCACGCCCGCGACGGTTTGGATCCGGAACGACAGGACGCCGCCGGATCCGACGGCTGCGGGGGCAGTAACCGCGCCCAGCATCAGGTCGCCGGCGCTGAGCGAAACCCCACGCACCGGCTCGGCACCGTGCCCGGGGTGGCCGGAGTTCACTGACGCGACGTGGTGGGGGATGACCGCTCCACCTGCCAAGAAGGCAAAACCGAACACAACCGCCAATCCGACCCCGAACAGCGCGAGCTTCGCTGGTGCTTTCATGCCGCTCCCTGGACTAATAGCGCCGTGTATCGGTACTGCGACTATAAACGTATATACCCCCATGGGGTATCCCCGTCAAGAATCGAGCTCATCGAACGTGGGGCTTAGGTACGAATTTCTTATCCCGCTCGTCCATAGCGCCCACGGTCGGCGGCAGCACCGCAGAGATGCCGCGCGGACAAATCAGTCTCTGGCGATTTTCTCCAGCGGGTTGGAGCGCTCGAGCATGCCATAGCTCTGCTCACCGTCCCACGAGTAGCGCACACCCGCCTGCTGCAGTGCTGGGAAGCTGGGCATCTCCTCCTTGAGGGCCTGCATCGAGTACATGTCGTCGTTGTGATGGATGTCGTGCGTGGAAAAGACGGTCTGGCCCTTGATCTCGTGCACACCGTCGGCGGTCTGCAACACCAGCGAGACGTCCTCGCCGACGGATTGCAGCCGGGTGAGCCAGGGCGCTGCGATTGCGCGGGCGGGGACGAGTCCGCCGTCGCCGCTGAAGATGTATCCCTCGTTGAAGGTCGGCTGGCCGTCAGGACGAGGCGGGTAGGCGATATAGCCAAACGCGCGCCCACTGGGAAACACCGCCGATTGCCAACAGTGTCCCCAGAATCCGGCGAGCTTACGCACGCCGGTGCGACGGATCCGCAGGCCGGTACCGGTGAACGTGCGATGCTCACTGGGCGCTCGGAATTCGCCTGTTGCGGTGAACAATTGCTCATAACGCGGCCCGCCCATCAGGCCGCCTTCGACGGAAGTCTTCAGCCGCGCGGCGGCGTCAGATTGCAGCGCGCCCTGCACCCACGGGGGCACGGCCATCGTCGCTTCGACCTGGAAACCGATGTCGACCGCAGGACCATCTTTGTTGCCCTCGGCTAAATCGGACGACGACGTCTGCACCGCCGGCCCGTCGTACGACATCGTCCAGCTGGCGAAAGGTTCGATACACCGGAACACCAGCCCTCCCGCGCCCAAGACGCTGGGCTGCCCGTCGGGGCCCTGCGCCGGCAGCGACGGCCCGTTGGTCCGTGCACGGTAGACGCGTCCGTCGGGAAAAGCCACGTTGACCTGAATGTCGTGGGCATCCCAATTGGCGCCGACCGCCTCAATTCCGATGCGGGGCAGGCCGATCTCGCCGCGGTCGTCGACCACCCAGAAGCTGACGGAGTCGCGCATCTCCGGGTTGTCCGGACGCTGGGCCAACATGTGCTCGCGCGACGGGTCGATACTGCCGGTCAGGTCAACAGCCATCGAATGTCTTTCTCTCAGTGGGCAGTCCAACGGCGCGAGCACTCCACGTACCGGGCGAACCGGGGTCGCACCTTATCCAGGTCAATGCCGAAAGCGATTGGATCGGCATGCGAACTCGGCTCACGCTCCGCGGCGGCATGGGTCCACCAACTCTGCATGCGCGCTTCGAACGCCGCACCCATGGGTACTCCCAGCCACGCATATAAGCCGGCAACCTCACCGATCGGGTCGTCCTGCATCGCACGAAAATCGATGTCGTAGAACCGATCCTCAGCACCCTCAGCGCGGAATTGCAGTGCGCGCTCCATGCCGAGAGACCAGTGTTCGACGTTGAGCCTGCCGATATACAAACGGTCGATCTCGGAGCTGAACGATCCGATGATGTCCGCATAGAGATCGGCCACCGACAGGATGACATCGGTGGGATCGCGGTGCGTCATCACGAAACGCGCGTCGGGGAACACGGTATTCAGAGCATCGAGCCACAACACATGCGACGGGCATTTCAGCCGCCACGGACGTTCCGGCTCACCCCACTGCAGTAGCTTCATGACCCGACGCTGATACCGCAACGTCGAGGTGAGGTCCGCCCGCTCCACTAACCATGTTGAGTACGAAGGTATTTCGGCGAACGACTGAAAGATGTGCGACTTGAAATCCAGCGCCATCAGCTCATGGCACTCCATCGGGCCATGAGTATCACCGGGGACGTGGTAGCGAGTGCCGACCATTTCGCCCTTGTCGGGTGGGATGCGGGGATCGACGCCGTGCACCGTCGACGGCGGGGGACACGGTTGGGAGGACTCCCACCGGCGCAGGTAGCGCACGTCGGGATCTTGAGCCAACAGCATCGACAACGCGGTGGACCCGGTTCGCGGCAACCCCAAGCCGATCAACGGCGCGGCTATAGGCACGTCGTCGATCTCCGGGTGCCGGCGGTACCAGTCCTCGATCTGCAGCCGTTGTGCCAGATACCCCACGATGCGGTGACGCAAGAACGCTCTGCCGCGCTCATGCAATCGCGCCTCGTCACGCAATGAGGACAACAAGATGTTCAGGCCTTCGCGAAACGAGTCATCGCCGAAGTCGGTGAGGCCCGTTTGCGCAATCGCCTCGTCCATCGACTCGACCGCGCTTGCCATCAACCCTCCGTGCATAAGACCAACTAGCGAAGCGTAGCGTCGAACAGGCGCTGCCGGCACTGAAGGAGGCACCATGACCGTCACTGTTGTCGACGCAGGACCGCGGCAGGTGAGCCGATCGGTTGAAGTCAACGCGCCAGCGGCTGAGTTGTTTGCGATGGCCGCCGATCCCCAACGACACCGAGAACTGGACGGATCGGGCACGGTGCGCGACAACATCAAAGTGCCGCCGGAAGTCGTTGTGGGGTCAAAGTTTTCCACACACATGAAGATGTTTGGCTTGCCGTACCGCATCACCAGCACGGTGACCGCCCTCAAGCCGAACGAGTTGGTCGAATGGCGCCATCCATTGGGTCATCGCTGGCGCTGGGAATTCGAGCCGCTCTCACCGACTTCGACCCGCGTGACGGAGACTTTCGACTACCACGATGCCGGGGCGCTGAAGAACAAACTGAAGTATTACGAGCTGATGGGGTTCGCAAAAGCCAACACGGCGGGTATCGAGGCAACGCTGGGCAAGCTCCGCGATAGGTATGCCGCGCGGTAGGTGATCATTCTGGGTCGGCGGCATCCCATGAGACGACGCCGGAAACCCAGTGGGTCAGTTTTTCGACTTGGTCGTTGCGGTGCAGGTGGCGCGGCGGCGTTGCGTAGCTGGAGTACGGCCGGCAGCGGATGACGACACGGTTCTCGCGGTCGCACATCTCTGCCACGGACGGGCGCGCCTCGTCGGGGAGTGGCTCGCCGGACATCCGTCCGGCCACCGCCATCATCACGTCGACCGCCAGGTCACGATCACGTTCGACGGTCGCATCGGCGTAGACCTGCAGATAGCTGAAGGGCCAGCGCTCGTCGAGGACGCACAGGCTGATCTTGGGGTCGCGTTCGACGATGCGGGCTTTGCCGCGGCCGGCCATCGTGGACACCAGCAATTCATCGGTGTCGGTGGGGATGTAGTACACGATTGACATCGCCGGACCGTCGTTGCGGCGACGGTAGCCGAACACGCCGGTTCGGTGCGTGCGCACGTATTCGCGCCGCTCGGAGGGAAGCATGTCGCGGTCGGTCGGAGCCGTGAAGGGCTCTCGGGCGAGCGGTAGAAGCATGACGAAATGTCCTTGATGTCAGGGTGTTGACCCGAATGATATTTCTGGATACAGTGTGCCCATAAATAATTAGGGATGTCAAGTGACCATCGACCAGCCGCTGAACCGCCCCCGAGGGCGCCCGGCCTTGCCCCTCGACCGGATCCTGGGTGCGGCTCTTGAGCTCGTCGACGAGCAGGGGGCCGACGCGCTGTCCATGCGGTCGCTGGCGCAGCGCCTGGGATCGGGCACCGCCACGCTGTACCGTCACTTCGCCAATCGCTCAGAACTGGTTGCGTTGATAATCGACCGGATGCTCGGCGAAGCCGATGTGCGTACGGTTTCCTCGCTGCCCTGGCAGCAAGCGTGTACATCGTTCGCGCAGAGTACGTTTGACGCGTTGGGCCGCCACGGAAATGTCGCATCATTGTTGATCGGGCACGTTCCGGTAGGGCCTAATGCCCTGGCCCAGCGCGAGCTCATCCTGTCGGTGTTATTGGAGAACGGCTTCGCACCCGCTGCCGCAGCTCACGCATACGCGACGCTGTCCCGTTATGTCCTCGGCTTCGCGATCCAGCTCTCCGCGACAACGACCACCGAGTACCGCGATGACGAAATATCGGCCAGGTTCGCCCAGCTCGATCCGATCCGGTATCCCGCCACGGTGACAGTCGCCGACGAGCTGCCCGTCCCATTGGCGGAGGAGTTCGCATTCGGGTTGCGGCTCATTGTTGCCGGCTTGGAGCGCTTGCACGCGTAACCGCATGTGGTCCCGCGTATTTCGTTAGAACAGCGGCTCGGGTCGACTACTTTAGCTGCACATCTGAAAGCGATTCGAGTTCTGGTGCGCCAACACCTCGTCGCGGCTTAACGCGTCACCGACGACACTCCGCTTGGAGTTCAGCCGGTACATTCGCTGCGCGGCGGCTCCATCATCGATTTCTATGGTGATCCGCGACATGACCCATCATAAACCACGACTTGTATGGGTGTACCTGAGGTCCCGATTTGAACTCAGCGGCACAGACATTCGTCTACTAATCGGTGCGGGAGGGGAGCTGCACAACCCGCACCCGAGACCGCTGCAACGAAAGGAACTTGTTCGATGACCGACTCGACGACCGATGCGAGCCCAAACCCGCTGGCGCAAACGCTGACCCGATGCGGCCAGTTAGTCAGTCGCTACGGTCTGGTGGTCGTGCTGGCCTGGATCGGGTTCGGCAAGTACGTAAAGATGGAAGCCCGCGTGCTCATCGAACACAGTCCGCTGATGAGCTGGATCTACGACGTATTCAGCGTGACGCTGGTCGCACGCGGGCTGGGAACGATGGAAATCGTTGCCGCGGTTCTCATTGCGCTGCGTCCGGTGTGGCCTCGCGCATCGGCGGTGGGCGGCGCGTTGGCCGTGGTGCTCTTCCTGGGGACGCTGAGCTTTCTGTTCACGACCCCGGGGGTGGTCGCGACCCACGCCGCCGGCCTGCCCGTTCTGTCAGCACAGCCGGGCCAGTTCCTGCTCAAAGATCTCGTATTGATCGGTGTGGCGCTGTGGACACTGGGCGACTCGCTGGCCGCCGCACGCTTCACACGTTTGGGAGGACCCCGTCGGTCAGCAGGTCGGCCAGCAGCTGCAAACTGGCCCAGCCCTCGCCGATCGGAAGCCCGCCGACCAGCGAACTCATGACCACTCCGCGCTTGCCGCAACGGATCTGGTCGATCAGCTGCCGCCGGATCGGCGACATTGGTCATGTTCAGCCTCAGCGCGATGAGCAGGCTCATCGCTGCCTTGACCGCGTGAACAGTGTGCCCCTGATCATGCGTTTGGCCGAGATCAGCGTGGCGCCGTAGGCCTGCGGCGACAGCGTGGCCGCTCGCTCCGACAGGCCGCGGGCCAGCACACAAATGGCTTCCACCGCGGCGGCGACGCTGGTGTTAGGGGACAGCGCACCCTGGACCCGGGCGTCCTCGAGAATCTCGGTGACGACGTCGCGCAATGCCTGGGAGCCAGGGTATTTCGGGCCGCTGTGCCTTGGCTGGGGCGTGCTCTCGGCGTGAATCGCCCGCAGGAACGCGTCCAGGTAGGGATAGTCGCGTTTCAACTGTGTGGACTCGTCGAGCATCGCATCGAGCCGGTCGGCGACATCGTTGGACTGCGACGCGGCCGCGCGCAATCGCGGCAAGACGATCTTTTCGATCTCCGCACCGGTCGCTTTGAGGAGTTCGGATTTGTTCGGAAAGTAGTGGTACAGGCTGCCGCTGGTGATGCCGGCCGCCTTGGCGATCTCACGGATCGACGCCTGGGCAGAGCCGGCCTCGGCCACGCACCGCATCGCCGCGACGAAGATCCGCTGGCGGGTCTGCTCGCCGCTGGCCCCGACCGGGCGGCCCAATTGAGACCCCGACGGAGACGACGTGACGGTCATGCCACCTCCGCAGACGTCGGAACTAATCGATCGGTCGAATATATTCGACGACGTAGGCGCACCGCTGTCGCAGGCGGGGCCGCCGGAGGAGGACACGACCGCCATGACCCGCACGCAGCTGGGCCGGCCCGTCGGCGCCAGCGGCGAGGAGACCCGCCAGCGGATCATCATCGCAACGATGCGCTGTGTGGCCAACGTGGGCTACTCACGAGCGACGATCCGTGAAATCGCGCGTCTGGCGAACGTGACCAGCGCCAGCCTGTACAACTACTTTCCGAATAAGTCCGAACTGATCAACGCCACGATCGCGGCCCGAGCCGACGCGGCAATGCCACGGCTGCGGAAGGTCGCAGAAGGCCCCGGCGACATCGTCGACCGAATCGGGGCCGTGCTCGAGGAGTGCGGCCAGTTGATCCGCGAGTACCCGGACCTGGCCGCGTTCGAGTGGGCGATCCGTGCGGAGGGTGGCACTGCTACGGGGGCGGGCGGGGAAGTGGGCCCAAGATTGGGAGGCGGGTTCGAAACGTTCCGCGAGATCATCGAAGACGTCGTCGCCGACGCGTACCAGCGCGGGGAACTCGGCGCTGACCCTGATACGCGGGGCACGGTAGAGACCATCTACGCGCTCATCTACGGCCTGACGGAGCTGGCCGCGACCTTGCCGCCAGAAGACTTCCAGGTGGCGCTGGGCTCGGCCAAGGAGCTGGTAAGCGGCACACTGTTCCGCCGGTCCTAGTGCCGAGCAGACGCAAAAGCCCCCAACGGCTCGGCGTGTTGGGGGCTTTTGTGTCTGCTCGCGAGGATAAACGCCTTGATATGATCAAGCGATTAATTATAGAGTCGGCCTGACGAAGAGCGGAGTCGAGGCCTTGACCGAAACCGTAGGCGTGACGTTCGACGTCGATGCGTTGCGCCGGAAATATGCCGAAGAGCGGGCGCGGCGACTGCGGCCCGACGGCATCGGGCAGTATGTCGAGATCGCGGGTGAGTTCGCCCGCTTCGAAGAGGACCCTTGGGCGGATGGTGAATTCGCGCGCGATCCGCTGACCGACGAGGTGGACGTGGCGATCGTCGGAGCGGGTTTCGGTGGGCTGCTGACTGGTGTGCGACTACGCGAGCTCGGCGTCGAAAGCGTGCGATTGATCGACCGGGCGGCCGACGTCGGGGGGACCTGGTACTGGAACCGCTACCCGGGGATCGCCTGCGACGTCGAGTCCTACGTGTACATCCCGCTGTTGGAGGAGCTGGGCTACATCCCCGCGGAGAAGTACGCGAAGGGAGCCGAGATCCTTGCGCACTGCCGTCGCATCGCCGAACACTACGACCTGTACCGCGACGCGTGCCTGCACACCGACGTGCATGAGATCCGTTGGGAACCTGGCACTTCCCGATGGGTCATCAAGACCAACCGCGGCGACGAGATGCGGGCCAAGTTCGTATCGATGGCCAACGGGTATCAGGCCAAGCCTAAGTTGCCGGGCATACCCGGGATCAACACGTTTCGCGGTCACACCTTCCACACCAGCCGATGGGACTACGACTACACCGGTGACAGGCTGGAGAACCTCACGGGCAAGCGCGTCGGGGTCATCGGCACCGGGGCGACCGCGGTCCAGTGCGTGCCGCACCTGGCAGCCGCTGCGGGCCACCTCTACGTCTTTCAGCGCACACCGTCGTCGGTGGACGTGCGCGCCAACGGGCCTACGGACCCGCAGTGGGCCAACGCATTACAGCCCGGCTGGCAGGGCAGGCGGATTCAGAACTTTCAGATCCTCACGGCCGGAGGGCAGGCTGAGGAGGACTTGGTTGCCGACGCCTGGACCAGTATCACCCGCAAGCTTCCGGTTATGCGCCATGACATCGATCCGTTGGTGGACCCCGCGCAGCGCACCCGCAATATTGAGATCGCAGACTTCGCCAAAATGGAGGAAATCCGGGCGCGGGTCGACGAGATCGTGGCCGATCGGGAGACGGCGGAAGCGCTCAAGCCCTGGTACGGCTACTTCTGCAAACGGCCCTGCTTCCACGACGAGTATCTGCACACATTCAACCGCGACAACGTCACTCTGGTCGACACCCGCGGCCGCGGAGTGGAGCGCATCACCGAGAACGGCGTCGTCGTCGACGGGGCGAACCACGAACTCGACTGTCTGATCTTCGCGACGGGATTCGAGGTGGGCACCGACTACTGCCGTCGTACCGGATTCGAGCTGATTGGTCGCGACGGCATGACACTGACCGAACGGTGGCGCGATGGTGTCCGTACCTTCCAGGGCCTGTGCGCCAACGGCTTTCCGAACTGCTTCATCGAAAGCATTGCCCAGGCGGGGCTTACGGTGAACTTCCCCTATCTGCTTGACGTGCAGGCAACGCATGCCGCGTGGATCATCGCATGGGCCCTGCAACATGGTGTCGCCGAAGTCGAGGCATCGTCGGACGCCGAGGCGGCTTGGGTCGACACGGTTTTGGCCCGATCGTCGTTGACGGCCGAGCGGGCTAAAACGTGCACGCCCGGCTATTACAACCGGGAAGGCAAGGCCGACGCCAAGACCCGGCAGGGCAGCTTCTTCTTCGGCGGCCCGACAGAGTACGCCGACATTTTGGAGAAGTGGCGAACTACCGGCGATTTGGCGGGATTTGACATTCGCGGTGGGGACTTCGGTCCATGAAGACCCGCGGGCGGTACCTGCTAGGCCGATTGCGATCGTCCGCACGACACCGCCGTTCCCCCAAGGTGGCGATCATCGGGGCGGGATTCGGCGGACTCGGCGCGGCGGTCGCACTGCGCCGTGCCGGCATCGACGACCTGATGATCATCGAGGGGGCCGACGGCGTCGGCGGAACCTGGCGGCGAAACACCTATCCCGGCGCGGCTTGCGACATCCAAAGTCATCTGTACTCATTTTCCTTCGCACCCAACAAATCCTGGAGCCGCACCTACGCCCGACAACCCGAAATCCTCAGCTACCTCGAGTCGGTGGCCGACGACTTCGACCTGCGCCGCCACCTCATGCTCAACACCAGGGTGCGCACCGCCCGTTGGAATATGGACACCACCCGTTGGGACCTGCTAACGGACTGCGGAGACCACACAGCGACGGTGACCGCCGACGCAATCGTCTGCGCCGTGGGCTTGTTCGGGTCATTGAAGTTGCCCGACATCACGGGCCTAGCAGACTTCGGCGGCGCTCTGATGCACACCGCGCATTGGGATCACAGCATCGATCTGGCAGGTAAGAAGGTGGCGGTAATCGGTACCGGGGCCAGCGGGGTGCAGGTGGTTCCCGAGCTTTCGAAAATCGCCGAACACGTGACCGTGTTCCAGCGCACCCCGCCCTGGATGGTACCCAAGGACGACCGACCCTACAGCGCAACGGAATTGGAGAAGTTTCGGCGCGACCCGCTGGCCGTGCGGCGTACCCGCTGGCAGATTTGGAAGTTCCAGCACGACAACACCGCGACAATGGCCGACGACCCCGTGGTAACCGCGCGCAGCCACATCGCGACCTCGTTTCTCGAGCGCACCGTGCCCGACGAACGGCTGCGCCATGCGCTGACACCGCAGTATCCGTTTCGCTGCAAGCGCGTACTGCTGGGCGACGACTACTATCGGGCGCTGCAGCAAGACCACGTCGAGCTGGTTACCGACCGCATCGACCGGATCAGCGAAACGTCGGTAGTCACCGAAGGCGGTCAGGTCGTTGACGTCGATACGATCGTGCTGGCCACCGGATTTGAAACGTCACGCTACTTGTCGGGCATCGACATCATCGGCACCGACGGCCAGCACCTGCACGACCGTTGGGGCGCTGACCCGAGCGCGTATCTGGGTGTGGCCGTCAGCGGGTTCCCGAATTTCTTCATGCTCTATGGACCCAATACCAACCAGGGCGGAAACTCGATCGTCTACATCCTCGAGGCCAGTGCACGGCTGGTGGCCAGCGCCGTGGGCCGGCTGGCGCGTCGGGGCGGATACGTCGACGTGCGCCCCGAGGCCGAAAAGCGTTATAACGACCAGCTTTCCGCGGACCTCGAGCGCAGCATCTGGACCCTTTGCGACAGCTACTTTCGGTCACCGACCGGCCGCATCATCACCCAGTGGCCCTACACCGAATTGGAGTACGCACGCCGTACCTGGCGGCTACGGCCGCGAGACTGGGTGCATCGCGGGTCAGGGAGCGCTGATTCGGCGCAGCGTGTTGTCGAAGAGGGTGTCCAAGAGCTGCTGGTTCCCGGTGCTGGCGTAACCGATCAGGACTAAACGCGAGGTGCGCGCATAGGAGAAGTACTCGGTCCGCGTCGCGCTGCGAGTTTCTCTGAGGCTGGCTTCCGTGACCGCGATCCGGAAGCGTTGGGGTCCGTTCGCCGGACGAGAGTCTTCCATGATGCGAGTCCTGCTGATGAACATGCGGGCAGTGGTGAACTGCGAGCACTGGGACACCCGGTTGATCATGACATCGAACCCGCCACGGTCGAATTCACGGCCGATCGTCAAGCGGATGTCTTGACGGTTGGAAACGGCGCCGGATCGATCGGCGACGTCATGCCCGGCCACGTCTGCGGCACTGGCGGCGCCCACGATGCGCTCATTCAGATTCACGCATTCGGGGGGGACGGTGGGAAACGGATCGCGAAACACCTGCTGCCTCGAGTACCCGAACCGGTCGTAGTACTTCTCGGCTTTGACGGTCCACGACGCCGGAAACTCGGTCTGCTTAGGAAGCAACTCGGCCAATTGCTCGTCGGTCAGCGCAGCCAATCCGGGCGCGAGCGGATCTTCGGTGCGCGGCGCGTCTTGGCGCCAGCTGCGGGTGGGGATGGCGATCAGCACTGCGGCCGTGGCGATTAAGCACAACATGACCGCGATCAGCCGCGGCCACCATGGACCAGGCCGAGCGGTGCTCATAAAGCGCGCAGCCTTCGCACAGTTTCGGTGGTGCGGCGTTGTACCAGATCTCGGTCGGCCTGCTCCATGCCATAGATGGAGCTTTCCAAGATGACGCCGCGCACCGCGTAATAGCTCACCTGGTAGGTCGTGGGTGGTTTGCGGCCGCTTGCGGTGGTAAACGTGCGGGTTACGTTGACGGCGGCGTCGGCGCCGTCGGCCGAGCGTCCTTCCACCACCGTGGTAGCGGTGCGCACGGTCGTGGTGTGCGTGAATTCGTTGTTATAGGTGACCTGGTAAGTCCCGCAGTGGCCCAGCCAGTCAACATAATTCGCAATTCGAGCAGGGCCGTCGGGAACGATCCAGATCTCCATCAGGGCACTGGGTCCGACCTCTTCATACTCTCCGGTCGCAGCAGAATCCGTCGTTAAGGCGGAATGCGGCCACAGCTCGGTGTACCGATCGACGCTCAGGATTGGGCCGAAACCCGCGTCGGAGTGATCCAGGATTTTCGGGATGGTCGTGCACGCGGGCGGTGCGTAGACCACCCTCGGGACCGCCGGCGACGGAGTGGTCGACACGACGTTGTCCGGTGGTAGCGCGGTCCGTCGCACCGGCCCGGAAAATCCGTAGCCCCAGTTAGCCGGGAAGTCGTGGCTGGCGGGCAGGGCGCCCGCAAGCACCCAGTTCGAGCGCGAAGCCAGGCTCGTCGGCGCGCTCGCACGCGACGGGATCACCAGCACGATCACACCGCAAACCCCCAGCACGGCAAGGGCGACGGCGCCCACCACCCGCGGCCAGCGGCTGCCGGCCCGCGCTGCAGTGTTTGGGAACCGCATCCTTGCTCCTCGCCTCGGACATCACCCTAGGACCGCGCGCAGGCCACTAGCCACACCGAAAAGTTAAGTTGCTCAGCACAAACTATCGTGCGGGATCGTCGGCTACCTCGATCTCACCGGCTGCGGCGGCGGCCTTCAGCTGGTGAAAGTCGTCGAGCGACTTGTCCGCGTATGCATACGACCATTCGATTACCGCGTTGTGCAAAGTGTCGTTGGTACCGACGTAGCCACGCAGGCGTTCACGCAACACTCGCTGTGGCATCTGCTACCTCGTGTGGTGACTTCCTCGGTCAGGGGTTGCCGGCCTTTACCGCCGCGACGACGCCGCCGTCGACCAGCAGGTCGGTGCCGGTGATGAACGTGGCGTCCGGGCCGAGCAGGAATGCGGTTGCCGCGGCGATGTCGTCGGGAGTTCCGATTCGGCCGGTGCCGGACATGGCGATCATCGCCCGCATGCCATCGCCGACCGGGGAAGCCAGTTCCTGCTGCCCCATCGGCGTGGAGATGATGCCGGGGCTGATCGAGTTGATGCGCGCACCGCGGCGGCCCCACTGCGCGCTGGCAGCTCGGACACGAATATGATTGGCCAGCTTGGCAATTGGATAGGCAAAGTTTGGCTCGGTGATCTGGCTGACGAAGTCCAGCTGCAACAATTCGGACGGTGGGCTGTGGGCCAACGCACGCTCTTGTTCGGCGGCCAGAGGTGGGAACATATGGCCGGCCATGCTGGCGATCACCACACCTGCGCCGCCGGACGCGACGACCTCACCGAACTCTTGCAGTACCAGCGCGACGCCGAGCAGATCCACGGCCAGGATCGCCTCGGCCGACGCCTGCGCCGGAGACAGCCCGGCGGTATGTGCCACCTGCGTGAGGCTGCCGAGCGACGCCGCGTACTCGGCGAGGCCGTGAACGGACTCCGGTGACGACACGTCGACGCTTCGGCGTTCCACGTGATGGCCGTCCGCGGAAAGCGATTCGGCCACCGACGTCAGCGCCTCGTCGTTGTAGTCGGCCAACAGCACCGTCTTGCCGGCGCCCAGCCGCCGGGCAATTGCCTGACCCATGCCGCCCACGCCGATGACTGTCAGCACCTCTCGATGCACCGTCACGTGCTTACCCCATTTCCGACGCCCAGTCGGTACAGAATAGGGGGCTTGCTACGAGTGGATGCCGGCTACGCCACTAGTTCGGGAGCTTCGGACGGCTGGTGGGGAGGACCGCTGTGCCGGATGGCCTTCCCGGTGAACGGCGCCTTGATGGTGGCAGCCAGGTGGTGGCGGTTGATGAGCAATCCCGCGATGGCGACCACGGTGTAGATGCCGCAAAGTAGCAGCCGCCCGTGGGTTGAGTTAATCGGGAACTGGACGATGAACAGCGCCAGCAGTGCCCAGGCGCTGGATCGATGGAAACGCAGCGCGAGGATCAACGCGACACCCATCAGGGTTTGCGTCGCGGTCAGTAGCACTTCCTCGATCTGGCGGGAGTCAAGCATCAACGAGAATCCGCCACCGCCCAGCAGATGGGCAACCGGCAACGACCCGATCAGCAACGTCCACTGATTGACTTTGGCGGAGATCAGCGTGGCGATGGCCGCTGTGCCCTTGCCACGGGCCGCGAAGATCGTCGCGATGATGAACTCCGGTGCTTCAGAGGCGAGCGGGGCCAGCCACTGCACCAGGAGGAACCGGTCGATGCCGAGCTCGGTCCCGGCGGCGACCAAGTTGTCGGCGAAGGGCTTGGCGCACAGCAGGATCACCACGCCGGACGCCGCGAACAGACCGAACACGACGATTCGCCGGATCCGGTCCGGCAGCCCCGCCAAGGCGGCCGCGGTGCCGATCAGGTCGGGCTCTTCCACGTCGCCGTGGCTGACCTTGTAGAGGTAGAAGCCGAACCACGCCAGCAGCGTCAACCCCAATGCCAGGTGGATTTGGCCGTCCACGGGTATCACGAACGCGGCCACTCCCGCGATCAGCAGAAACCCGAGTTCGACGCGGTTTGCGGGTTCCAGCGTCAAACCGGCCTTGCCGCCGGCGCCGGCCCTGCGCGCCACGACCATGCCGACCAACACCACGACCGGCCAGCCAAGCCCCATCAGCAGCCGGTTGGACCCGGTCATATTGGCGGCGGCGTATTGCGTGTAATCCGGATGGTGGCCGGACGCATACGCGTAATACAGGTCGACCGCGTATTCCGGCAGCACGGCCACCAGCGCGAGCACCGCGATCGCCAGCCCGCCCGACACGTCGATTTGGGCGGCTTCGGCGGCCCAGGCGAGCAAGAAGCTCGCCGCCACCACCGCGGCGCCGAAGATCAGCAGCGCGGAGACCGGATCTGGATGCAGGCCGAAGATCCGGACCGCCACCGCGGGGCTGATGAACGCCCCGGTGAACAGGGCTGAACGGGTCAGGATGCGCCACCGTGGGCGGGACTCCGTCGTCGTGACGACGGCCCTGTCTCTGGTGACCAATTTGATCCTCACTTGACGTCGGATGACGATCGCTGCCGGCCGGTTCGACGCGGCCGTGACGCACTGGTTACCAAAGCTACCCGCTTACCGTGACCCCAGCAACGTTGCGGGTTAGACAAGTGACAGCATGTCCGGTCCCATCTTTGCTGCTCAGACCCTGCAACTTTAAAAGTTAGGTCGTCCTCATTCTTAACTTTGGCAAACCTGCTCGCGGCGTTGGATATCTTCAGTGAGTGTCCCAAGCGACGACCGCCGACCCGTGGAACATCAACATCCATTACGACGCGCTGCTGGAAGCAAAGGTTCCGCCAGGTGTCCGGCATGTTCTCGACGTCGGGTGCGGAGACGGATTCCTCGCTGCCCGTCTGGCCCGGCGTACACCGGACGTCGTGGCCCTGGATGTCGACGCGCCGGTCCTCGCACGTGCCCAGACCCGGTTCGCCGGCGCACCAATCCGGTGGATGCACGGCGACGTCATGACGGCAGATTTGCCCAGTTTCGATGCGGTGGTCTCGAATGCCGCGCTGCACCACATCGGGGACAGCCGCGCCGCGCTGCGACGGCTCGCGGCTCTGCTGCGTCCGGGCGGGACACTGGCGCTGGTCACCTTCGTCAAACCGGCGCTCCGAAACGGCCTGTGGCACGTGACGACCTGGACGGCCTGTGCCATCGTCAATCGCGTCAAGGGCAAGTGGGAGCACACCGCACCCATCAAATGGCCGCCACCGGAAACTCTGCGGGAGCTGCGCACGCACGTGCGCGCGACACTTCCCGGTGCCCGCATCCGCCGGCTCTGGTACGGCCGCGTGTTGATTACCTGGCGTGCGCCCGGCTAGCCGGGACCCATCGAGGCCGCGGCCGCCTGGGCGAAGAGCTCGACGGTCTGCTTGCGGGTCAGTGAGCTGGTCAATTGCTCGGCCGCGCGCATCACTTCGCCCACGAACCAGGTGGGGCCGTTGGTCAGGTTCTCGAACGCCTCCGCGATCGCGTCGTCCACCGCGGCCGCGCCCGGCGGCACCTCCTCGAGCGAACGTAGCTGGCCCCGGCTGTGTTCGAGTTTCCGCAGTGCGGGCGTATCGGTCTTGCCCAGGATGAGGCCCAGGACGTCGACCCCCTTGTCGTGCAGTTCGGCCCACAACGCTTCGGCGAATACCATGTCGAATGCCTTGGAGGCGCCGTAAGCGACCATGTTGGCTCCGCCGGCCAATCCGGCGCCGGACCCGAAGATCACGATGCCGCCGCTGCCACGCTCGACCATCGCCGGAGCGAAGTGGTGACTCAGCTGCATGGGCACCACGCAGTTGCGTTGCACCATCGCCTCGGCGGCCTCGATCGGGTTGGCAAGGAACGGCTGGTAGTTCGGGTCGGCACCGGCGCAGTACACGAGGAACCCGATCTCCAGATCGCCGGTCGCTGCGGCGACAGCGGCCGCTGCCCCAGACTGCGCGAGATCAACGGCCAGAGTGCGAGTTTGCGCTGGGGCCGTCGAATTGATCTCTGCTGCAACACGATCCAGCATTGTCTCGCGGCGTGCCAGCAACACGACGTTGACGCCGCGATCGGCGAGTCCCTTGGCGAACGCGGCGCCGAGGCCGTCCGAGGCACCGGCGATCAGCGCCCACGGCCCGTACTTCGATGCGAATGACACCGGCATCCTCCTGCCCGTTACGGCTCACCAACCGTGGTCAGCCGCACCTGGGTGTATCTGCGGCGTGCAATGCGCCATCCCTTGGCGGTGCGGACGATCTCGTCGTCGTAGAACCCGATTGCGTTGACCCCGGATCTGTTGTCGGCGGCCATGATCAGCCCGTCGATGTAGGTGCGTGCCTGTGCGTGGTCGCCATCGAGTGTGACGGAGATATTGCTCAAGCGGTGCATCGTGTGTCCTGCCATTGCGTGGACCTGCTCCATGAAGTCAGCGACGGCGTCAACGCCATTCCACGCGCCGATCTCGCCGTAGTCGAGTTGGCAGTCATCGGTGAACACGGATCGAAACAGCGGCCAGTCGCGGCGGTCGATCCCACTGGCGTAGCGCACCAGCAGATCGGAAATGTCCTGGCGGTCTTCATGTTCGGTCATGCGGAGTCTCCATTGGGTCCATTGGGATGGACCATGATCCGGGGTGGCCCCTCGGATCTACGGGCGAGCTCAAGGGCGCCCGGCACTTCGTCGAGGGTGATGATCTTGCCGACGCTGGGTAGCGGGTCCAGTCGTCCCGACACGATGGCGTCGAGAGTTCCATACCAGTCCTGGGGGTGTGGTCCGCCGCCGAATTGGATTGTGACACCGTTGCGAGTCGCGGTGGTGATGTCCAACGTGTCGCCGGTGTACCACCCGCCCGCACAGTAGATCCGGGTGGCCATTTCGGCGGACTCGACGATGGTCTGGATCAGGCCGGCGGCGCCGACACATTCGAAAACGACTGCCGGGCCGGGTAACCCACGTTCGGCTCGCACCTGGTTGAATGCGTCGAAGGCCGACTGCTCGGCGGGATCGACCACGACATGCGCGCCGAAGCGATCACGGGCCAGCTCGCGGCGATCGGACTTGTAGTCCGCCACGATAATCGGTTCGATGCCGCGGACGGCCAGAGCGGCGACGGCCGAGAGGCCGATCGCCCCCGCGCCGATGACGATGGCGATCTCACCGGATTGGATGTTCGCTGAGCGGACGTAGAACTCGCCGACGGCGAACGCGTCGGTCAATGCGACGGCGTCGCTGGAGACATCACCTGCGACCGGCTTGGCCGCTGCCTCCGAAACCACCAGCAGCTCACCGAAACTCCCCGGCGCTTCGGGGTGCTGGCCGATGATCCGCAGGCCTCCGGCGCCACCGTCGACCAGACGCACTGGCATGGCCGTCACCCGGGAGCCCACCGCGAACTGATCGGTGCAGCCGGGTCCATGGCTAAGGACTTTGCCGACGAACTCGTGGCCGAGCACGATGTCTTGGTCTGCGTCATACAGTGAGCGGCCGGTCGGATCGTTGATACCGAGATCGGGGTGGTCCATGAAGTGCACATCCGAGGCGCAGATCGCGGTGCTCAGGGTGCGTAGCAAGAGCTCGCCCGGGCCCGGTTGGGGGTCCGGTGTCTCGCGGACCTGTAGCCGGCCATTTCTCAACACCACGGCACGCAATGCATCAACCTTCACATTTCTCGAATAGTCGATATATACTCTCGAATGTTCGGAATTACTGTAAGAACCACGGCATGAAGGAGTCAATCCATTCGCGGATCGCCGTCGGCGCCGACCGCCCGGGTCCTCGACGTTGTCGAGCTGCTGGCGCGCTCGGGAAATAGGCAGCTGCGATTTTCTGACATCGTGCGGGAGCTCGACCTCACGCAGGCGACGGCCCACGCGATCCTGAAGACGCTGTGTGACCGCGGATGGGCCAGCCGCGATCCGGTGGCCAAGACCTTTTCCCTGGGCCCCGCACTCGCCGTGGTAGCTGCCCGGACCGACACCGCCAGGCCATTGGCGCACCTGGCTCGCGATGCAGCGCTGCGGCTTTCCGGTGATTTCGGCTATGCCGGCTCGGTGGTGGAGCGATTTGGTGATTCGCTGGTGGTCACCGCCTTCGAGGGTGAGCCGGTCACCGAGCCGTCCGGGATACCGGGTGACCGCATTCCGTATTCCCCGCCATTCGGTGTCGCTTTCGCCGCGTGGGACACCGACGAGGGAAAGCGCGAGTGGATTCGTCGGGGCGCGGGCAATAACCCCGATCGCGCGCAGCGCCTGGAAGACGTATTGGCTCGCACCCGCGAGCGCGGATTCGACATCGACTGGACCACACCGGCGCTGGCGCAGGCTGCCCAGCTGGTCGTAACCTTGGACAGCCATGAGGTACCGGCTCCGGTACGTCAGATCATGGACCAGTTACTCGCGGAGTTCACCACCATCGGCTTTCTGTCCGACGACAACCCCGGACGTCGGAAGCAGCCCGTGGTGAGCATCGCCGCACCGGTTTTCGACCATCGTGGACGGGTTGCGCTGATCGTGTCCGTGCATCCGCTCTGCACCCTCAGCGCAAAGCAGATCCGGGCCATCGGCAAGCGGCTCACCGAGGAAACGGCGGCCATCACAGAATCTCAGCAGCATCCCGCGGCCATCGACCGAGTCGTTTAGAACACCCGTCTCGCCACGCTTGCGTGTATCGCCCCCGGCACTGAATGATCGGCCCATCCTGGCAGCAAAGGAGTGCACGTGGCCAAGAAAGAAAACCGCATCGGCAACCGGTTGGAGTTGGTCACCTGTGCGCTGGCTGGGCACGTGACTTACGCACCCGAAGAAGAGGCACTCGCGCAACGGCTCAGCGGCACTACCGGGCTGGGTGAAGTATGGCGCTGCCTGCGTTGCGGAGACTTCGCGCTCGGCGAGCCACACGGACGCGGTCACGCCAACGAAGCGCCACTGATCATGCGCGGCAAGGCGTTACGTCAGGCCATCATCGTTCGTGCGCTCGGCATCGAACGCTTTTTCCGCGCTATTGTGTTGGCGCTCGCCGCATGGGCGGTGTGGAAGTTCCGCGGCGCGCGCGGGGCCATCCAGGAAACCCTGGACCGCGACCTGCCGATCTTTCGCGCCGCCGGATTCAAGGTCGATCAGATGTCTGCCATACACGAGCTGGAGAAGGCGCTTGCCGCCAAGCCATCCACGTTGGCCTTGATCACCTTCATGCTGGCTGCCTATGCGATCTTGCAGGTCGTCGAAGGCACCGGCCTCTGGCTGCTGAAACGCTGGGGTGAGTACTTCGCGGTGGTCGCTACCTCGGTCTTTTTGCCACTGGAGATCTATGACCTGACCAAGGGCATCACCATGACCCGCGTGGTGACCTTCACCATCAACGTGGCCGCCGTGATCTACCTGCTGGTCTCCAAGCGCCTGTTCGGTTTGCGCGGAGGCCGCAAAGCCTACGACGAGGAACGGCGCGGGGAGCAGCTGCTCGACGTCGAACGAGCCGCCATGCAGGGTTGACCGATGGGCACTTATGCGGTAACCGGATCTGCGTCCGGCATGGGTCACGAGACCGCACAACGACTTCGCGATGACGGCCACTCTGTGATCGGCGTGGACATCAAGGCCGCCGACGTCGTGGCCGACCTGTCGACACCGCAGGGGCGTAGCGAGGCCGCCCAGGGGGTCCTGGCGGCATCCGGTGGCCGGCTCGACGGGGCGGTGCTGGCCGCCGGTCTGGGTCCGGGCCCGGGCCGAGACCGTCCGCGCCAGATCGCCCAGGTCAATTACCTCGGCGTCGTCGAACTGCTCGAGGCATGGCGACCGGCACTGGCTGCCGCACAAAGTGCCAAGGTCGTCGTCGTGGCCAGCAACTCTGCGACGACGGTGCCCGTGGTACCCAGGAGAACCGTGCGAGCGTTGCTGGCCCATGACGCTGACAAGGCGGTGCGCTCGGTCAAGCTATTCGGCAAGGCGGCATCGGTGATGGTGTATGCGGCATCGAAAATCGCTGTCAGTCACTGGGTTCGGCGACATGCGGTGCTGCCGGAATGGGCTGGATCGGGGGTGCGGCTGAATGCCCTTGCGCCCGGCGCCATCATGACGCCGTTGCTGCAGCAGCAACTGTCGAATCCTCGGGAGGCCAAAGCGGTCCGATCGTTCCCGATACCCGTCGGCGGGTTCGGCGACGCCGGCCAGATGGGCGATTGGATGTGCTTCATGCTGTCCGACGCCGCAGAATTCCTGTGCGGCACCGTGATTTTCGTCGACGGCGGAACCGACGCGTACTTCCGGGCCGACGACTGGCCAAAGCCGGTGCCGGCGCACCGAATGCTCGGCTATCTGCGTCGGTTTCGAAGCGGACGCTCGTCGGCCGGGTAGCTGTGAGGCTCAGCAGATTGTGACGAGTTCGTCGTCACGCGGCAAGCTGTGCCGGACACCACAGTGCGGCTTTTCGAGCCGTTCACCCTGAGGCGGCATGATCGTAAGAGCTTCGAGGTGAAATTCGTTGAAGCGGACCACTGTTTGAAAGGACGAGGCCATTGCCGACAATTCAGGACTGGATCAGCCAGAGTCCTAACAACGTTGACGTAGTCGCCCCGATCAAGGCGCGGGCGTGTGACGCGCTGTACGCCATGCTGAGGCGGAAGCCGACCCAATCGGGCACCGGCCCGCGCCTCATGCAAACGGGCGCCGAGCGCTGTTGACGGAGCTAAGACCGACTCCGGCGCGGTGACGTGTTTGGATGGGGCCATGGAACCCGAAGAACGTGTTGTGAGCGTTACCCGCATCATCGCGGCCAACGCGCGGCGGATTTTCGACTTGATCGCCGATCCGTCGCTGCAGCCCAGTTGGGATGGCAACAATAACCTCGCCTCGGCTGCGCCGGGACAGCGTGTCCGACAGGCCGGCGACGTGTTCAAGATGACGTTGACCCAGGGTGGCGTGCGGGAGAACCACGTCGTGGAATTCATTGAAGGCGCCCAGATCGCTTGGCGCCCAGCAGAACCCGGCAAACTGCCGCCTGGGCATCTATGGCGCTGGCAACTCGAGTCGGTGAGCGCCGACCTCACCAGCGTGACCCACACCTACGACTGGACGCAGCTGACCGACGACGTTCGCCTGACTCGTGCTCGTGCGACGACGCGTGAGATGTTGCGCGCTTCCCTGGACCGGCTCGCAGTGCTCGCACAGTCCGGCGCGGGCACCGCGGGCTGACGGCCGGCGTCCCGGTAGGGTCCCTATATGGCTCTCCCACCACCAGGAAATGACCGTGCGGCCATCGTCACCGGCGCCTCGTCGGGCATCGGCGAGGAGCTCGCGCGGATACTCGCCCAACGCGGCTATCAAGTCGTGCTGGTAGCCCGCAGTGCCGATCGCCTCGAAGAACTCGCCGGGCGGTTGGGCGCTCAAGCGCACCCGCTACCCGCTGACCTGTCGAAGCGAGACGACCGGGCGGCTCTGCCGGACCGGGTCGCGGCGCTGGGCCTGGTTCCCGACATTCTGGTCAACAACGCCGGGTTGTCGACAACCGGTGTCGTCGCGAAATCGGTTCCAGAGAAGGAACTGAACCTCGTCGAGGTCGACGTGGCGGCGGTGGTCGATCTGTGCAGCAGGTTCCTGCCGGGAATGGTCGACCGACGTCGCGGGGCGGTGCTGAACGTGGCGTCGACGGCGGCATTCACGCCGCTGCCGGGCCAAGCGGCCTATGGCGCCGCCAAGGCGTTCGTGCTGTCGTATACCCACAGCCTGCGCGGCGAGCTGCGCGGCACCGGGGTCAGCGCCACCGCGCTGTGTCCCGGGCCGGTGGACACCGGGTTCGGCGAGGCGGCCGGTTTTTCCAAAGAGGAAGCCGAAGCGGCGCTGCCGAAAGTGATGTGGATTCCCGCCGACCAGGTGGCGCAGGCCGGCATCGACGGTCTGGCCGCCGGCAAAGCCGTGGTGATCCCCGGGCGAGTCAACCGGGTAGCCGCGTCGTTTTCCCGGGTCACGCCACCTGAGCTGCTATTGCCCCTGTTGTCTCGCAACCACCCGGCCATGAAGCGGGACAGATAGGACTCACCCGCGTTTGCCGCGCACCCACTGGAAAAGGCTGAAGTTCTTCACTCGCACGCTCACAAAGCCGTGGTCTTCCAGGATGTCGGCGATTTCGTCGTCGTCGAATGCGTGAGCTCCGGCGTTGGGCAGCATGCGCCAGAACCGTGCGGCGCGCCCCGCGGTGGGGACCATTACGGCCAGCCGCCCGCCCGGTCGCAGTACCCGCGCCATCTCGGCCAGGGCGGCAGTCGGGTCGGGGATCAGTTGCAGCACAGCGATTGAGACTACAGCGTCGAAAGTATTGTCGCGCAACGGAAGTCGTTGTGCATCGGCGCGCAGGAACCCGACTTGCGGTCCGGCTTCGGCGCGCGCGGCGCGGGACAGCATCGGCTCGGAGATGTCCACACCCAGGGCCAGCCCGTCCGGTCCGGCGGCGTGGGCCAGGGACGCGGTGACGTTACCCGGACCTGAGCCGACGTCCAGGGCGATTCCGCCCGGCGGGATGTTGAGCCACTCCACTGGGTGCTGCCATGCGCTGAGCATGCGACGGCCCAGGGCTTGTGCGTTGTCGTAGAGCATCGAGCCGATCGGTGACGCCCAGGCGGCCTGGATCGGACCACGGTTCGTGGGGACCGCGTGATCCTCGGCGGACCCGGTGCCCAACAGATCGAGATAGCCCTTGCTCACGTCCGGGTCGGCGGGTGGGTCGATGAGCAGATCCAGGGTCCGACGCAACGCGGGGGGCAGAGAGGTATTCACCGTGCCACTGTAGTTACCGCTTGACGACGGCGTGCTCGGGCTCCAAGGCGTACATTCGCCACACGCCCGGTACCCCCTTGAGCGCGCTTTCGCCGCGGTCGGAAAACCTGTGCCGCGATCCGGTGACAATGTCACGCACCGTCGAGGACACCCGAACTTCGCCGGCACCTGCCAGAGCCGCAACCCGCGCACCGATATGCACGGCCATGCCGGCGACGTCATCTTTCAGGCCGCCGCGGACCTCCACCTCGCCGGCGTGGATTCCCACCCGCACCTCGATACCCAGCACTCGAACCGCGTCGACGATTTCGTCGGCGCAGGCGAGTGCGGCACTCGGGCTGCTGAATGTCGCGACGAA
The DNA here is from genome assembly GCF_059812725.1 of Mycobacterium sp. NGS41. Lineage (NCBI taxonomy): Bacteria > Bacillati > Actinomycetota > Actinomycetes > Mycobacteriales > Mycobacteriaceae > Mycobacterium > Mycobacterium sp. NGS41. The sequence continues at coordinate 45,376 of NZ_JCALDF010000024.1, forward strand.
ACCGTCGCCCGCGGTGTTGACTTCACGCCCCCCGAAGCGCTGCAGTTCATGGCGCACGATGGTGTCGTGATTGTCCAGCAGGTCGCGCCAACGGCCGTCGCCCAGCAGGGCGGCGCGCTCGGTGGAGCCGACGATGTCGGTGAACATGATGGTGGTGAGCAGGCGCTCGGTATCGGAACCGCCCCGCATGCCGGTGATGAACTCTTCGATCTCGTCGAGTAGCGGCGCGGTGTTGCCTACCCAGTACAGGGTGTCCTCGCCGGGCAGTTCGACGAGACGCGAACCGGCGATGTGCTCGGCGAGATATTGACCGTGCGCGACCGGGGTGAAGCTCGAGTCGGTGCGATGCACGATCAGCGTCGGTGCGGTGGTACGCGGCAGCCTGTCGCGCACGTCGCTGCCTCGGATGGTTCTGATCATCGCCAGCGCCATGCTGGGCGAGGCGGCACGGTTGCCGGCCATGTCCCACCACGCGCGGAACGCGTCGTCGCGCGCGATGCTGGGAGCAATGATGCTCAGCATGTCGAAGCCCTGGTCGACGGCATCGGGGTCCACCGCGACCGTGGTGTACGGGTCGACGCTGTCGATGGTGGCACCGATCGGGTAGTCCGGCGCGTACAGCGTGCGAGCACCGCCGTTGATGATCACCAGGCTGCTGACGCGGTCGGGGTAATCGGCGGCAAGCACAACGCCGGTCAGCGCGGTGAAGCCCGGGGCCACGATGGTCGCCCGCTCGCATCCGACGGCGTTCATGACTCCGATGACGTCCTTCGCCCAGAACTCGGGCCCGATCATGTCCGGCGAGGAAACGCGCGACGACAGGCCAATTCCGCGCTGGTCGAGGCGGATAACCCGGGCGAACGACGCCAACCGCCGGTGAAAGCGGTACATCGACGGCTCGGCGTCGATGCAGTCGATCGGGATGGATGGCCCCGGCAGCAGGACCAGGTCGATGGGTCCCTCGCCGACGACCTGATAGGCGATGTCGGTGTCGCCGCAACTGGCGTAGCGGGTTCGAGGGGCCGCAGCAGATGCCACGGGTACAGGCTAATTCAGCGCACCGACAAGTTGCAGACCGCTAGCGGCCCGCTTGGCCGATGATCGGGACCAGATAGCGGGCGGCGTACTCGCGGACGGCCGCGGGATCCGACGTGTCGAGGCGGTCGGTGGGAAACACGATGATGCCAAGCGCGACGCGCAGCAGGATGTCGGCGATGTTGGCCAGGTCGGGCTCGGGGATGTCGGCACCGCATCGTCGCAGGGTGTGGGCGATTCCGTCGGCGAATTGGCCGATCGGGAAGACGTGGGATCGGGAGAACAGGCCGAACAGCTCCGGTTCGCTTTCGGCGATTCGCGAATACAGCGGCGAGTCTTGGACCAGGCGCACGCCGAGGGCAAAGGCCTCGATCACCGCCTGTTGCGGATCGCAGCCGGTGGTGGCCTGGTCCAGGGTGGTGAAGAAGAGCTGCGCTTCGCGTCGCACGACATGTGCGAACAGGTCGTCTTTGGTGGGAAAGCGCCGGTAGATGGTGCTGCGGCTGACACCTGCCCGGGCAGCGACGTCCTCGATGTTGGCGCGCCGCACGCCGTAGGTCTCGAAGACCGTTCGGGCGGTGTCCAGAATGGCGCGATCGAGTTCGGTGATGGACTCGGTTGCGGCTCGGCTGGTTTTGATGTCCATGTCGGACTGCATGACTCACCTGCTTTGCGAACGCTGGAACCGGTTGCTAGCTTGGAACAAAGATATCACTTTGTTTCACTGTCGCAGACGTGACCGGATCTGATCGTCACAAGGAGGTCGGTATGACCGCCCAGAATGACCAGCTGGCCGGGTCAAGCGCCGGCGCCCGTTTCGACACCGGGGTGCGGGAAGCGGTGCCGGTTCTTGCCGACGGCCCGGCCGACGGTAGCGAAATCGGCTCGTCGCGGCTGGGGCCGGATTCGCTGATCTGGAAGTTCTACGGAGATAACCGCACCCAGTTCTTCGGATTCCAGCGCGTCGCCGGCGTCGAAAACTGCATCGAACAGCTTGCCCAGGGCGTGCTCGACCACTCGGTCGTTTTCAGCGACACCTTGGGCCGGGCCAAGCGCACCGCGCCCCCACTGATGAAGACCGTCTACTCCGAAACGCCGCAGGAGTGGGGCCGCAAGGTCCGGGACTTTCACAAGCCGATCAAGGGCACGATCAGCGACGGCTCGAGGTACCACGCGCTGAATCCGGAGTTGTTCTACTGGGCGCATGCCACCTTCGTCGACCAGGTCATCTACAACGCCGACATGTTCATCCGGCGGCTGTCTCACGCCGAGAAGGAACAGATCTTCAACGAAGGCAAGATCTGGTACAGCCTCTACGGGGTCAGCGACCGCGGCCAGCCCCAGACATATGACGACTTCGTCGAGTACTGGGACGACATGCTCGAGCGGTTTGTCCCGCACAAAACCATTCTTTACGGCACCGGTTACATCCGTAAGGGCATACCGGGCCCGCGCTGGATGCCCAAACCACTGTGGAAGATTCTGTCTGCGCCGCTCAACGCCTACACCCGCCTCGTCCTGGTCGGAACCCTGCCGCCGCAGATGCGCGCGGTTTGCGAGCTGGACTGGGATAACAAGAAGGAGAAGCGATTTCAGCGCTTTGCGGCCGTCATGCGCGCGCTGAACCCGCTCATCAACCGGATGCCGCTGTGGTTCGTCTACGCGCCCTGGGCGGTCACGGCCTGGCGCCGCGCGGGCGTCGATCCCCGCGGGCTGCATAACCGCCCCGCGGCCTAACCGGTCGGCGTCACCCGACAGGCGGGCTGGGCGCCGCATCCCCATCGGGTTGTGTTCTGCTGAGGGTAGGTTACGAGTCGAGAGCAGGGTCCAGCAGCGGCAGGCCTCGGCGTGCAAAGCGAAATGCGGCAGTGAAGATGAATGTGATTACGCAGGCCTTCGATGCGGCACTCGACAGAGTGGCCAACCCGAGCCAGGTATCGGATCCAGACCGGCTGCGCAAGGCCGTTTCAGGCAAGACCGTCCTGGTCACCGGGGCTTCCTATGGCATCGGCGAGGCGACCGCCCGCAAACTGGCCGCGGCGGGCGCGACCGTGCTGGTGGTGGCGCGATCGGCGGAACGACTCGACGACCTTGCGGCGTCGATCAACGCGGGCGGCGGAACAGCCGTCGCCTACCCGACCGATCTCACCGACGAGACCGCGGTCAACGCGCTGACCAAGCAGCTGACCGAGCAGCACGGAACGCTGGACATCGTGGTGAGCAATGCGGGCAAGTCTTTGCGCCGCTCGCTGCACGACCAGTACGACCGGCCGCACGATTTTCAGCGCACCATCGACATCAACTACCTCGGGCCGATCTGGCTGCTCCTCGGCCTGCTACCGGGCATGCGGGAGAACGGCCGTGGCCACATCGTGAACGTGTCGAGTGTCGGTGTTCGGGTGGTGCCCGGTCCGCAGTGGGGTGCCTACCAGGCGTCCAAGGGCGCATTCGATCGCTGGCTGCGCAGCGTGGCACCGGAGCTGCACGGTGACGGCGTGGACGTCACGTCGGTCTACTTCGCGTTGGTCCGCACCCGGATGATCGAGCCGACGCCGATGCTGGGAAGGTTGCCGGGCTTGTATCCGGATGAGGCCGCCGACGCGATCGCCAAAGCGATCATCGAGCGGCCCCGCAGCATCGAACCGCCCTGGATGTGGCCGGCCGAGATTGCGTCGGTTCTGCTGGCCGGGCCGGCCGACTACGCGGCCCGGTTCTGGCATCGCAGGCTTTTCGCCGAATCCGGCAGCAAGCAGGGGGATGACGCGTGACCGGCAGCGTCGCCGCCACCGCGGCGCGGGCAGTGGCGGGTTCCGGTTTACTCAGTCCACCCGCTCCGGTCGCGGTGGCGCGGTTGATCCGCGAGGTGTACCGGGGCGGTACGAATCTCTACACCTTGCTTGCCATTGCGGCCGCACGCTGGCCGGACCGGACCGCGATCATCGACGACGACGGCGCCCTCAGCTATCGCGAGCTGCAGTCCCAGACCGAATCGCTGGCTCGCGAGCTTTCCCGTGCCGGTGCCGGACCGGGCGAGGCGGTGGGAGTCATGTGCCGCAACGGCCGCAACTTCGTGGCGGCGGTATTCGCGACGGGTCTGGTCGGTGCCGACGTGGTGCTGGTGAACACGGAGTTCCGCCTGAATGCCCTTGGCGGCGCACTGGATACACACCAAATCAGGACGATGTTCGCGGACCAGGAATTCAGCGAGCAGATACGCGATGCCGCCGAGTCCGTCGCGGTAATCGATCCCGCCACCGTCGAGACCCCACCGGGCGGTTCGCGGCCGAAGGTCGCGGCGTCGGGCCGCATTGTGTTGCTCACCTCGGGCACCACCGGCGTACCCAAGGGGGTACCGCGGGCACCGCGATTGAGCTCGGGAGTGGGCGTCGGCGTGACGATTCTGCAACGCACCCGACTGCGGGTCGGATCGCGAATCGCGTTGGCGGTACCGATGTTTCACGGTCTGGGATTCGGCATCCTGATGCTGACGGTGAGCCTGGGCGGCACCGTGTTGACCCATCGACGCTTCGATGCCGAAACGACACTCGCGCAGGCGTCGCTGCAGCGGGCCGACGCGATGAGCGTGGTCCCGATCATGCTGGCGCGCATTCTGGACCTGCCGCAGCGGGTGCGGGCGCGAAACGCGCTGCCGTGTCTGCGGGTGGTGATCTCCAGCGGCGATCGCCTCGATCCCAGCCTGGCGCGGCGCTTCATGGATGCCTACGGCGACGTCATCTACAGCGCCTACGGCTCCACGGAGGTTGGTATCGGCGCGCTGGCCACACCGGTCGAAGTCCGTAATGCCCCGGAGACGGTAGGGCGTCCGGTCGCGGGATGTCCGGTGCGCATCTTCGACAGAAACGGACGGCCGGTCGGACCCCGCGTCACCGGCCGCATCTTCGTGGGCGGTGACCTGGGAGCGGACGGCTACACCGGCGGCGGAGGCAAAGCGGTCATCGACCGGATGACCAGCACCGGCGACATGGGCTATCTCGACAATTCGGGACGGTTGTACATCGTCGGCCGCGAGGACGACATGATCGTCTCGGGCGGCGAGAACGTCTATCCGCGGGCACTGGAAAACGCACTTGCCGAACACCCCGGTGTCGCCGAAAACGCGGTCATCGGGGTCCCCGACGAGAAGTTCGGGCGACGACTGGCCGCGTTCATCGTCCCGCGGCCCGGCAGCGATATCGACGAGCCGGCTTTACGAGAGTACTTGAAAGGCAAGGTATCTCGGTTCGAACAGCCGCGGGACATCAACCTCGTCGACAGTATTCCCCGCAATCCGGCCGGCAAGGTGCTGCGCAAGCAACTCACCTCCTAGGGCGAGCAGCCTTCTTCGCCGCGAGCGTGCGTGTTTGTACGCGACGCGCCGAGCGACGGCGTGCATTTGTGCACGCTCACGCCGACGCCGAGCCCCCGGCCGTAATCAAATCTTGACCGAGACTTGACCGAAATGCCGACGCGCGCTTGCGCATCCACTCGTCGCGGACTCCCTACCATCGACCAACGGCAGCAGCAATTCATCCTGAAAAGTGACGGTAAGCGATGCGGGCGCTAGTTCGGTCTGTTCTTGTGGTGGTCGCTATCGCCGCGACATTGGTCGTCGGACCAGTGCGCGTCCGTCTGACGGCGGTGAACCAGCCGCATGACTTTGCCATCGCATCGGTACTGCCCGCGCGGGGGCAGGTGGTGGGCGTCGCGCACCCTATCGTGGTCAAGTTCAATGGGCCCGTCGCGAACCGGCGGGCGGCCGAGCGCGCCGTTGACGTGAAATCGGCGCCCGCGATGACCGGCAGGTTCGAGTGGCTTGACAGCGATGTCGTGCAATGGGTTCCGGACCGATACTGGCCGGCGCATCGCACGATCGCATTGTCGGTCGGAGGCCTGCCCACGGAGTTCAAAACAGGTCCCGCTGTCGTGGGCATTGCCAAAATCTCGGAACACACCTTTACCGTGAGCATCGACGGAGTCGAGCCGGGAGCGGCGCCTCCGCTACCAGCTCCGCATCACCGGCCGCACTGGGGAGAGGAAGGGGTGATGCCGGCCTCGATGGGTAAGGAGGCCTTCCCGACGCCGGTCGGCTCCTACACCGTGATGGCCAAAGACCGTTCGGTGACGATGGATTCGAGCAGCGTCGGCATTCCCGTCGACGATCCAGAGGGCTACCGGCTCAAGGTGGAGTATGCCGTCCGCATCAGCAGCCGTGGCCTCTATGTGCATTCAGCTCCGTGGGCGCTCCGATCGATGGGGGCCGAGAACGTCAGCCACGGCTGTATCAGCCTGAGCCCGGCCGACGCTGAGTGGTACTACAACGCGGTCAACATTGGCGACCCGGTAATCGTGCAGGACTAGGTTTCCCGGCCGCCCGAAAGGGGGTCGTTAATGTCCGGTTGCTGGTGGCGCGCAACCCGGATGAGCATCCGGAGCCACGACCCCGACCAACACTGACGAGATGGCGGGAGGCGGCGGCGGCAGCGGCCCGGGCAGCACCACGGGAGCGGACACCGGCGCCGCCGGGACGGTCGGCACCCCCTTGCCCGCCCGCGGAACGGCACCCGCCATGGTTTCGAGCGGAGCTGCCGCCGGCGCAGCTACAGGCGCACCCGCCGGGACCGGCGCAACAGGCCCGCCGAGCGGTGCAACAGGCGCACCGAGCGGTACGGGAGCGACAGGGGGACCGGGCAGCACCGCCGGCACTGGCGCGGCAGCGTCGACGGGAAATACGGTGCCCGCCATCTGCTCGATGCACGTGGGCCCGCCCATCGGCACCATAGGCAGTGGGGCGGCCGCCGAGTCAGGGCTGAACGCCAAAGCCGCCCCGCACAACCCGGTGCCGACAACGATCGTGATGTTGAATCGATCGAACATGTTCAACATGCTCCTTTTACCCCTGCTTAGTTATTCTTGTGTCAAATGGTACAGCGGAACCGTATCGCGCTCTGGAAATTTTGCCTAGATGGGCGACTGAATTGGTTGCAGAACTGATACGGAGCAAGGGCCGCGCCGTGACTGCGTCTTTTCCGAATGGTGACCTACCGCGTGGTCTTGACACGTGTTGGCGTGCTGGCCTGCGGGAGTATGTACGTAGAATACGTTCTGCGACAAGGTATTTCGGGAGAACTCTAGTGGATTGCCGACAGGTCACCGCATTAAACATCACATTTCGGAGACGAAAGAATTTCGCTTAGTTTAGCCGGATGATTCGATGCGAAATACCACGCATGTAATTACAAAACCCGCCCTTTCAACAATGCCTGAGAAATGGCGCCGGCTTAAACTCTCACTCCTGTTCGGGTATTACAGCCCCGACCGTCTTCGTCAACCACTGCGGTGCCAGCACCGAGATCGCGGTGGCTCCGCCCGTCGCGCCCAGCACGCCTATCCAGGCGACCGGGCCCAGCGGCGTGCACCCGAAGAAGTTGCTGAGCACCGGGGTTTGAATGATGCCGATCAAGGCCCCCGCACTGCCCAGGGCCGTCGCCACCACCAGCGGGCTGTGCCGGCGCGTCAGCAACGTCTGCGCCAGCTGGGTGGTCACCACTGCGGTCAGGCCCATCGTGGCCGTGCGGCGTTCGGTTCCCGGCGTCCAGCGTCCGATGGCCCAGGCCGCGGTTGCGCCGGCAGCCGTGACCACGCCGCGGTTGACGATCTGGCGCATCAGCGGCGCGTCGAGTGACGGCGTCGGCCCGGTCAGGACCGCGCGCTGGTAGGCACGACGTGCCGCCTCGGCGTCCTCCTCCGACGGATAGTCGGCCTCGTCGGGCTCTTCGAATTGCGAGGTCACGGCGACCGCGAGCGCGGGGAACATATCGGTGAGCAGGTTCACCAGCAGCAGTTGCCGGGTTCCCACCGGTGCCCGGCCGTTGCCGAACGCCGTCCCGATGATGGTGAACAGCACCTCGCCGACGTTGCCGCCGACCAGGATCGTCACCGCGTCGCGCACGCCCGTCCACATGCTGCGGCCCTCGACCAGCGCGTCGAGCAGGACGCCCAGGTCTTCGTCGGTCAACACGATGTCGGCGGCGCCACGTGCGGCCGAAGAACCACGACCGCTGACCCCGATGCCCACGTCGGCCATCCGGATGGCGGCGGCGTCGTTGGCACCGTCGCCGACCATGGCGGTCACCCGACCGCAGCGCTGTAACGCAGCCACGATCTGTACTTTCTGCTCTGGGCTGACCCGGGCGAACACCTGGACATTGGCGGCCAGTTTGGCGGATGCGTCTTCGTCGAGGCCGACGAGCTCGGCACCGGTCACTACTCGCGCATCGGCCGGCAGGCCGAGCTGTCGGGAGATCGCCCGCGCGGTGACGGGGTGGTCGCCGGTGATCAGCACGACGTTGCGTCTGGCGTCCACCAGCGCTTCGATCAACGGTCGCGAAGACGGTCGAGCGGTGTCCGCCAATCCCACATAGCCGATGAGCTCCAGGTCGTGCGCTGCCTCGTCGACGGCGTCGGCATCGGTGTCATCGTCGTCGTCGGTGTCGTGCTCCCAACGGCGCTGCGCCACCGCGAGCACCCGCAAGCCCTGCTCGGCGAGGCTGTGGACCACCGACTCGGCGTGCCCTTGTTCGGCGTCCGGGTCGGCGAACCGGCAGCGCGGCAGCACCGTTTCGGGAGCGCCTTTGAGCATCAGCAGCGGCGTATCGGGGTCGCTGCTCATCGTTCCGATCGCGGCGGCGAAACCACGACTCGACTCGAACGGGACCTCCGCGAGCACGGTCCAACCCGAATCGGCTTGACCGTTAAGCGAACTCGCCGCGGTGAGAATCGCCTCGTCGGTGGCGTGGGCGTGCCCCTGGCCGTCATGGGGCTGCGTGGACGCCCACGCGGCCTTGCGCAACACCGCAGCCGATTGCGGATCGCTGCTGTCGGGATACGGCCCCTCCGCTTTGGTGTTCGCCGGGACGGCGCACACGACGCGCAAGCGGTTCTCGGTGAGCGTGCCGGTCTTGTCGAAACACACGGTGTCGACGCGGCCGAGGGCCTCGATGGTACGAGGCGCGCGAACCAGGGCACCCCGTTCCGTCAGGCGCTGCGCTGCGGCGAGCTGCGACAGGGTCGCCACCAACGGCAATCCCTCCGGGACGGCGGCCACCGCGATCGCGACGCCGTCGGCAACCGCCTGCCGTAGCGACGCGCGGCGCAGCAGCGCCAAACCGGTCACCGCGACGCCACCGGCCAGCGTCAGCGGAAGGACCTTGCTGGTCAGCTCGCGCAGTCGGGCCTGCACACCGGCCGACGTCTCGACATCGGCGACGGCCGAGATCGCGCGCTGCGCGGCAGTGCCGACTCCGGTGGCGACGACGATCGCGCGGGCGCGTCCCGCGATGATGGTGCTGCCCTCGAACAGCATGCTGGCCCGGTCGGCGTCGTTGACGGCGACGGGCTCCACCTGCTTGTCGACCGGCAACGACTCACCGGTGAGCAGGGACTCGTCGACCTCGAGGTCCTCGGCCACCAACAAGCGACAGTCCGCGGGAACCACCTCGGGAGCGGCCAGGTCGATGACATCGCCGACCCGCAGCGACTTCGCGGACACGGTGGCCGTGCGGGCGGTGTGCTGGGCAGCCTCCAGCCGGCGCCGTGTCGTGGCAACCGCCGGGACGACGACGCGGCGCACCAGTTGGTCCTGCTCGGCGAACAGCTCCGCGGCCGCCGCTTCGGCGCGCAACCGTTGCAGCCCGCCGGTTATCGCGTTGACGGTCATCACGCCCGCAACCAGCAGCGCATCGACGTTGCTGCCCACGATCGCCGATGCCGCGGCACCGACCGCCAAGATCGGGGTGAGCGGATCGGCGAGTTCGTGTCTAGTGGCCACCGCCAGGCGCCCCAGGGCTTGAAGTGGCCGGCGCAGTGGCGCCGCCACCGGTTCATAGGACAGGTCGTCCAGAATGCGCCGCCAGGCCGGGTCTCCCGGCTCGACCGCCAACGGCCGCGCGCCACCGGCCAGCCGCGAATAGACGATCTCGGGATCCAGCGCATGCCAGGCGGTCAGCGGTTGCGGGGTGGGATCGGCCAGCCGGAGCACCCTGCTCGCCGACCAGGTTCCCGATACCAGAGCCGTTGCGGCGGCTGCGTTCACCGGGTTGAGCCAGCGTCGGAAGCCGACTGAGCTACTGCTCTTGCCCTCCCCGCCCGTGACCAGCAGCAGTCCGGCCAACGTCGTGCCGCCCTGGGCCAGGTGCACCGCAGATTGGCTGGCGGACCGGGCTACCGGGATCGCCGACAGGATGCGCACCGCCGCGGCGAGATCGGTGCCGGTAATGATGTCGGCGCTCCAAGGTGTGGCCGCGCGCGGATCGTCGAGGGCCACGCCGACGTCGGCGATGGCCAGCGCGGCCAACGTGTCCGTCGACGCGAAGTCGCGGTGCACCGCGGTGATCAGCAATACCGGTCCACGATCGGCCCGCAGCTCACGCACCAACCTCAGCAGCGGCGTGCCCGGAGGATGCGTCGCACCAACGCTGGCAGACAGGTCTTCGGTGCCGGCCACGTGGCGCAACACCACCCGGGCTCCGGTTCGGTGTGCGGTCTGCAGCAGTGGGATCGCGTAGGGGTCGACCTCCCACCCGACGGCGACGCCGCCGACCCGCTGGCCATCGACCATCAGGTCGGCGCGTTCCAGGCCCTGGGCGGGTGCCGCCGAAGGTCCCTGCGACGGAATCCATCTCAGCCGCGCGCCAGTGGCAGGCAGTTCGTCGGGGTCCGGTTCGGGGGCCTCCTCACCGTGCAGCAGCGCGTCCGCGACCTCATAGACGCGGTCGTCGTCCCAGCCGGGTTCGTCTCCTTCTGCATGCAGAACGGCGCGATGGTCGCCGCGCAGCGCGGCACCGTCGATGACTACCACCTGCACCCGGTCCAGACGGCGCAGCGCGCCCGGGTCGAGGACCAGTTGTCCGGCGTTGGCCAGGCCGCGACCCAGTACCGCCGCGAATGCCTGTCGGCCCATGTGTGCGGCCCGCGGAACCCCGGCCAGGATCGCGCCGGCCGCATCTTCGGTGCCGCCGCCGGCCAGTAGGGCGCTGGCAGCGGCAATCAGCGATCCGTTGGCCGCGGAGTCGGCGTAGCTCTCCACGGGCCCCTTCATCGACCCTTTCGCGGTGTCGATTGCGGCGTCGATGGCTCCACCGACCACGACGTGCGCTTCGTCGCCCGCCGCCGCGGCCGCCCAGGCATGCCGCGGCGCATGCGACTTGGCTCCGGCCGACGAAATGACGGGTACGACGGGGGCCTGCGGCCGCTGGGGCGACGCCAACTGCGGCTCCCGGTCTCGCCACACACGCCGGTGCGCCGTCGCTTCCGAGATTTGCAGGGTCCGTTGCGCCAGATCCAGCATCGGCGTGCCGAACGCCTGGGTAAGCCCGTTGGCCGCCGCCGTGGCGGCGCTGAGCGCAATATCGGTGCCCACTCGCCCCAATCGCGACTCCAGCACTGAGACCATGCGCGGCTGATGGTTGATCAGAGCGACGACGGCCCGGGTGGTTTGGGGTGCGGCGGGCAGTTTGGCGACCGAGCCGGTAATGGCGGCGGTCATCGCGACCAGATCCATCGCGGCAGCCGTCAGCGGCACCAGGATCGCCAACGGGTTGCCCGGGTCGGCGAACGCCGCGGCCGGTGCCGACGACCCCGACCCCACCAGGGTCAAGTCCTCCGCCACGGCGCCGACCACGTCGAGCACCTCGTCCAAGACGGCCTCGGTGTCTGCGTCGTTCTCGAATTCGACCACCAGCCGGCCCAGCGCACCCTCGACGTGAGCCTTCGCGACGCCCGCAATCCGGCGAACCGGCTCCTCCACCACGGCCGCGTGCTCGTCCCACCGCGGGAACGGAAGTAGCGGGTCCAGGTCCAGGTGCACCCGCCGGCCGCTGCGCCAGCGCACCGGTGGCACGGGGTGCGTAGTCGAGCCGTTGGTGGTCCCCAGCATCCGCCCGGTCGACTGAGCCGCCGACTCCACCACCGGGCCGACCAGCTCCAGTACCGGGCTGGCCAGCATCTGCACGGTTCCCCCAGCATCCGCCGCGGCCCGCGCGCCGGCTCGCACCACCTGGGCTGCTCCGCTGGTCACACCATCGGCCAAACTGCCCACCAGGCCGATACCCGGAATTTTCACTCAGTCACCCTTCAACTACCCGTACCGCGCCTAATACTCATCGTGTGTTACCACGCTGTCCACATCTGAACCGCGTGTGAACTCGAGGGTAGGCGCAGCGCAGTTTATCGGCTTGGCGGTAAGCCGAAAGCGGCGAAGAGAGTCGGGTCGAGAAAGACGGTAAGGCCAGCGATTCCGGTGGTGCCGACGGTAATGACGTGAATCGAATGGGCCCGCATGACGCCGTCGTCGGCGCGCCGGTATTCGGCGACGGCGGGTTGCCCGTTTGCGGCCGTCGGGATCAGCGCCATGTCGCCGGACTTGGTGAAGGCCCGTACGGCAAGGAAGCGGGTGACGGCTTCGCGGCCGGTGAACCACACTGGCATAGGCGGCATTTCGAGTTTCACATCGGCTTGCAGAAGTTCGGTGAGGGCGGCCATGTCGGCGCTTTCGAATGCGGCGCAGTAGCGGTCGAGCAGTGCGCGGAGCTCGGCGTCGTCGGGCTCGGCCACGCTTTCCTCGCTGGGTGCGACCTCGGCCAGATGCGCGCGGGCGCGTTGCAGCGCGCTGTTCACCGCGGCGGGTGTGGTTTCCAGGAGTTCGGCCACCTCGGCGGCGCTGAACTGCACGACGTCGCGCAGGATCAACACGGCTCGCTGGCGCGCCGGAAGCTCCTGCATTGCGGTCATCACGGCCAGCCGGACACTTTGCCTTGCGGTGAAGGCTGATTCGGGGGTTTGCACCGTCAGCTCGTCGGGGATCGGCTCCAGCCAGTCATGAACGCCACCTTGATGCGCGCCGGAGCCGAGGCCGGCGTCCGGGTCGACCGAGGCGTCACCCACCCCGGCCGGCAGCACCCGGCGGGCGCGGTTCTCCAGCGCCCGCAGACATGCGGTCGTGGCGATCCGGTACAGCCACGTCCGCAAGGCCGCGCGTTGCTCGAACGCCTCATATCCGCGCCAGCCTCGCAGGTACGTCTCCTGGACAAGGTCCTCGGCGTCGGTCACCGAGCCGAGCATGCGGTAGCAGTGCGCGATCAACTCGGCACGATACGGCGCAGCCTGATCGATGAATTCCTGCTGAGCGGGCACGGTCGTTCTCCTGTCTTCCCTTAGTACGGATACATCCGCGGGTGGAAATTCATCGGTCCGCAGCGATGAATCCGGGCGGTTCGCCGTATCTCAATTAGTGACCAGCACACCTCGGAAAGTGAGCACCAGCATGAACCAACCGCCTCAGACCCCATCCGACGGCCTCGTCGGCACAACGGCAATCGTGACCGGAGCGGGCCGCGGGTTCGGCCGCGCCATCGCCCTGACGCTAGCGGCGGCCGGCGCGCGTGTCGTTGGCGTCGCACGCACGCCTGCGCCACTCAGCGAGCTGCGCGACGAGCTGGGCGACGCGTTCACCCCGGTGGTCGCCGACGCCGCCGACCCGGCCGTGGCCAGCCGACTGCTCGGTGACTACCGGCCGCGCACCCTGGTGCTGTGCGCCGGCGCCACCCCCCAGATGCGTCCGCTGCACGAACAGACTTGGGAGACCTTCAGCGAGAACTGGAACGTGGACGTCGCGCAGGCGTTCCACTGGACCCGGCAGGCGCTGCGGTCCCCGCTCGCGCCGGGAAGTTCGGTGATTGCTCTGTCGAGCGGCGCCGCGGTCAACGGGTCTCCGCTGAGCGGCGGCTACGCGGGGGCGAAGGCCACCGTCCGATTCATCACCAGCTACGCCGCCGTCGAATCGCAACGGGCCGGCTTGGGGATCGGCTTCGTGTCGTTGTTGCCGCGGCTCACGCCGGCTACTGACCTGGGCGCCGAAGCCGTCGCCGCCTATGCCGAGCGGCAGGGCGTCGATGTCGACACCTTCGTGCGGTCGTCGGGACCCGCACTCAGCCCGGACCAAGTCGGCAAGGCGGTACTCGAGATCGCCGGCGACTCCGAGGCCCACAATGCATATCTGCTCACATCCGCGGGCCTGTCGCCGCTGGCCTGATCGCAACGGAAGGAGATCGCAATGAGCGCACCCCAGATTGTGTCGGCGGAGGAGTGGGAGGCAGCGCACCGGCAACTGCTCGTCAAGGAGAAAGAGGTGATGCGTGCCCGCGACGCGGTGGCGGCACTGCGCCGACGGATGCCGTGGTTGGCGGTGGACAAGGAGTACGAGTTCGACGGTCCCGACGGCAAAGCGACCTTGCTGGGTTTGTTCGCTGGGCGGCGACAGTTGATCGTCTACCGCGCCTTCTTCGAGCCGGGCGTGCACGGCTGGCCGGAACACGCTTGCCCCGGCTGCTCGATGATTGCCGACCACGTCGGCCACCTCGCCCATCTCAACGCCCGCGACACCACGCTGGTGTTCGCATCTCGTGCACCGCAGGCCGCCATCGAACAGCTGAAGAGACGGATGGGCTGGCGGATTCCCTGGTACACGATTACCGACGGCTTCGATGCCGACTTCGGCGTGGATGAGTGGCACGGTACGAACGCGTTCATCCGCGACGGCGCCCGCGTATTCCGTACCTACTTCATCAACAACCGGGGTGACGAGGCACTGGGAAACACCTGGAGCTACCTGGACATGACCGCGTTGGGCCGCCAGGAGTACTGGGAGGATTCGCCGGAGGGCTATCCGCAGACCGCGCCGTACGAATGGTGGGCGTGGCACGACGCTTACGGCCAACACGAGCCGTCACGTTGGTTCGGCGAGCCCGACCCGGACGATCCCAACGACATACGGCCGCCGCGCCGGAATACCTAGTCACATCAGCCACGTCGTCGCAAAGTTGATATCACCCGCGATATCGCTTCGCAGACTGCAACATGGCTTGCTTTTCTGGTACCCGAGTGGCTGGTGTGACGAGCAGTGTTAGGTGGCGTCGTCGTCCGCCCTGTCGGACCCCCAGGTGCCGGGCATCATGGGCATGCGGGGGCCCCCTGACATGCCATCGGCCAGCGTGATCAACCCGGCCGCCTGGCCGGGACCAGCCTTGGAGGAGGTTCCGACGAATCCCTGCGTGCCCGCACCCGTGTCCGAGCCCGCCACCGCGCCGACCAGCTCCGAGTCTGGCTCCAAGTCCATGTATTCGTAGCCGCGGCCGAGCATCTGCACCTTCGCTCGCCGCCGCCGCTGCGTTTGCGTCTGTTCTCGAGGCGGCGCCGCGACCGCTGAAGTATCGGCGCCCTCGGGCTCCGACACCTTCCTTCGGGCGCCGGCGCGTGCCGCGGCGCTGGCGGGGGAGTTCAGGTCGCCCACGAGGTAGCCGAGGTTTTCCATGCCCGCGCCCAGGCCCGCGCCGATATGGGCCGAACCGGTCAGCGTCGGGGGCGAGGCAGCCGGCGGAGGTGACGAGGCGGGGGTCCCCGGAGCCGTCGCCTCCACCGGAGCAGGTGCCGGGGACGACGTGGAAGTCGGGATGGTCGGGCCAAGCGCCACGAGGGGCGGCGTGACGGGCGGCGGGGCAGGCGGCGCCGGTGTCGCGGAGAGTAGCGCCGCAAAGGCCTTGACGCCGATGGGCGCCAAGACCCCGCCGGCGGCCAACGGCAATAACGGGGCGGTCAGCAGGGGCACAAAAACCACGAGCAGCAAAATAGTCTGCTCGAGCAGAGTTTTGAGCAACGCGATGGTATCGGTGATCACCGTGCCGATAACTTCGACGGTGGTGAACAGAATGGTGAGACCGATAGTCGCGGGATTACCCGAAGCAAACGCCGCTGTGAGATCTAGCGCCACAAAACTGAACATTTGGGACAGCAGAGCGACATAGGTACCTATGTCCATCGGATAGCCGAGGGCGAACGCGATATTGAACGGGCTCAAGTAGGTGAGTGGATTGCCCAGGATGGGCAGCCACGGATCGAATCCGCCAAACATCCCTTGGAGGAAGGGGATGTTGGACAGCCCGTCAATCAACGGTTGCAGGCTGTTGTTGTAGAAGTCGATAAAGCCGCTCTGCTCCAACCACTGATAAATCTCGTTCTGCCGGTCGGGGGGCAGCGGTAACGCCTCGTCGGAAGTCGACGCCAGCGTGTCGGCTTTCATGACCTGTGGCGCCGCTGTGGTCTCCGGCACCGACGCCACCGCGGTCGACGAGACCGTCTGATAGACGCTCATCACGGTGGCGGCCTGGATCCACATCCGCACATAGTCGGCTTCGTTGAGCGCGATCGGGATGGTGTTGATGCCGAAGAAGTTCGTTGCCAGCAGCACGGCATGGGTGGCGTGGTTGGCGGCCAACTCGGCCAGGGTCGGCATCGTGGCCAGGGCGGTGGAGTAGGCGGTCGCCGCGGTCTCCTGTTGGGCCGCCGTCGCCGCCCCGTCGGCCGAGGCTTGTGTCAGCCATGCGAGATACGGGGCGTGGGCACTCACGTATGCCTCGGCCGTCGGACCGTCCCATGCCCCGGCCTGCGCCGCGGCCACCAGCGCGGCCAGCTCCTCGGCCGCCTCCGCGTACGCGCTGCTCAGCGAGGTCCACGTTTCGGCTGCGGCCAGCAACGGGCCGGGTCCAGGCCCGGAACTCAGCAGCGCCGAATGCACTTCGGGCGGGAAAGCCATCCAGATGGGGGCGGTCATCGGCGGCATCCCGCGATTTGTCTGGCAGTGCCTGGACCGCGCAATAAGACGTGCAGCGTCATGAAGAATCGCTTTCTCCAGGGTGCACCGCCCCGGGTTAGCAGGACGCGATGACGCGAGTCTCCTGGCTCTCGGATCGCCGCTCGCCTCGCCTTCCAGCCAATTGGCCGTGGCATATGAGGGTCGCTCCCCGATGACAGTGGCGGGACCGCGCCGGATTTGCACCGGCTTCCTGCGTCGTCATCGCCTTACCGGCGATATTGTCGCATCCCGGCTGCGGTTGCGCCTCGGCACCTGTAAGGATCTAGCAAACCTAGAGGGCGGCGACTATGTTGACGGCGGTTCGCAGACAGCCGGACGATCTATCCGAGTGCATCGATCTCCTCTGGGCCGTCCACCTCAAGGACGGCTATCCGATGTTCTGGCCGTCGAATCCGACCCGCTGGCTCGCGTCACGGCACGAGGTTGCGGCATGGGTGGCGCGGGACGCCGAAACGGCGGGCATCGTCGGGCACGTTGCCGCGCACCTGGTGAATAAGAACGTAGCGGGCGAAATCTGGACTGCCGCATCGGGTCTCCCCGCCGACCGGCTCATGGTGGTGAGCCGACTGATCGTTGAGCCGGCGCGTCGACGGCGCGGTGTCGGCAAGGTGCTGCTAGCCGCGACCACGCGCTATGCGCAGGAACAGGGCGCACTGCCGGTGCTCGACGTAGCGCAAGACAGCGTGGCCGCAATTGGTCTCTATGAGGGCCTCGGGTGGCGGCGGGTGGGCAGTGTGGACGTCGTGGCGGAAAGAAATATTCCTGCGTTCGTGTACCTGGGTCCGCCCGAGTGCATGCCGAATTACGTGGCAGAACGGTAGCCGCCTAACGGCTACGCATCGCAATATTCGGCCGAAAAATCTCGCCTAAAGGTATCGGTGGTTTGCCCTGCCAACGTGGTAACCGGCGGGGAAAGACTTCTCGATGACCTGCAATTGGTGATCCACTCTGGACTCGAGTTCCAAAACCACGCAGCTGTCGCCGACGGCTTTTGACTCGAGAACTATGTATCGCTGACCGCAATCGGTGATTGGGTCGCCTGAGTGTAATTTTTCGACCGGCACAAGCTCCGGTGTTCCGTCTGCCTCCACCCAAGACACAGTAGGTCAACTCCGCGGGCGAGGGAATAGTTCGTGGAGCGGCTGCCAATCAGCCAGCGCTGCTGCGCGGCGTGCCGGGGCCTGCGCCTCGCTGCTTGAAGAACACGCTGACGTGAGAAATCAGGCCGTCGTCATTTCGCTCGAAAAGGAGGCATTCGGGCCACGCGGCGGGCACGCCGTTGATCTCGAAGGCTTCGGTCAGTTCGACGTAGGAAACCCGGTCGTTGACATGCGAGACCCGCGTTACGTCCAACCGATGGCCACTCAGTTCGGTGAGAACTTTACGAAGGTAGTCCAGGTAGTGCTGCTTGCCTTCGATGCGATCGCAGAACGGGCCTTCTCGGGTCAAGCCCTTATCGGCGATCGTGGTCGCCAGGCCGTCCCAATCGTGGGCCGCCAGACACGACAGGTAGCGCTCGACTGTGCCGTTTGAGCCATTCGAGCCGTCGTTTTCGGCCACGACAGACACGCTAGGTCAATGCGCTGTGCGAGTGAATACGTTCGGCGAACGGCCTGGCTCACCGGCACAGGCAACAATGGTGCGATGAGCATGCCGAGTGCGCCGGAGTCAGCGAGCTGTTATCGGCATCCCGGCCGCCCGACGTACGTGCGCTGCACCCGCTGCGAACGGCCCATCTGCTCGGACTGCATGCGTAGCGCCGCAGTCGGCCACCAGTGCGTGGAGTGCGTCCGCGAAGGGGCCAAGACCATTCGCCAGCCGCGGACGCGGTTCGGCGGGCGGGAGCGGTCGGCCACCCGGGTGGTCACGTATGTGTTGATCGCCCTGAACGTCACGGTTTTCATCCTTCAGTTGTCGTCGCAGGATCTGGAAAAGCGGCTCGCCCTGTGGCCGCCGGCCGTCGCCGATGGGCAGCTGTACCGTCTGGTGACTTCGGCGTTCCTGCACTACGGCACGATGCATCTGCTGTTCAACATGTGGGCGCTGTTTGTGGTCGGTCCGCCGCTGGAGATGTGGCTGGGGCGGCTGCGGTACGGCGCGCTGTACGCGCTGAGCGCGCTGGGCGGTTCGGTGCTGGTCTACCTGCTTTCGCCGCTCAACTCGGCAACCGCTGGCGCGTCCGGCGCGGTGTTCGGCCTTTTCGGCGCAATTTTCGTGGTGGCAAGGCGACTAGAGCTCGACGTCCGCGGGATCGTCGCCGTCATCGTCGTCAACCTGGTCTTCACCTTCGTGGTCCCGGCCATCAGTTCGCATCAGATCAGCTGGCAAGGGCACATCGGCGGGCTGGTCACCGGCGCCCTGGTCGCTGCTGCCTACGTTTATGCGCCCAGGGCCAGCCGGAACTTGGTTCAGGCTGGGGTGACGATAGCTCTCTTAGCCGTGTTCGTCGGGCTCGTTTGGTGGCGCACAGGCGTTCTTCTTGCCGAGTTCGGTGGCTACATCAAGCTCGGGTCGGCATGAGCTGGTGGATTGCGCATGCCGAGCGGACGTTGTCCGAACAGGTGCCGGGGCCGCCGCGCGAGGTTCGCGATTTCTACGTAGACCTGGACAACATTAAGCTCGTGCACCCGCTGATCGTGTCGGTGGAAGTGGTGTCGCGTAGCGAAAGCCCCGACGGCGGTTACTTACAGACGTATCGGGTGGTCGATCGAATTCCACTGGGGCCGTTCACTATCCGGACCGCCTATCAGGCGCGGCTGCAGGTTCCCGCCGACGGCGACGTGCTGACCGAGGCCGACCAGTCCCCCGGGGTGCGCCTGCGTGGCACGGTGAGCTTCGAGCCGATCGGCGACGGTACTTGCGTCACCGAACGCATACGGATAGCCGCGCCCCGGCCGTTGGCGGGTTTCACCACCCGTGAGGCGGTGAAAGCCCATGTCGCGATGCTGGCCGGCATCCGGCGTCACTTCGAGACCGGTTGACGGTGCTGGTCGCGGGTGTCTCTTTGTTCGCCGCCGCGCTGCCCTCGCGGACGAACTGAGCATCTATTCGGCTGGCTTCCACTCCGACGTCAGCGCCAACTCGGACAGATACTTGGTGGAGCTCCAGCCGCCGTCGACGACGATGGTCTGGCCGTTGATGAAAGACCCGCCGGGGGAGCACAAGAACGCCACGGTGCTCGCGACGTCCTCGACCGTGCCCAGCCGCTGATGCGGCGTCATCTCGGTATTGATCCGGCGAAACCTTGCGTCGGCCAACCGATGTTCGGTCATCGGTGTCTGAACCACCCCGGGAGCGACTGCGTTGCAGCGTATTCCGGATGCTCCGTATTGGCAGGCGATATGGGTGGTGAGTGCGGTCAGTCCGCCTTTGGCTGCCGAGTAAGCCCCGCCGCGAAGACCGCCCACGACAGCGAAGGTCGACGTGACGTTGATGATGGCCGAGCCGGGTCGCATGTGCGGCAGCACCTCGCGAATCAGCCGGAAGGGTGCGCGCAGCATCAAATTCAGGAAATGATCCAGTGATTCGTCGTCGGTCTCATGTATGGGCTGGGGACTGCCTACTCCGGCCGCGTTGATCAGGAAGTCGACGTGCCCCCACCGGTCGACGGCGAGGTCGGTGATCCGCCTGGGCGCGTCGTTGTCGGTGAGGTCCACAGCGAGCGTCGCCACGCTGTCCGGATTGCCGACGCCGTCCGCCAATTGGGCGAGCTTGTGCTGACTTCGACCGGTCGCCAGCACCGCCATGCCCGCCTCGACGAGCTTTGTCGCACAACCGGTTCCGATCCCGCCGCTTGCCCCGGTAACGATCGCTACCTGCATGTTACTGGCCTGCCTCCATGAGCGTCGCCTTGATCTGATGCTTGAGAATCTTTCCCGCGTCGTTTTTCGGTAGGACGTCCCAGATAACCACCTGCTCAGGCACTTTAAACCGGGCAACGCCCGAAGCCTCCAGAAATGCTCGCACGCTGGCGACGTCTGGGCCAGGCGCGGTCGTCGGCACGACGACGGCGCAGGCGCGCTCTCCGGTTCGGTCATCGGGCAGGCCGACAATGGCGATCTCGGCGATGCCGGGGTGACCGGCCAGGACGTCCTCGACTTCCTTGGGTGAAATGTTCTCGCCATTGCGGATGATGATGTCTTTGGCGCGTCCGGTGACCACGAGGTACTCATCGTCGACCCAGCGCGCGAGATCGCCGGTACGGAAATATCCCTCGGCGTCGAACGATTCGGCCTCGTCTTCGGGGTGCTGGTAGCCGACCAGCATTTGCGGCCCGCACGCACGGATTTCCCCAGAAACCAGCTTCACGTCGGCAAACCCGACCCGGCCATCGGTGTCGGCGGCGTGGTCGGCGTGCTGAGGTGCACCGATCGTGGTGACCGGCACCTCCGTCGACCCGTACACGCGGGTGACGATCGTCGGCTCGAAATACGCTGCCGCGCTGCGTATCAACGACGGCGACACGGCGGCGCCGCCACAGATGAACAGCTTCAGATCCGGCAGCCGGGTATCGGCACGCTGAGCGGCCGCCAGCATCTGTTCCAGGAACGGCGTCGCGCCCGCCATATGGGTACACCGTTCGGACCGCATGAGCCGCACCGCTTCCTCGGCATTCCAGCGATCCATCAACACCGCCGTCGCGTCCAGCAGCAACGGGCATTCGAACGCATAGATCGATCCACCGATATGAGCGATCGGCGACGCGACCAAGAACCCGTCACCCGGCTCGACGAGCCAGTGATCACGGATCTGGCAGATCAGCGCGTGGATCGAGTTATGAGTGTGCAGCACACCTTTCGGGCGTCCCGTGGTCCCGGAAGTGTAGAGAATCATGCGCACGGCGTCGGGAGTCAACGCGGGCAGCTCTCGAGTGACGGATTGCGGTGCGAGCAACGATTCCAGCCCGACGTCGTCCGCATCGGGATCGCCGCGCACCACCACGACGTCCGGCGGCGACTCCATCTGCGCGGTCACCCGATGAAGCATCGCGGTGTAGTCGTGATTGCCGAAACTCGATGGGACAAACACCATGCGGCTATCGGCGTCTTCGAGGATGAAACGCAGCTCCCGGTCCCGCATGGACGGCAGGATCGGATTGGCCACCATTCCGGCAAGTGTCACGCCCAGATAGATGATCGCGGCCTCATGCCAGTTGGGCAACATGAACGACACCACGCTGCCCGGAGAAATCCGCGTGTGCAGTGCATGCGCCAGCGACGTAGCCCGCTCGTAGAGATCCTGACAGTCCAACCGCAGATCGCCGTCTACCAGCGCCACCCGCCGCGGAGTGCGCTGCGCGGCCTCGCGCAACGAATCAGCCAGCGTGGAATGCACCCACCATCCCCGCGCATAGGCATTGGCCGCGCGTTCGTCGCTCCAACGAACCTGTCGTCCGCCGATCAGCTTTCGATTGTGAGGTGTTGACATGGCAACGGCGCCGATTAGCCCTTGATCCGCCGCATTGTCATCGAGTGCCGGAAGCGGGACGCCGGATGGGTGTTGATGGTGACCTGGGCGACCTGTCCGTCAGATGTCGTATAGGTACGTCGTACCTGCAGCGCTGCCGCTCCGGACTCGACTTCGAGCCCGTCGGCCAGCGCCGGCGAGATGAGTACCGCGGCGATTTCCTGATGAACCTCAACGATACTCAGGCCAAAAAGATCTTCGATCAGCGGGAAGACTGCACCCTCGTGACGCTGCAGCAGTCGGCCGACCGCCGCGAACGCGCGGTTGATGTAGTACTCCGTGCGGCACAGCACCCGCCCGGAAGTCTCAGCGGTGTCGGCCCGCCGAAAGCCCCGCACGGTCAGCCACTGTTCGCCGCCTTTCAGGCCGGTCCGCTCTGCCAACTCGTCGTCGATCGTGACCATGGCGATGGACTCGATCGCGAATCGTGCACCGGTCGCAAACGCCACCAGATCGTTGATCGACATGACGTGCTGGACATAAGAATCCGACGACGGCCGTGGCACGACGAGGGTTCCGGTACGCGGACGCGACGACACCAGATTGTCTTCACGCAGCCGCCGCAGCGCTTCCCGAATGGTGTAGCGGCTGACCGCAAACCGCTCGCAGAGCTCGTGTTCGGTCGGCAATTGCGAGCCCACCGGGTACACCCCGTCGACTATCTCTTTACGCAGTGTGCGCGCGACCTGGAGATAGCGATGGTCGACGACTCGGGTGTTCGCTGCATCAGGCATCTACTTGCGGCCCTTCACGATTCCCGTCGCAACGCCAGCACGCTGCCCTCGGCGTCTGCGGAGACGTACAGGGTGCCGTCCGGCCCGGCGGTAATCCCCGCGAATGGCCCCTGCGGGCCGGAGAACGGCGGCATGCTGAGCAGCGGCTTGGGCACGACGCCGGGCGGGGCGCCCACCGGTAGCGCCGATGCGATGGTGCGCCGGGTCCGGGTGCCCAGGTCGAATGCGATGAGCTCTTTGGCGCCGGCATCGACGACAAACACCTGATTCTCGAGCACGACAATGCCTTGGGGACACTGTAATCCGTCCAAAATCGGACCGGTGCCGTCTAACTTGGCCACCCGGCCGGCACCCGCTTCAGAGACCAGGCAAGCCCCGTCGGGGGCGATCGCCACGCCCTTAGGCTCGCTGAGGCCGGATGCCAGTACCTCGACGCCGCCGGGCTGGATGGACAGCACGCGTCCCGCGCCGAGTTCGGCTGCCAGCACCGTCCCGCCTGAATCGACCGCCACTCCGTAGAGTTGATCGAAACCGTCTGCCAGCACCTCGCTTTCGTTGCTATCCGGCCGATAGCGTGCCACCTGTCCGTTGGAGGTGGTGACCACGAACTCGCCGGCGCCCGTGCTGGCGACCCCACGCAGGAATCCCGGATACCCTGGGCTGAACAGCATTCCGACGGTCCGCAATGTGGAGGGTCCGGTGGGTGACGACGCGTAGAAGTAGGTTCCGTCGGCGATATAGAGGTTCCCGTCGACGCCGACCGTCAGGTCCAGCGGCCAGTTCAGACCGCCCGGCAGCACCGTCCGGGTTTCGCCGCCGCCGAGGATTTCGGTGATTTCGCCGGTGAAATTGGAGACGAACAGCCGATCACCCACGAAAGTCAGGTTGTCCAGGCCGGGATTCAGGTTCGCCAGGACGCTGCGTTCGCCGCTGCGCGGATCGATGCGCAGCACCTGACCGCTGTGCACCTGGGTGGAAACGATGCATCCGCTGGAATCGAACTTCACCGCGTCCGGCACACCGAGGTCGCCGGCAACACGCTGTGGCGCACCACCTTCGGGGTCGATGCGCCAGATCTCGTTAGCCCCCATCAGCGGGAAGTACAACAAGCCGTCCGGTCCGACCTCCATGGCGTTGGGGGAAGGCGCGCTCTCCAGCAACACCCGCGGCTCGCCGCCGTCCAGGTCCAGCTCGAGCAGGCGGCCCCCCTCCCGGCACTCCCCGATGAACAACCGGCCTCGGTGCACGGTGATGCCGTTGGCGGCCGGTACGTCGTCGCGCAGTACTCGGGTGCGGCCCGCAGCATCCCGCACACTCACCCGGCCGTCCATGACCTCGGTGGCGTAGAGGTTGCCGGTCGGATCGAAGGCCACGTCGTCGGGTGCGACGATGTCGCCGCCCTTGGCGCTGATGGTCTCGAGCCGGCCGGTCGCGACATCGAGCGCGCTGATCTGACTGCCGGTCACCTGCGCGATGTAAACCCGCCCGTCCGGACCCGTGCGCAGGCCGTTGGCGCCGAAGAGCCGGCTGGGCGCCGTGAGGCGTTGCAGGCTCCAGCCGTCCGCGACGCCGGGCGGGCGGGCGGTCTGGTAGCGGGCTGGAGAGCCGACACTGTGCAGGGAGGATCCGGCTGTCACCGGTCGCACGATAGCAATCAACCAATAGTCCAGACAATAGTTGGCGCGGAGTTTGAGGTTAGGCCTTGACGTGCGCGCTGCCCAGAGAGAATCATGCTCTCTAATGACTGCATGCCGTTATCTTGTCCGGACAATTAGCTGAATGAGTCCAGAACCGCTGAGCCACCGCCTGAGTCTCCAAGGCCGCACTGTCGTGGTCGCCGGTGCCGCGGGCGGTGGCATCGGTACCACTGTCACACGCGTGGTTGCCCAGGCCGGAGCGACCGTGGTCGCGGTGAGCCGCAATCAGGACAACCTCGACCAGCATCTCGGCCCCCTGCTCAACGATGGCCTCACGGTCGTGCCAGTCATGGCCGACGTTTCCACCGACGTCGGCGTCAGCGCCGCCCTGGCCGCAGCGCGGAGCGCCGACGGCGACCTGTACGGCTTGGTCAACGTCGCGGGCGGCGCGGACCCGTCGACCTGGATGCCGTCGACCCGGGTGACGCGCAGCGATTGGCGCGAGCTGTTTACCCGGAATCTGGAGACGATGTTCTTCATGAGCCAGGCCATGGCCGCCGAGCTGAAGAGTCGCAATAAGCCGGGTTCAATCGTTTCGATCTCGTCGATCAGTGGGATGAACACCGCGCCATTCCACATCGCCTACGGCACAGCGAAGGCCGCGATCGCGGCGGCGACCCGGACCATGGCGCTCGAACTGGCCGCCGGCGACGACGGTGGCGCGATACGGGTCAACGCAGTGGCACCCGGGGTTACCGAGACCCCGGCGTCGCGCACGTACGTGGACGACGACCTGGAACGTGACCGCCGTGCCATCGCAATGGGACGACGCGGCCGCCCCGACGAAATCGCGGGCACCATACTGTTTTTGCTCTCCGACCTGTCGAGCTACATCACCGGGCAGACCCTGCTGGTGGACGGTGGCGTGAACCTGCGATGGACACACCTGGGCGGCGACAACACCTCGCTGTTCCTCAAAGACGAGTCTTTCCGAGCGGCGATAAAGAGTTGGGAAAAGGCCTGAGCGGCGCGAGACGAGAAAGGAGATGCAATGGACTTGCCGGAAAACGACACTGACGAACTGACCGCACCGGTGACGATCGGTGTCGACGCCTACATTTCGCCGGAGTACGCCCGCGCCGAGCGGGACAAGTTGTGGCGCAAGGTGTGGCAGCAGGTCGGGCGGGTCGAAGATCTGCCGAAGGCGGGTAGCTTCCTCACCTACGACATTCTCGACGACTCCGTCGTGGTGGTGCGCACCGGGCCCGACACGCTCAAGGCGTACCACAACGTCTGCATGCATCGTGGCCGTCGTCTGGTGGACATCCCTGCGGGAGCGAAAAGTGCTTGCGGACATAAGAAGTCGTTCGTCTGCGGCTTTCACGGCTGGACGTATGACCAGGACGGCAATTGCATCCACATACCCGAGGAACCGGACTGGCAGGGCGCGCTGACACCGGAGAACACCCATTTGTCGGTGGTCAACGTCGACACCTGGGGCGGCTGGATCTGGATCAACATGGATCCCGCGGCCGAGCCGTTACGCGACTACCTCGAACCCGCCGCCACCATGCTCGACCCGTTCAATCTGGCTGACATGCGCTGCAAATGGCGGAAGTGGCTGCATTTCGAGTGCAACTGGAAGGTCGCAATGGAGGCCTTCAACGAGACATACCACGTCGCCACCACGCATCCGCAGTTCAACAAATTCGGCAACTTTCGCGGCTGGGCGGCCGCGCGCGGCAAGCACAGCAACATCGGCTACGACGCGCCCAAAGATCTGGAGGAAACCAAATCGAAGATCCGGCTCGGCACCGGCGAGGACCCGCGGGTCTCGACCGCCGAGATGCAGCTCTACACGTTGGAGGAAACGAACGCCACCACTACCAAGACGCTGGTGGACGCGGCGCTGCGCCTTGTCGAGGAGCTGCCCGAGGGTGCCCCCTCCGATCAGGTGCTCAATCACTGGCTGTCGGCGGCGCGGCGCGATGACGCTGCGCGGGGCGTGATCTGGCCGACGATCGATCCCGAACACTTGGCGGAGAGCGGGACCGCGTGGCAGATCTTCCCGAATTTCCAGATCGGGCAAGGCCTGACCACCGCCCTGTGCTACAGCGCCCGGCCCTACGGCTACGACCCGGACAAGTGCGTCTTCGAAGCGTCGTGCTACGAACTGTATCCGAAAGGCGAAGAGCCGCAGACCGAATGGGTATACGCTCCGCCCGACGACCCGAACTGGCGCAGCGTGCTGCCGCAGGACTTCTCCAACATGGCCGCCGTCCAGCAGGGCATGAAATCGCTGGGCTTCCGCGGCCCGAAGCCCAACCCGTACATGGAGCGCGCCACCGCCAACCTGCACCGCAACCTCGCCCGATACATGGACACCGGTACACCTAGAGAGCTAAGCACTGAAATAGGAAGAGTGATGGATCGATGAAAGTCAATCTTGGGTTCGGATCGCACAATTCGCACGACTGGGAACGCGTGCTGGCGGGGGATTTCAGCCACCCACCCGCGACGGCGGACTGGGAATGCGTCCAGGCCACGCTCGCGATTGCCGATCTGGCCGAACCGCTCGGTTTCGACGGCATCTGGATGCCGGAGCACTGCGGCACCCCATATGGCATGACGCCCAACCCGATTCAGGCGTTGAGCTATTTTGCCGGACGTACCGAGCGTGTGGGCCTTGGCACCTTCGTCGTCGTCGCGCCATGGTGGCATCCGGTCCGGCTGGCACACCAGATTGCCTATCTCGACATCCTCTCCAACGGCCGATACACGACAATCGGAATCGGCCGCGGAGTCTCCAAGGGAGAATTCGACGCCGTCGGCGTACCCCGCGAGGAAAGCAGGCAACGGTTCAACGAAACCCTCGACATCCTGCAGCTGGCGCTGTCCGGAGAACGGTTCTCCTACGAAGGAGAGATATTCACCGTTCCCGAAATGTCGCTTCGTCCCGAGCCTTTGAGCAGCGACCTCTTTTCACGCATCTACAGCTCGTCGTCGACCGCCGAGTCGCTGGAGATTCTGGCGCGGCGCGGGATGGTTCCGCTCTTCGTGGGGAACAAGCCGATCGAGGATGCCGGGCGAGAAGTGCACAAGGTGAACATCTTCCGAAAGGAAGAAGGCCTGCCGCCCTGCCAGCCGAAGAACGTGATGTTCATGTACTGCACCACCGATGACCCTGCCAAATCCGAGGAATGGATCTGGACCGCTAACCGCGACGTCACCGTGCACTACGGCTTCGCCGATGCCTCGAACTTCAAGGGCGTCAAAGGATATGAAGCCTATGCGGCGCGCGAAGCCAGCGCGACCGCGGTCCTGGCCTCGTCGGTAACCGGCGACGCTAAAGGCGGACCGCCCAAGACGCCCGGCTACCACGCGTCGAATCTGCTGATCGGCACACCAGAAGAGATCTTCAACCGGATCGCCGCGGCCCAGCAGGCCTGTTCGTTCTGCGAGCTGACGATCGTCCCGCAGTTCGGCACCATGCCGTATTCGGAGGCGATGGCCAGTACCGAGTTGTTCGCGAAAGAGGTGCTGCCCGCCGTGCACAAGATGGAGGCGCCGCTGCACCCTGCGGCGCTTCCGGAAAACGCGCTGGCATGACCAATATTTCTGAGTGCCCGCCGACCCATACGCCGGACGACATCGATCTGGACGGGCTGCGCGAAAAGTACCGTCGGGAGCGCGAAAAGCGGCTGCGCCCAGAGGGGTCCAAGCAGTACATCGAGCTCACCGACGACTTCGCGGGATACTACGAAACCGACCCGCATACACCACCACTGGTCCGCGACCCGATATCGGCGGACATCGACGTCGCGGTCCTCGGCGGTGGTTTCGGGGGTCTGCTGTGCGGCGCGTACCTGAAGAAGGCCGGTGTCGACGATGTCCGCATCATCGAGCTGGGCGGCGATTTCGGCGGCGTCTGGTACTGGAACCGGTACCCGGGCCTGCAGTGCGACAACGAATCCTACTGCTACATACCGCTACTCGAAGAGCTGAACTACATCCCGAGCAAGAAGTTCGCCGACGGCACCGAGATCTACGAGCATTGCCGGCGCATCGGAAAGCATTTCGGCCTCTACGATTCCGCCATCTTCTCCACCCAGGTGCGCGCGCTGCAGTGGGACGAGTCGATCAAGCGCTGGCGAGTCAGCACCAACCGCGACGACGACATCCGGGCCCGCTTCGTGGTCATGGCGTCGGGCCCGTTCCACCGGCCGAAGCTGCCCGGCATTCCCGGGATCAAGGACTTCAAAGGACACAGCTTCCACTCGTCACGCTGGGACTATGAATACACCGGTGGGAACAGCAACGGCGGCCTGGACGGGCTGGCCGACAAGCGGGTCGCGGTGGTGGGAACCGGCGCGACCGCGGTCCAGATCGTTCCGTTCCTCGGGCGGCATGCCAAGCACCTCTACGTTTTTCAGCGCACACCTTCGTCGGTGGGCCCGCGCAACAACACGCCGACCGACCCGGAGTGGGCGAACTCGTTGAAACCGGGCTGGCAGAAGGAGCGGCAGCGCAACTTCCACGCCTGGACTTTCGAAGGGATGGCGCTCGGCCAGCCCGACTACGTCTGCGACTTCTGGACGGAACTGGGACGCAACACCGCCGCGCGGGTTCTTGCGCTTCCGGATCCGGCCGCGATGAGCCCAGAGCAATTCATGGCCATCCGTGAGGAGGAAGACTACCGGGTCATGGAGCGCCTCCGGCGCCGCGTCG
The DNA here is from genome assembly GCF_059812725.1 of Mycobacterium sp. NGS41. Lineage (NCBI taxonomy): Bacteria > Bacillati > Actinomycetota > Actinomycetes > Mycobacteriales > Mycobacteriaceae > Mycobacterium > Mycobacterium sp. NGS41. Next base: position 74,679 of record NZ_JCALDF010000024.1, read on the forward strand.
AGGCCATCGTCGATGACCCGAGCACCGCCGAAGCGCTCAAGCCCTACTACCGCTTCCTCTGCAAGAGACCCTGTACCAACGACGACTATCTGCAGACGTTCAACCGTCCCAACGTGACGCTGGTCGACGTGTCTTCAGCGAAAGGCGTTGAGCGAGCTACCGAAAAGGGGTTGGTCGCCAATGGCGTCGAGTACGAACTCGACTGCATCATCTACGCCAGCGGATTCGAAATCACGACGGAAATCAGCCGCCGCTATTCCATCGACGCTGTCGAAGGGCGCGACGGGCTGTCGCTCTTCGACTATTGGCGCAACGGCTACCAGACATTTCACGGGTTTACCAGCCGCGGATTTCCCAACCAGTTCTTCACCGGCTTCACGCAGGTGGGTATCTCGGCGAACATCGCCGCCAACTATGAGCTACAGGGCGAGCACATCGCCTACATCATCTCCGAAGCTCTGGCACGCGGCGCGCAGACGGTGGAGCCCAGCCAAGAGGCGCAGGACGAGTGGTGCAGGACCATCCGGGAGACCGCGATCGACAACAGCCAGTTCGACTTGGAATGCACGCCAGGCTATTACAACAACGAGGGCGGCGGCACCGGAGCGACTGACGGCGAGGGCATCCGCTCACACCTCGGCGAGCCCTACGGGCCTGGGTTCTATGTCTTCGGCGACCTGCTGGCCGCATGGCGCGGCAAGGGCGACCTGGACGGTCTAGTGCTGGAATCGTGATGGCTGAGCTCAGATTCGACGATCGCGTCGCCGTGGTGACCGGCGCCGGCCGGGGACTGGGCCGCGCTTACGCGCTGCTATTGGCTTCCAGGGGAGCCAAAGTCGTGGTCAACGATACCGGTGGCACCCTGACCGGGGACGGCACCGACGGCACTCCCGCGCACGACGTGGTGGCCGAGATCCGGGCCGCCGGTGGCCAGGCGGCGGCATCTGTCGACTCGGTGGCCACGGCCGCGGGCGGACAGGCGATCATCCAGACCGCACTCGACCACTACGGGCGCATCGACATCCTCATCCACAATGCCGGCACCGTCCGTCGGGGCTCTTTGAAAGACATGAGCTACCAGGACTTCGACGCCGTCATCGATGTGCATCTGCGGGGCGCCTTCCATGTGGTGCGGCCCGCGTTCCCGCTGATGTGCGACGCGCAGTACGGCCGCATCGTCTTGACGTCGTCGATCGGCGGTCTGTACGGCAACCACGGTGTCGCCAACTATGCCGCCGCTAAGGCGGGCTTGATTGGGCTGTCCAACGTCGCCGCACTCGAGGGCGCCGGCGACAATGTGCTCTGCAACGTCATCGTTCCGTCAGCTGTCACGAGAATGGCTGATGGCCTTGATATCTCGGCATATCCGCCGATGGGCACCGAGCTGGTCGCGCCGGCGGTGGGATTGCTGGCTCACGAAACGTGCCCGGTCAACGGTGAGATGTTGGTGGCCATCGCCGGCCGGGTGGCCAGAGCCATGGTGGTCGAGACACCGGGCGTGCATCGTCCGTCGTGGTCTATCGAAGACGTGGCCGCACAGATCGACGCCATCCGTTATCTCGCTGAGCCAGTGGTCTTTCCGGTCGTGCCCGACGGTCACGCCGACCACATCCGGTACAGCTTCGAGATCGCGGCAGCGGCCGGCCGGCAAGAAGCCCATCATGGTTAGCTCAGGGCCTGTCTCAGGCCCGCTTTCGGGTGTGCGTGTCGTCGACCTCACCGCGATGGTGATGGGGCCCTACTGCACCCAGATCATGGCCGATATGGGCGCCGACGTCATCAAAGTCGAACCCCCGCAAGGCGACGACACCCGATACGTCTCGGTGGGACCGGCACGCGGCATGAGCGGAGTGTTCGTCAACGTCAACCGCGGCAAGCGCGGCATCACCGTCGACCTGCGGTCCGATTACGGCAAAACCGTGATGCGGGCGCTCATCGAGCAGGCCGACATCTTCATCCACTCGATGCGGTCCAAGGCGATCGCCCGATTGGGATTCAGCTACGACGAGGTCGCTGCCATCAATCCGGCGATCGTCTACACGAATTGCTACGGATACGGCCGACGAGGGCCCGACGGGGACCTGCCGGCGTATGACGACACGATTCAGGCCGCATGCGGGTTGCCGTTCGTCCAAGAGCAACTGACCGGCGAGCCCAATTACGTCGGAACGATATTGGCCGACAAGGTCGCCGGCCTCACCGCGCTCTACGCCACGATGATGGCGCTGTTCCATCGCGAGCGCACCGGTGAGGGCCAAGAGGTGGAAATCGGCATGTTCGAAACGATGGCGTCGTTCATGCTCGTCGAGCATGCCAATGGCGCCATGTTCGATCCACCACTGGGCCCGGCAGTCTATCCCCGCACGGTGGCACCGAACCGGCGGCCGTACCGGACCAGTGACGGCTACATCGCCGCCCTGATCTACAACGACAAGCACTGGACCGCGTTCATCGACGCGGTCCGGCCGCCGTGGGCCAGCGATCTGTACGCAACACTCGAGCGGCGGGCGCGGCAAATCGACACGGTGTACGCGTTGCTGGCCGAAACGCTGGTGCAGCGAACCACCCAGGAATGGCTCGAGCTGTTCCGCGAGTTGGAGATACCTGCCGCGTCGTTGTCCAGTCCCGCAACGTTGTTCGACGATCAGCACCTCAACGCCGTCGGCTTTTTCCAGACGGTCGACACCCCCCACGGTCCGGTGCGCTTCCCCGGCGTGCCGACCTGGTTTTCCCGAACACCGGGCCGGGTCGCCGGGCCCGCTCCGGAGCTGGGCGCCGATACCGCGGACGTGCTCGAAGAGCTCGGCCTGGCCGTCGCCGACGTAGCCGCTGAGCCGCGCTGAGCGCGTGAATCCATCGCTTTGTGTGTGAAGTCTGGGCGGAAATCCGCGCCTCGGGCTCGCCCTACACGCACACCGAACGCCCTCAGTACACACTGAACGCAGTCAGTACACACTGGACGCCCTCAACTCCACTCCGGACGCGGGTGCTCGCTCGCTTGCCTGCGCGTGTCTCCGCGGAAACCGCGTTCACCGCCCCTAGGCTGGCTGAGATCAAGAGGAGGGGCAGCGACGTATCGGCAGCAACTACGGCGCCGGACAACATAGTGGTCAGGGCGCGCTAACCGCGAGCGCTGAGCCGGGCGGGACTCAACCCGCGCCGGCGCCTTCTGCTCGGCGCCGCCGGTGGGTGGCCCCGGTCCGCCGAGTCGGTCGGCTGGCTATCTGGGATCGGGCCGAGCGTCGCGACGGCATTCCCGCACTGGATGGCCTTCGTGCGATAGCGGTTGCATTGGTGCTCGTCGGGCACGGCGGCATCCCTGGTGTCGGCGGCGGGTTCATCGGCGTCGACGTCTTCTTCGTCCTCAGCGGCTTTTTGATCACGTCGCTGCTGCTCGACGAACTCGGCCGCAGCGGCCGTATCGCGTTGACGGGGTTCTGGATTCGCCGGGCCCGACGGCTGCTGCCGGCACTGGTGCTGATGGTCCTCACCGTGGGCGCGGCCCGCGAACTTCTTCCGCAGCAGTCGCTTGCCGGACTGCGAGGCGACGCGATCGCCGCGTTCTTGTGGATGGCGAACTGGCGGTTCGTGTCCCAGAAGACGGACTACTTCACCCAAGGCGCCCCGCCCTCTCCGCTGCAGCACACGTGGTCGCTCGGGGTGGAGGAGCAGTACTACTTCGTCTGGCCCGTCCTGATCATTGGGGTGACCCTGCTGCTGGCGGCGCGGGCCAGGCGCTATTTCCAGCGGGCCACCGTGGGCGGGGTTCGGTTCGCCATCTTCCTGATTGCCACGCTGGGGGCACTGGCGTCGGCCGCGGCCGCCATCGTCCTTACCTCCGACGCCACTCGCGACCGAATCTATTTCGGAACCGATACCCGTGCGCAGGCACTGCTCACGGGTTCCGCCGCAGCGGCTCTCCTGGTACGGGACTGGCCGTCGCTGAACCGGGGGTGGTGCCTGATCCGGACCCGCTGGGGACGGCGGATCGCCCGGGTGCTGCCGGTCCTCGGCCTGGCAGGTCTGGCGGCGGCGACTCACTACGCAACGGGCAGCGCACGGGAGTTCCGTCACGGCCTGCTGATCGGGGTGGCCGTGGCGGCCGTCTTCGTGATCGCCCCGGTGGCGATGGAGCAACGCGGCATCGTTGCCCGCGCCTTGGCCTGGGGCCCGCTGGTGGGGCTGGGCAGGATTTCCTACGGCGTCTACCTGTGGCACTGGCCGATCTTCTTGGCGCTCAACGGCGAACGCACCGGATGGTCCGGATCTGCATTGTTGGCCGCTCGGTGCGTCGCGACAGTGGCGGTCGCCGCCGCGTCCTGGTGGGTGTTCGAACAGCCCATCCGGCGTTGGCGACCGACTCGGGTGCCGTTGCTGCCGCTGGCCGCGGCGACCGTGGCTTCCGCTGCCGCGGCGACCATCATGGTGGTTCCAGTCGGAACGGGCACCGGGCTACGTGAGGTCGGTCTGCCGCCGGGTGTCTCGGCCGTCGCGGCCATCTCGCCGTCTCCGCCGAAACCCGCTCAGCCCCGGCCCCGGGATCCCAAGCGTCCGTTCACCGTTTCGGTATTCGGCGATTCGATCGGGTGGACGTGGATGCACTATCTGCCGCCGACACCGGGATTCGCGTTTCTCGACCACACCGTCATCGGGTGCAGCCTGGTGCGCGGCACTCCGTATCGGTACATCGGCCAAACCCTGGAGCAGAGACCGGAATGCGACACCTGGCCGGGTAGGTGGTCGACGCAGATCAACCAGGACCAGCCCGACGTCGCGCTGCTGATTATCGGCCGCTGGGAGACCGTAGACCGGGTCAACGAAGGAAAATGGACGCACATCGGCGATCCGACCTTCGACGGCTACCTCAACGCCGAACTGGAGCGGGCACTGAACATCGCTAGCTCCACCGGTGTTCGAGTGGTGGTTGCCACGGTTCCCTACAGCCGCGGTGGCGAAAAGCCGGACGGCCGGTTGTATCCGGAAGACCAACCGGATCGCGTCAACCAGTGGAACACCATGCTGCGCAATACGGTTAGCCATCACCCGAATGTCCAGATCATCGACCTGAACAAAAAGCTATGCCCGGACGGCGTTTACACCGCCAAGGTCGACGGCATCAAGGTACGCAGCGACGGCGTCCACCTCACCCAGGAGGGCGTGAAATGGCTGACGCCGTGGCTCGAGGAGTCGCTGAGGTAGCGGCTAATCGCTTGCCCGGCAACTGACTTCCATGCTGTCGCTGTCGCGAACCAGAAAGTTGAAGCTGACGTAACCGTTGTCGGGGTTGCGCACCCGATCAAGGTAAGGCTGGGTGTCTTCGGCATTGGTGTTGTCGGCGACAATCAACGCTCCTGCGGACAGGCGCGGTTCGAGCAGCTCGAGGACCGGCAGATACAAATCCTTCCACCCGTCCAGCAGGACAAAATCAACCTGCCCATCCAGCTCGGCGAGCGTGGACAGTGCGTCTCCGTCGAGGATGGTGATCACGTCGTCCAGACCGGTCTCGGCGAATGTCTTTTTGGCCGCAGCTATCTTGGTCTCGCTGAGTTCGGTGGTCACCACCCGGCCGTTGCCGTTGTCGCGCACCGCCGCGGCCAGGTGGATGGCGGAGATGCCGAAGGACATCCCGAATTCGACCACGGTCGTCGGGCGGGTGCCGCGTACCAGCGCGTAGAGCAACCGGCCGGCTTCGGGGGTCACCGGAATGTAGAACTCGCTCAGCGCTTCGGTGCGTTCCTGGGCGGTCATCGGACGGCCCAGCTCGTCGCGCTTCTCGTGCAACAGCGACATCTGGTTCTTCGCCTCGGTATACATCCGGTCGAGTGCGGTCGCGACTTTGGGGTCCTGCAATGTAATAGCCACGATCTGACAGCGTAGGCCCTGCACTTAAGCGGGCCGGCACCGGCAAACTCCGGGTGGCGGCAAGCGACACGCCGGCCGCGACACGCCGGGCGAGCCGATTGCCTGCTGCGTTTGACGAGCAATGGGTCACGGTGCGAGCATGGAACCTGCATGCACCTCGGTAGGTGAGGCGTCTGCATGGATACAGGCCACTGACCCCGAACGTCGAGAGACGCCCCGGGTCAGGACAGCTCTTCCCGGCTTAAGGGTTGAGCCCAAGTGGCTTCTGGGCGACGGTCCAGATACGCCGTGCAGTGCCGAAGCTCCGACGAGAGGGGTGTACGGTCGGCGGGTTCGACAACGTACCTGCCGGGCGGTTGCCTCTTCCGTGCCGGTGAATGTGGTGACACCCGCGTGTGTCTTGGCCGTGAGGAGGTGAGGGCGAGATGAGTCCTAGCGATTGTCCGCATCCGAAATCCATCTTGTTCCGACCCGGTTCCGGCATTCTCGCTATTGCCTGAGCTTTCCCGAACGCCAAACTGCCCGCCTGAGACGCGCAGTGTGTGTTCTGAAATGCCATGAGCCGGTCGGCGACCAGGCAGGAGAAGATCATGGCTTTTGTTGTTGCACACCGTGTTACCGGTGTTGAGAAGGTTTCCCGGACGTCCCGGCGGCCGCTGCTGCGGGCGGGTCGGCTGCTGACGAGCAGGTTGTGCGGATGGCGCACACCGACTCCGCAGCAGCGGGCCGACCTGTACGTGTCGCGGATGCCGATCGCGGTGATCACCGCTTCGCTGGGCGGGCATCCGTCCGACGCCCCGGGCATCTAC
>NZ_JCALDF010000025.1:0-80631 GCF_059812725.1 Mycobacterium sp. NGS41
CGGTGACTTGGGCGCTTTCCATCGCGCCGTTCACCACCTGATGGTGCTGGGTGATGTGCTGGGCAAGGTTCTCCAGCCCGTCCAGCATCTGCCGCTGCGCGTCGAAGTAGGCCGTCGCGCCCTTACCCAAGAAATAGTCGGCCAGGGCCTGGGTCCGCTGAAGGATGTCTTGATGGATCTCCATCAGATGAGCTGCTCGCTGAGCCGTATCGGACGAGAAAGCGCCGATGGCCGCGTAGTTGTACGTGATCTCACTCATGTCCCTACTCCTTAAGGATGAAGTTCGTGAATCGGATTCCGGGGCTGGTCCTAGGTCGTTACTGCTCCGAACAGGCTCTGCATGCCGTGCGCGGCGTCGTCTTCGTGGTGCTCGAAGAGCACTGCGGTCTTGCCGAGGCCTTGAGCCAGCCGCTGACCGCCGGTGATGGTCTGCGTGAGGTCGTGGTGGATTTGAGCCGCTGTCGCCAGCGAGGCTGTGCTGGCCTGGCCGCTCCATGACGAGACGTTCACGACGTCCTCATGGCCGTGCAGGTACTCGTTTGCGATTGCTGTTGCGGTCTGCAGCGCGGACTCGACGTGCTGCTGAGTGGTCCGCAGCAATTCAGTAAACGCCTTCGTTGTACCGCCGTCTGCCATGTGTTTCTCCTCGATTTGCTAAGCGCCCGGGGCCGGGTTCTGCGTAAAAGTAAACCGGCCGGTGCAGGCTGTCACTTCACGCCCGCGCAGGCGGCTGTTAGTGGACACCAGGATGTACCACGTGTCAAACGGAACATCACGGGGGGTTAGCGGCCGGTGCGGGTCGGCGCAGCCGGGCGAAGCGGGTCGCCGCCATCAGCACTACTCGCCGGTGCGGGTGAAGCTCTCGTCGTAAGCCTGACTGTGGCATTTCGACCCGGGCGCCAGGTCGGCGTAACCGTGCCCGGCGAGTGACTGGATCGGGTTCTGGGCCGGTTGTGGAAGCGGCAACGAGGCGGTGCTCTTAGCGTGAGAAATGCCGCCCAATGAGCAATTGGAATCGAACTCCGTATTCCGGGTCCAGGCTCCGTTTTCAAAGACGAACACTTGGTCGGTGTCGTTCGTCGCATCGATAAAGGCGCTCACGCATCGATCGCCAGTGCGTAGGCAGTCGGTTCGGACGACTAAATGCTCGGGTGCCGGTACGTAACCGTTGGCATAGATGACCCCGCTGTCGTAGTGGCCGTGGAGTGCTTCTGCCGGCGACACCACGCGCCGCGGCAGGCTTGCTGGGTCGGGTAGCAGGGAGACGTCGGTGTCTCCGGTTCTGGTGAAGGTTACGGTCCGCTTGAGGAAACACCCGTTGGTCATCACTTGAGTGAATTCTCCCGACATAGTCCCGTCGGCCTGCGGTTGCACCGAAATCACGTTCCACGCCTCGTCGTTATCGCGGTTGTTGCACCGTTTTCGTGAACTGGTGACGGCGAGCCAGCCCTCACCGACTTTGTCGAAGACCACGTCCTTCCCGGGATACCGCCCGCCAGTGGACGCCGCGGCGACGCAGCTGGCGTCGTTGCATGCCGACCGCAGGCGCCACGTCTCCGAGAATGCCGCCACGTCACCGTCTTGCGAAGGGGCCCCATTCGACAAGGTCGCCGGGCCCAGGTCTGCGGTGAAGTTCCCGGTGAAGGGACCGGTGTTGCCAGGCGGGGTGCCACCAGGGCCCGCGTGTGGCTTCGCGCCATCGTCGCCGGACAAGGCGATCCCTACGACGACTGCCACGACGACCGCCGCCACCCCGACGCTCACCAGGGCAATGCCCCGGCCTTTGGGGGATGCCTTGGGGCCGGGTGGGGGCGGGCCGTAGAACATCGGTCGGTACTGGTTGGGACCGGCGGGTGACGGACCACTGAACTGCGGCGACATGGATGCCGGCTGCGGACCCGATGGGGGCGGGACAAATGGCACCTGCCGGTGCTGGGTGCGCTCAGTAGGTGATGGCCCGCTGACCGGCGACACGGGAGGGTTCGCGACGTATTGCGGTTGCCAATTCGGCTGGGTGTACGTGACCGGTCCTGGGGTGGCCGGGGCCGGTGGATCGGGTCGGGTCACCGGGACAGTGGCGGCGGCCGAAGCGGCTCGGGCCAGTTCGCGGGTAGTGGCGTATCGGTCGTCGGGGTTCTTGGCCATCCCCTTGGCGATAACGGCATCCAGCTGCGCGGGCGCGGGGCTCCGTTCGGACGGGCGCGGCGGCGGCATGCTGAGGTGTCCGCCCATTTGTTGTTCCAGGCTGTTTCCAGGGAAGGGTTGGCTGCCGGTCAGGCACTCGTACAGCACACAAGCCAGGGCGTAAATGTCGGCGCGCGCGTCGGTTTGGTCGCGGGTGATCCGTTCGGGGGCCAAGTATGCCCAGGTGCCGATGACATTGGCGGTGCCCGTCAGGCTGCTTTGGCCGGCGGCGCGGGCAATGCCGAAGTCGATCAGATAGGAGAAGTCGTCGTCGCAGACCAAGATGTTGGACGGCTTGACGTCTCGGTGCACCAGATTGACCTGGTGTGCAGCGTGCAGCGCCGAGGCGACTTGATCGATGATTCTTGCCGCGCGCACCGCGTCGAGCCGGCCTTCGCTGAGGATGCTCTGCAGGTCGCGGCCCTTGATCAACCTCATCGTCACGAAGAGCCGTCCGTCGATCTCGCCGAAGTCATAGATCGGCACCACATGCGGCTCGTCGAGCGCTGCGGCGGATTTGGCCTCCCGACGGAAACGTTCCTGGAATAGGGCGTCGTCAGCGAACTCGGTAGGCAGCACCTTCAAGGCAACGACCCGCTCGGTGACCGTGTCGAACGCCCGCCACACCTCGCCCATACCGCCGCGACCAAGCAGATCCAGCAATCGGTAGCGCCCGAACGGCGTCCCGCCTTCCAAGGCCGCCTCCCTACCATTGGTCAGCAACTCTTAGCCGGAACGATAAACCCCCAAGCGGCATCCCACTATAGAAACCGCTGGTGAGAAACGTGCTGTAGCCAATTGGGGCCTGCCGCCAACCTCCTTTCCTCCATCTGCCGATGCGGCGCTTACAGGTTGCTGGCGCCGTCGGCGAGGCCGTCGCCGTTGCTGTCAGTCAGCCGGACGTTCCAGCGGCCGTCGCCGTCGGTGTCGACGTAACCGGTCACGCCGTTTTCGCCGGCGCACAGCACCCGGTCGGCCACACCATCACCGTCGGCGTCGATTAGCCGGGCGTCGAGTTGGCCCGTGCCGTCGAAGTCGACCAGCGGACCACCGGTGTGTTCGGCGCCGTCGAGCCCGAACCAGCGCAGTTGGCCACTCCGGTCCACCGCCACCGACCACGTCCCGGACCCGTCATCGGTGAAGTAACTTTCCGGGATGCCGTCGTTGTCGAGGTCGACGACCGCGTGATCAGCCACACCGTCACCGTCGAAATCCGCCAGCGCGTCATCGTGCCTGCCGTCACCGTCGACATCCAGACCGATCGCGTCGAGGCGGCCGTCGTCGTCGAGGTCGAGATCGAACGGACGATTCCAGATGGACGCGGTGCCGTCGTCACCGCCGATGCAGTACTCCATGTGTTCTTAGATGGTGCGCGGCGCCCGGGGGTTCCCCGCGCGACGACCGCGGCGTGCTGGTCTACTTGGTGCCAATGAAGTTTCGGATCAGAATTGAGCATCGCACCGGAAATGAGCCCCACCGACGGGCCAATGGCCGGCTTCGGAACTAGGCCCGGGTCGCGGCCGGGCGCCGGGATGTTGAGTGTGGGCTCGGTGTTTGCCGACTATCGAGTTGAGCGGATGCTCGGCGCCGGCGGGATGGGCACGGTGTATCTGGTCCGTGACCCGGACCTGCCCCGCAACAATGCGTTGAAAGTGCTCGGCCCGGAGTTGTCGCGCGATGACGACTTCCGGGCGCGCTTTGTCCGAGAGGCCGATGTGGCCGCCGCACTGAATCACCCCAACATCGTGGCGGTCTACCGGCGCGGTGAGTTCGACAGCCAGTTGTGGATCGCGATGCAGTTCGTCGACGGCTGTGACGCCGACGCGGCGTTGCGGGCGGGAACGATGAACCCGGTGCGCGCAGTGCACATCATCGGACACGTCGCCAAGGCGCTCGATTACGCCCATGAGCTCGGTGTGGTGCACCGCGATGTCAAGCCGGCGAACTTCCTACTGTCCGGCCCGATCGGGCCCGACGAGCGAGTCATGCTGGGCGACTTCGGGATCGCGCGCGCACTCGGCGATGCAGGACTGACCGCCACCGGCTCGTTCGTGGCGACCATGTCCTACGCCGCCCCGGAGGTGCTGGCCGGACAACGCTTCGATCACCGGGCCGACATCTATTCGTTGGGCTGCAGCCTTTTTCGGTTGCTGACGGGTCAGGCGCCGTTCGCGGGCGTAGACGGGCCGGCCGCGGTGATAGCGGCCCACCTGCAGACGCCGCCGCCGAAAGTCAGCGACCGGGTGCCGGGACTACCAGCGCGGATGGACGACGTCATCGCGACCGCGATGGCCAAAGACCCCGCGTCCCGCTTCGGTTCGGCCCGCGAGCTGGCCGCGGCGGCCGCCGACGCACTCGGCGACGCCGCGGTGTCGACGACAGCCGTCTGGCATTCCGGTCCGATGTCGCCGGTCGGGGCGCCGCCGAGCCCGTCGGTCCAGGCGCCTCCTCCCACGGTCGCCGCGACCGCGCCGCAGGGCTATTACCCGCCGCCGGTTCAGCCAGCGCAACCACCGGCCTATCCCCCGCCGGGCTACGGATTTCCGCCCGGCTACTACCCGCGGGGCGTGTATCCGCCCCCACCCAGGCGGCGTCGGGGCCGGCGGATCGCCGCGGCAGCCGCGGTCCTCGCCGTCGTCGCCGCGGCCGCGATCACGGCCGTGGTCCTGAACAGACCCGCTAATCCGCAACACCCGACTGCAGCCCCACCACCGTCGAGTAGCCAGCCGGCGCCGTCGACCAGCGCCGCGCCGGCGGGCCCGGTACCCGTGACCGGGTTGGCACGGCTGCTGCTGTCCCCGGACCAGATCAGTGCAATCATGGCCATCCCCGATATGCAGTTGACCAATGCGGTGGACTACCTGTTGCCCGATCCCGTCAAGATCAGTGACCCCGATTGCGCGGCCGCCTGGCTGCCGGGATTCGACCGGGCGTTCCGCGTCGGCAAGCCCATGGGAGTGCGATCGCAGCTGTTTTCCAAGGACGCCGCCACGGCCATCCAGACGGTCATGGCTTTCCCCACTACGGACCTTGCGCAGAAGGCCCTCGCCGACCAGGTGCCGCAGTTCGCGGCGTGCGCGGGCCGAACCATCACCGATCAGGTGGACCCCAACCAGCCGATGCGCTGGGTCTTCGGTCCGATGACCAATACCGGCGGCACGTTGTCCATCACACATGTCCCCGAAACCCAGCGCTACATGATGTGCCAGCGCGCGCTGACTGCCCGCAACAACGTCGTCGTCGACGTCATGGGCTGCCGCATCAACACCACCGCGCCGGGCGTCGGCATCCTGAATGCCATCGCCGCCAGGGTGCCTAAGTGAGAACACGCGGGTATGGCATTGGACGGCTGCCGAAATGTTAAGTACAGGTTCGGTTTTCGCCGGTTACAGAATCGAGCGTGTGCTGGGTGCCGGCGGTATGGGCACTGTATATCTGGTGCGCAACCCTGAGCTGTCACGCAGCGACGCGCTCAAGGTGCTCAGCCCAGAACTGTCGCGAGACAACGACTTTCGGGCACGGTTCGTCCGGGAGGCCGACGTTGCGGCGGCCCTGGATCACCCCAACATCGTGTTGGTGTACCGGCGCGGCGAATTCGAGGGACAGTTGTGGATCGCCATGCGCTTCGTCGACGGCAGCGACGCCGACGCCGCGTTGCGGGCGGGAACGATGACCCCCGCCCGCGCGGTGCACATCATCGGCGAGGTCGGCAAGGCGCTCGACTACGCCCACCAGCGCGGGGTGGTGCACCGCGATGTCAAGCCGGCCAACTTCATGCTGTCCGGGCCCGTCGGGCCCGACGAGCGGGTGCTGCTGGGCGACTTCGGAATCGCACGCGCACTCGGTGACGTGGGGCTGACGGCAACCGGTTCGTTCGTGGCGACCGTGTCCTATGCCGCCCCCGAAGTGCTCGCCGGGCAGCCCTTCGACCACCGGGCCGACCTTTACTCGTTGGGCTGCACACTGTTTCGGCTGCTGACCGGGGAGCCGCCGTTCCCGGCGGGCAACGGCGGGCCGGGTGCGGTGGTCGCCGCTCACCTCGCGGCGCCACCGCCCAGGGTCACCCAGCGGACCACCGGGTTGTCGGCGCGCATGGACGACGTCATCGCCAGAGCCTTGGCGAAGGACCCCGCGCATCGGTTCGCCAGTTCGCGTGACCTGGCCGTGGCCGCGGCCGATGCCCTCAGCGACGCCACCGTGCCGACGACGGCTTTGTGGCAACCCGTACCTAGCGCTCGGGTCAGCCCGTATCTCCCGCCGACCACGCCCAGTGGTGCGCAGCCGGTCCCGCCCTTCGGCGGTCCCCCCGGGGGGGTCGGCGCACCCCCGCCACCGGGCATCTATCCGCCGCAAGGATTTATTCCGCCCGCGCCGCGCAAGCGCCGGCGGGGCCGGCGCATCGCCACAATACTGGCAGTCCTCGCGGTCGCCGCCGGCACGGGCGTTGCCGTCGTGTATTGGACCGGCCATTCGCATCCACGGAAGCCGGCGCCGTCGACTACCGCCAATCCATCGGCCGGAGCGGTGCCCCCCTCGGCGATACCGCAGCTGTTGCTGCCGCACGACCAGGTCGCGGCCATCATGGGTGTCACCGACGTCACGCTGGAAAAGTCGATCAATACCCTGAGTCGCACCCCGGGGGACTTCGCCCAGCCCGACTGCCTGGGTGCCTGGCAACCCGGTCTGGCCATCTCATACGCGGGCACCACACCGACCGGCTCAACCATCCAGGTGCTGAACAATCTCGACAACGAACTCGTCTCCGTCATCCAGGCGATCGTGACCCTGCCGGACGCGAACACCGCCCACAAGTTCGTCACCGACCAGGCCACCCAATGGGCTGGCTGCGCCGGCAAGACGATCACCGAAAACCCCAACCCCGGGGGCGCGACGGAAGCGACTCATTGGACGTTCGGCATTCTGAACAACGCCGGCGGCACCGTGTCGTTGACGCACTTCGCGCAGGAACACCAGATGGCGGTCTGCCAGCATGCGCTGACCGCGCGCAGCAATGTCGTCATCGACGTATTGGCCTGCCAAGTCGGGCTCGACAATCAGGGCGTCGAAATTCTCAATGCCATCGCCGCGAAGGTTCCCCGCTAACGGCGTCAGCGCACATCACCCCGCGATTTCCACCAGGCCAACAGCTCCGCGGTCGCTTCCTCGTTGGTCAGCGGCCCTCGGTCCAGCCGCAACTCTTTGAGATAGCGCCACGCTTCGCCGACTTGCGGGCCCGCCGGGATGCCCAGCAGCTCCATGATCTGGTTGCCGTCCAGATCGGGCCGCACCCGGGCCAGATCCTCCTTGGCGGCAAGCTCGGCGATGCGGGCCTCCAACCGGTCATAGGCGGCCTGCAGCCGTGCGGCCCGACGTTTGTTGCGGGTAGTGCAGTCGGCACGCACCAGCTTGTGCAGCCGCGGCAGCAGTGGCCCCGCGTCGGTCACGTAGCGGCGCACCGCCGAGTCGGTCCACTTCCCGTCGCCGTACCCGTGGAACCGCAGATGCAGATAGACCAGCTGCGATACCTCGTCGACCATCTGCTTGGAGTACTTCAGCGCCCGCATCCGTTTGCGGGCCATCTTGGCTCCGACCACCTCGTGGTGGTGGAAGCTCACGCCGCCGTCCGGCTCATGCCGCCGGGTAGCCGGTTTGCCGATGTCGTGCAGCAGCGCGGCCCAACGCAGCACCAGGTCCGGGCCGCCTTCCGGGGGTGGGCCTTCCAGCCCGATCGCTTGGCGCAGCACGGTCAACGAATGCTGATAGACGTCCTTGTGCTGGTGGTGTTCGTCGATGGCCATCCGCATGCCGCCGATCTCGGGAAGCACCACCTCACCCATGCCGGTCTGCACCAGCAGGTCGATACCGGCCACCGGGTCGTCGCCCAGCAGCAGCTTGTCCAGCTCGGCGGCTACCCGTTCGGCACTGATGCGGGCCAGTTGCGGGGCCATTTCTTCGATCGCCGCCAGCACCCGCGGCGCGACGGTGAAGCCCAGTTGGGAGACGAACCGCGCGGCGCGCAGCATCCGCAGCGGGTCGTCGCCGAAGGACACCGAGGGCGCCGCGGGGGTGTCCAACACCCGGGCCCGCAGCGCGGCCAAACCGCCCAGCGGATCGAGGAACTCACCCGGCCCGCTGCCCGTGACCCGCACGGCCATCGCGTTGGCCGTGAAATCGCGGCGCACCAAGTCGTCTTCCAGGCGATCGCCGAAACGGACCTCCGGATTGCGCGACACCTGGTCGTACTGATCGGCCCGAAACGTGGTGATCTCCAGGCGGTAGTCATCCTTGCCGACACCGACCGTGCCGTATGCGATCCCGGTGTCCCACAGCGCATCGGCCCACCCTCGGACGGCTTCTTGCACCTGCTCGGGACGCGCGTCGGTGGTGAAGTCCAGGTCCGGAGAGTTCAACCTGCCCAACAAGGCGTCGCGGACCGAACCGCCGACCAGAAACAGCTCGTGTCCCGCAGCGTCGAACGCCGAACCCAGCTCGCGCAGCACGGAGGAATGCTGATTCAGCGCGACCGCGGCTTTGGTCAGCAGTTCGGCATCCTGGACGGCTTCGGGCACGTTCGATCAGCGTAGTCGGGCGCCGACGCAGGCCGGGATGGGCCGCTGAGGAGAGCGACGGATTTCGCCAGACTGCGCCATCGGCACCGCTATCGCGTCGTCCTCAGAAACCGATATCGCATGCGCTACTGCTTTCGAAAACAGGTTGGCACTCCCACGGCGGGGCTGAAGTGGCGCATGGGACTGGGCTCTCCGTCCGTCGCACAGCCGCACCCGGCGAGTATGTCCGGAAGACTAGCCCGTGCCAGCTACTATCGCTTGAGTGTCGGACGGCGAACAGGCGAAACCACGTCGGCGCCGGGGCCGGCGCCGCGGTCGTGGCGCTGCAGGTTCCGCCCAGAAAAACGTGGAAAACCAGCCGACCGGTGATGCAGCGACAACGAAGCCACGGAGGTCTCGTTCATCGCGCCGCGCGCCGGAGCGGCTGCGCACTGTGCACGAAACATCCGCCGGCGGACTCGTCATCGACGGCATCGAAGGACCCCGCGAATCACAAGTAGCAGCCCTCATCGGCCGCATCGACCGGCGCGGTCGGATGCTGTGGTCGCTGCCCAAGGGCCACATCGAGATGGGCGAGACCGCCGAGCAGACCGCCATCCGTGAGGTCGCCGAGGAGACCGGAATCCGCGGCAGCGTGCTTGCCGCTCTGGGCCGCATCGACTACTGGTTCGTCACCGACGGCCGTCGAGTGCACAAGACCGTGCACCACTATTTAATGAAGTTCTCCGGCGGCGAGCTGTGCGACGAGGACCTCGAGGTCGCCGAAGTGGCCTGGGTGCCGATACGCGAGCTGCCGTCGCGGCTGGCCTACGCCGACGAACGCCGCCTGGCCGAGGTGGCCGACGAGCTGATCGACAAGCTGCAGAACGACGGCCCGGCCGCGCTTCCGCCACTCCCCCCCAGCTCACCTCGACGACGGCCACAGACGCATTCACGAACCCGCCATTCCGACGAACGCACAGCGGGCCCGAGGAACGGCCGCGAGCCGGGGCCGTGACTGCGCCGCGAACCTGGTGGGCCGGCTTGCCGCGCCTCGCCGCGGTCATCGGCATAGTTGCCGGTCTTGCGATGGTGTGCACCGGGCCGTCCTCCGCGCCGCGCGCGGCCGCGGGCGAACCCAGCGCGACGCCGTTCATCCACGTCCGCATCGATCAGGTGACCCCCGACGTGGTCACCACCACGAGCGATCCCCTCGTCACCGTCACCGGAATCGTCACCAATGTCGGTGACCGCCCGGTCCACGAGGTCATGGTCCGGCTGGAGCACGCGGCGGCGGTCGCGTCGTCAGCCGGGCTGCGTACCTCCCTCGACGGCGGCACCGACCAGTACCAGCCGGCCGGGGATTTCGTCACGATCGCCCCCGACTTGCGGCGCGGCCAAGAGGCCGGCTTCACGCTCACCGCGCCGCTGCGCTCGCTGACCAAGCCGTCGTTGGACATCGACCAGCCCGGCGTCTTCCCACTGCTGGTCAACGCCAATGGGACACCCGACTACGGCGCGCCGGCCCGGCTCGACAATGCCCGATTCCTGCTGCCGGTGGTCGGCGTTCCTCCGGACAAGGCCGACGACCTAAGCGGCGTCGTCGCACCCGACACCTCCAAACCGGTGTGGGTCACCATGCTGTGGCCGCTGGCCGACCGCCCCCGGCTGGCACCCGGCGCGCCCGGCGGCACCGTGCCGGTCCGCCTCGTCGACGACGACTTGGCCACCTCCCTGGCCACCGGCGGCCGACTCGACATTCTGCTGTCCGCGGCCGAGGCGGCCACCAACCGCGACGTCGACCCCGACGGCGCGGTCGGGCGAGCGCTGTGCCTGGCCGTCGACCCCGATCTGTTGGTCACAGTCAACGCGATGACCGGCGGCTACGTCGTGGCCAAATCGGCCGGCAACGCCGCCCCACAACCGGGCACCCATCCCGGCACCGGTCAGGCCGCCGCGACCAGTTGGCTGAACCGGCTACGCGCGCTGGCACACCGCACCTGCGTGACGCCGCTGCCGTATGCGCAAGCCGACCTGGATGCCCTGCAGCGCGTCAACGACCGCGGGCTGAGCGCGATCGCTACGCGCAGCACCGGCGACATCGTCGACCGCATCCTCGACGTCACCTCCACCCGCGGGGCCACCGTGGTCCCCGACGGGCCGTTGACCCGGCGCGCGGTCGACCTGCTCAACGCCAACGACAGCACGGTCGCAATCGCGGCGGCGGACTTCTCCGCCCAAGACGCCGGACGCGGCTCGCACGCGGCCGACACCGTACCCCGGCGGTTGTCGTCGCAGGTGGTGGTCGCGCCGTTCGACCCGGCCGTCGGCGCCGCACTGGCCGGAGCGGGCAACAGCCCCATCGCACCTACTTATTTGGACTCATCGTTGTCGGTGCGGCTCACGCATGATTCGGCGACCGCGCGCCGCCAGGACGCGCTGGGCTCCATCTTCTGGCGCAGCCTGGACCGCGCCGCGGCGCCACGCACCCAGCTGCTGGTGCCGCCGGCGTCGTGGAACCTGCAGGGCGACGACGCGCAGCTCATTCTGACCGCACTGACCACCACCATCCACTCCGGCCTGGCGGTGGCGCGACCGCTCACCGCGGTAATCGCCGACGCCGCAGCCCAAATCGGCATCGGCTCAACCGAACCTCCCGCCAACGCTTCGCCGCGCGGACGGTTCAGCGACGACGTCACCGCCCAGATCGCCGGCCAGGTTGGCAGGCTGTGGGGGCTGACCTCGGCGTTGATGACGGACGAGCGCACGGGCCTGACCGGCGTCCAGTACACCGCACCGCTGCGCGAGGACATGCTGCGCGCGCTAAGTCAGTCCGAGTCGCCCGACACCCGCAATGGGATGGCCCAGCAGCGGCTGGCGGTCGTCGGCAACACGATCAACGACCTCTTCGGTGCGGTGACGATCGTCAACCCAGGCGGCTCCTACACACTGGCCACCGAGCACAGCCCCCTTCCGCTGGCACTGCACAACAACCTGGCCGTGCCCATCCGGGTGCGACTGCAGGTCGACACGCCGCCGGGGATGAGCGTCACCGACGTCGGCCAGATCGAACTGCCGCCCGGCTACCTGCCGCTGCGAGTGCCGATCGAGGTGCGCTTCACCCAGCGGGTGGCCATCGACGTGTCACTGCATACGCCCGACGGCATGCGGCTGGGCGAGCCGGTGCGGTTTTCGGTGCATTCCAACGCCTATGGCAAGGTGCTGTTCGCGATCACGCTGACCGCGGCGGCAGTGCTGGTGACGCTGGCCGGACGGCGGCTGTGGCATCGCTTCCGTGGTCAGCCCGACCGCGCCGACCTGGACCGTCCCGATCCGCCGGGCCATCACGGGGACGACGAGCTGACACGCCGGACCGAGCGCCAGGCCGGTGATCGGGTCGATGAAGAGCACCGGGTATGAAACCCGCCCCCCGGCCCCAGCGACCATCGCACCGACAGCGACCACCTCATCGCAGCCCCTCACGTAGGGCGCCCGCCAAGGTCGCAACTCCGCCGCCCTTGCCCGCACCGGAGCCGGCCGCGCGGCGCCCCGAACTGTCCGACGCTGCGCTGGTATCGCGGTCGTGGGGAATGGCATTCGCGACGTTGATCAGCCGGATCACCGGCTTTGCCCGCATCGTGCTGCTCGCCGCGATCCTGGGCGCCGCGCTGTCCAGCGCCTTCTCGGTGGCCAACCAGCTCCCGAACCTGGTCGCCGCGCTGGTACTGGAGGCGACGTTCACCGCGATCTTCGTTCCGGTGCTGGCCCGCGCCGAGCAAGGCGACCCCGACGGCGGCGCGGCGTTCGTGCGGCGGCTCGTCACGCTGACGACCACACTCCTGTTAATCGCCACCGTGCTGTCGGTGCTGGCCGCGCCGCTGCTGGTGCGGCTGATGCTGGGGCGCGACCCACAGGTCAACCAGCCGCTGACCACAGCGTTCGCCTACCTGGTGCTGCCCCAGGTCCTCGCCTACGGCCTCACCTCGGTGTTCATGGCAATTCTGAACACCCGCAACGTGTTTGGGCCGCCGGCGTGGGCGCCGGTGGTCAACAACGTGGTAGCGATCGCCAGCCTGGTGGTGTACCTGCTGGTGCCCGGCGAACTGTCCGTCGACCCGGTCCGAATGGGCAACACCAAGCTGCTGGTGCTCGCCGTCGGCAGCAGCCTGGGGGTGTTCGCGCAGGCCGGGGTGTTGCTGGTGGCGATCGGCCGCCAGCACATCAGCCTGCGGCCGCTGTGGGGAATCGACGAGCGGCTCAAGCGTTTTGGGGCGATGGCCGCCGCGATGGTGCTCTATGTGCTGATCAGTCAGCTGGGCCTGGTGATCGGCAACCAGATCGCCAGCACCGCGGCGGCCTCCGGGCCGGCGATCTACAACTACACCTGGCTGGTGTTGATGCTGCCGTTCGGCATGATCGGGGTCACCGTGCTGACCGTGGTGATGCCGCGGCTGAGCCGCAACGCCGCCGCCGACGACACCCCGGCCGTCCTCGCCGACTTCTCACTGGCCGCCCGCCTGACCCTGATCACGCTGATTCCCATCGTGGCGTTCATGACCGTCGGCGGGCCGGCGATGGGCAGCGCCTTGTTCGCATATGGCCATTTCGGCGGCGTGGACGCCGGTTACCTGGGCGCGGCGATCTCGCTGTCCGCGTTCACGTTGATCCCTTACGGACTGGTGTTGCTCGAGCTGCGGGTGTTCTACGCCCGCGAGCAGCCCTGGACGCCGATCGTGATCATCCTCGTCATCACCAGCGTCAAGATCGCGGGCTCGGTGCTCGCGCCGCACGTCACCAGCGACCCCAAGCTGGTCGCCGGCTACCTGGGACTGGCCAACGGCCTGGGGTTCCTGGCCGGTGCGATCCTCGGCTACTACCTGCTGCGACGTTCCCTGCTGCCACGCGGCGGCCACCTTGTCGGCGCCACGGAGGCGCGGACCATCCTGGTGACGACGGCTGCGTCGTTGCTCGCCGGCCTGCTCGCCCATGTGGCCGACCGGCTGCTGCGGCTGGGCGAGCTGACGGCTCACTTCGGCGGCGCGGGGTCGTTGTTGCGGCTGTTGGCGCTGGCCACGATCATGCTGCCGATCATGGCCGCGGTGATGCTGGGCGGGCAGGTTCCGGAGGCGCGCGCGGCGCTGGGCGCCGTACGGGGGCGGATACGCCGAGCCGCACCACCCCGAAAAGCCCCGGCAGCGGTGAAATCGTCTCGCGGCGGCCCGGTCACGTACCCTGAGCAGAGGAATTCGACCCCGCCGGGGGCAAATGCGGTCCAGGAGCTCATCCGGCGCAGACCTCCCGAGCGGGTCGCCAAACCCGGGATAGCGAAAGGACCGGAGGTGAGCGACCACCCATTGGAGAGCACCGAGTCCGCTTTCGCATCCGACTCCGCGAACGCCCACGAACTGCCGCGACCGGTCGCCGACGACTTCCAGCCCGACATTCCCGACACCCGTGACGACGCCGAGCCCGGTTCGGGCCCTATGTCGGCGCCACGCCCGTCCGACCAGCCGAACGGCGATCTCTCAGCCGATCGCACGCGTTCGGCGCTGTCATTCGACGCTCCCCGCGAGCGCGGCCCCGAATCGTCGGTGTCCCCCGACGATCTCCACCTGGTTCCCGGCGCACGCATCTCCGGCGGCCGCTACCGACTGCTGGTCTTCCACGGCGGAGCACCGCCCTTGCAGTTCTGGCAGGCGTTGGACACCGCCCTGGACCGGCAGGTGGCGCTGACCTTCGTCGATCCGGACGGGGCACTGCCCCCCGAGGTGCTGCAGGAGATCCTGGCCCGCACGCTGCGGCTCAGCCGGATCGATACCCCCGGGGTCGCCCGGGTGCTCGACGTCGTCCACACCGGCGCCGGTGGCCTGGTGGTCTCGGAGTGGATTCGCGGCGGTTCGCTGCAGGAGGTCGCCGACACCGCTCCGTCACCTGTCGGCGCCGTACGGGCGATGCAGTCGCTGGCCGCGGCCGCCGCGGCGGCCCACCGCGCCGGCGTCGCGCTGTCGATCGACCACCCCACCCGGGTGCGGGTCAGCATCGAAGGCGACGTCGTGCTGGCATACCCGGCGACCATGCCAGACGCCAGCCCGCAGAACGACATCCGCGGAATCGGCGCGGCGCTGTATGCCCTGCTGGTCAACAGGTGGCCGCTGCGGGAGTCCGGGGTGCGCAGCGGGTTGGCACCGGCCAAGCGGGATGCCTCGGGCAACCCGCTCGAGCCGACTGTCATCGAACCCAATATCCCGTTCCAGATTTCGGCGGTGGCCGTCCGGTCGGTTCAAGAAGACGGCGGGATCCGCAGCGCGTCAACGCTTTTGAACTTACTGCAGCAGGCGACCGCGGTGGCCGACCGCACCGAGGTGCTCGGTCCGATCGAGGATTCCGGCCCGATCGACGAGCCGCCGGCCACCGTGACGCGGCGCGCGCCGACGGTTCGCGACGCCGGGCTGTTGGGTAATCGGCGCCGCAACCTGCTGATCGGTGTCGGCGCCGGCCTGACCATCATCGTGGTGGCTCTGCTGGTGCTGGCGTCGGTGGTAAGCAAGATCTTCGGCAACGTCGGCGGCTTCAACAAGGACGAGCTCGGCCTGAACACGCAGACCTCGTCGACCGCATCGGCTTCGGCCAGCAACGCGCCTGCCGGCAGCGTCGTCAAACCCACCAAAGCCACCGTCTTCTCCCCCGGCGGCGAAGCCGACTCCCCGGGCGCGGCCGGCAACGCGATCGACGGCAACTCGAGCACGTCCTGGGAAACCGACGTCTACAGCGACCCGGTCCCCTTCCCCGGCTTCAAGAACGGCGTCGGGCTGATATTGCAGCTGCCGAAGCCGACGGTCGTCGGAGCGGTCACCATCGACGTCGCCAGCACCGGCACCAAGGTCGAGATCCGCTCCGCCAACTCACCGAATCCGTCAAAGCTTGAGGACACCACCTTGCTGACGTCGGCCACGGCGCTCAAGCCAGGCCGCAACACCATCTCCGTCAAGTCCTCCTCCCCAACCTCCAACCTGCTGGTGTGGATCTCCACGCTGGGCACCATGAACGGCAAGAGCCAGGCCAGCATCTCCGAAATCACGGTGCAAGCCGCGTCCTAACAGGGTTTCGGGTGAAGTGCCGCCCGATACCCGTTTGGCTACTGTCCCGGCTCGTGGGCTTCGGGCGAAACATCAAGCGGGACCGCACCGATGGCGAATTGCTGGCCGCCCACGTCGCCGGCGACCGCTACGCCTTCGACGAGTTGTTCCACCGCCATAGACGGCAGCTGCACCGGCTCGCCCGCCTGACCAGCCGCTCCCCCGAAGACGCCGAAGACGCGCTGCAGGACGCCATGCTTTCCGCCCATCGCGGCGCGGGTTCGTTCCGGAATGACGCCGCCGTGCGCAGTTGGCTGCACCGCATCGTGGTCAACGCCAGCCTGGACCGGCTGCGGCGCGCCAAAGCCCACCCGACCAGTCCGTTGCAGGACGTCCATCCGGTAGCCGATCGCACGGCGCAGGTCGAGACGGCAATTGTTGTGCATCGGGCCCTGATGCGGCTCCCGGTCGAGCAGCGCGCAGCGGTGGTGGCCGTCGATATGGAGGGCTATTCGATCGCCGACACCGCCCGGCTGCTGGGCGTCGCCGAGGGCACCGTCAAGAGCCGATGCGCCCGCGGCCGCGCCCGGCTCGCGGGGCTGCTCGGCTACCTCAACACCGGCGTCAGCGCCACGCCGGACCGCTCGCCGGGACCCTGCCAGTGATGGGGGCGCCCCCTGTGCATGGCCATCGAACTGTGCATGACGGACACTGGGGCGGATGGGTGAACCCGATAACGATCCGGCGGAGCACGGCACAGGCGACCCGGACCCGCCGCTGACCGTTGATCTGCTCGCCGACCTGCAGGCCGGGCTGCTGGACGACGAAGCCGCCGCTCGGGTGCGCAGACGGGTCCGAGCGGATCCGGAGGCCGAAGGCATCTTGCGGGCCTTGAACCGGGTGCGTACCGACCTCGGCGCCGCAGGCACCGACTCCGGTGCCAGTCATTTCGCCCGTCCCCCAATCCGTCCGGGCCGCCTGGTCGCGGGCATCGCCGGTTTGTGCGCGCTGGCCGCCGCGATCGGTGTGGGTACATCGGCGCTGCTGAACGCGCCCTCGCCAATGGCGAGCTCGCCGGCCACCGCCGAGCACCTCACCGTGCCAGGGTCAGCCGCGGGCCCAACGGCCGCGATCCCGCTGTCGCAGCCGCAGATCCTCGAGCTGCTCAGTCGGAGCCCCGACTACGGCACGCACGGCGCTCTCGAGGACCCGTCGAAACGTGCGTCATGCCTGCGCGGCCTGGGCTATCCGCCGACCACCTCGGTCCTGGGCGCACGGCCCGTCGAGGTGAACGCGCGTCCCGCGGTGCTGCTGGTGCTGCCCGGCGACACGCCCCAGGACCTGGCCGTCTTTGCGGTGGCCCTGAACTGCAGCGCTGTTGACACCGGCCTGATGGCCAGCACCCAGATTCCCCGATCGTAGGGGCTCGGGGCGCCGTTCAGGGCGTGGTGCGAACTGCTCGGGAACAGCCACGCCTACGCTGGCGTTCATAGGCTTAGCTCTTGGGAGCTCTTGAGAGCTCTTGTCAGCTCTGGTACCCCGAAAGGCTCGCATGACCGCATCTGCAGATGACACTGTCCACGAAGTAATCGTTATCGGTTCGGGCCCCGCCGGATACACCGCGGCTCTCTACGCCGCGCGCGCCCAGCTGGCGCCGCTGGTTTTCGAAGGCACCTCGTTCGGTGGCGCGCTGATGACCACCACCGACGTGGAGAACTATCCCGGCTTCCGCGACGGCATCACCGGCCCGGAGCTGATGGACGAGATGCGCGAGCAGGCGATGCGGTTCGGCGCGGACCTGCGGATGGAAGACGTGGAGTCGGTGTCGCTGGACGGACCGGTCAAGTCCGTCGTCACCGCCGAGGGGGAAACCCATCGCGCCCGCGCCGTGATCCTGGCCATGGGCGCCGCGGCGCGCTACCTGCACGTGCCCGGCGAGCAGGAGCTGCTGGGCCGGGGCGTGAGCTCGTGTGCCACCTGCGACGGGTTCTTCTTCCGCGACCAGGACATCGCCGTCATCGGCGGCGGTGACTCGGCAATGGAGGAGGCGACCTTCTTGACCCGCTTCGCCCGCAGCGTCACCCTGGTGCACCGCCGCGACGAGTTCCGGGCCTCCAAGATCATGCTCAATCGCGCCCGCAGCAACGACAAGATCAAGTTCCTCACCCACCACACCGTGGTCGCCGTCGAAGGCGACACGACGGTGACCGGACTGCGGGTGCGCGACACGATCAGCGGCAAAGAAACCACGCTGCCGGTGACCGGGGTGTTCGTCGCGATCGGCCACGAGCCACGTTCGGAATTGGTGCGCGATGCCGTCGACGTCGACCCGGACGGTTACGTACTGGCGAAAGGGCGCACCACGAGCACCTCGCTGGAGGGCGTGTTCGCGGCCGGAGACCTGGTGGACCGCACCTACCGGCAGGCGGTCACCGCGGCGGGCAGTGGCTGTGCTGCGGCCATCGACGCCGAGCGTTGGCTGGCCGAGCACGCAGATTCGGCCGCCGGCGGCGAAACGGCCGGAACCGCTGACACTACCGATTTGATTGGAGCACAACGATGAGCGACAAGATCACCGACACCGAAAAGGCCGCTGCCACAGTCGAAGTGTCCGATGCATCTTTCTCGACGGATGTGTTGTCCAGCAATAAGCCTGTGCTGGTTGACTTTTGGGCAACCTGGTGTGGACCGTGCAAAATGGTGGCGCCGGTGCTCGAGGAAATCGGGACCGAGCACGCAGATCAGCTCACTGTCGCCAAGCTCGACGTGGACGCCAACCCGGAAACGGCTCGCGATTTTCAGGTTGTCTCCATCCCCACGCTGATCCTGTTCAAGGACGGCCAGCCGGTGAAACGGATCGTCGGCGCCAAGGGTAAGGGAGCGCTGCTGCGCGAGCTTTCCGAGGCGGTTCCCGGGCTCTCGTAGCGGCGATCGCGAGCGCGGCGGCGCCGGGCGCTGGGGGTACCCCCGCGAAGCTGGGGGACGGGGCGCCGCCATTCGATACAGCGGCGATCGCAAGCGCGGCGGCGCCGGGCGCTGGGGGTACCCCCGCGAAGCTGGGGGACGGGTCGCCGCCATCGAGAATCGCGGCGATCGCGAGCGCGGCGAGGCCGGGCGTTGGGGTACCCCCGCGAAGCTGGGGGACGGGTCGCCGCCATCGAGAATCGCTGAGTCTGATTCGCCGCACCACACGCTCGGTTAGCCTGGGGTTTTCCGAAAATCCGCAAGGATCTGCGACAATACCGGCTAACAGTTGTGCATTGGTTAGCGAGATCAGGTCGTCCCGGAGGGCCCTTGGTATGTCGAGTCCGCGCCGCGAAGCCGGCGACGCGCTGCGCGCTGGCGACCGTAGCGCCGCTGTTACCGAGATTCGGGCTGCGCTCGCCGCGCTGGGAATGCTGGACAACACCGACGAGGATCTGACCACCGGCAGGCATGTCGCGTTCGACGTGTTCGACGCCGAGCTCGACCAGGCGGTACGTGCCTTCCAGCAGCATCGCGGACTACTCGTGGACGGCATCGTCGGCGAGGCCACCTACCGGGCGCTGAAGGAGGCCTCCTACCGGCTCGGCGCCCGCACTCTGTATCACCAGTTTGGTGCGCCGCTCTACGGCGACGACGTGGCCACGCTGCAGGCCCGGCTGCAAGACCTCGGTTTCTACACCGGTCTGGTGGACGGCTACTTCGGGCTGCAGACCCACAACGAGCTGATGTCCTACCAACGTGAGTACGGGCTCGCCGCCGACGGTATCTGTGGCCCGGAAACGTTGCGCTCCTTATACTTTCTGAGTTCGCGGGTCACCGGTGGTTCGCCGCACGCCATCCGCGAGGAGGAGCTGGTGCGGCGATCCGGCCCGAAACTGTCTGGTAAGCGGATCATTATCGATCCGGGCCGCGGGGGCGCCGACCACGGCCTGATCACCCAAAGTCCGGACGGCCCCATCAGCGAATCAGATGTGTTGTGGGACTTGGCCAGTCGCCTTGAGGGCCGGATGACCGCCATCGGTATGGAGACATTTCTGTCCCGGCCGACGAATCGCAGCCCGTCCGACGCCGAGCGGGCGGCCACCGCCAACAACGTCGGCGCCGACCTCATGATCAGCCTGCGCTGCGAATCCCAGGGCAGCCCCTCGGCCAACGGCGTGGCCTCGTTTCACTTCGGCAACTCGCACGGTTCGGTCTCCACCATCGGCCGCAACCTCGCCGACTTCATTCAACGAGAAGTGGTGGCCCGCACCGGTTTACGGGACTGCCGCACCCATGGCCGGACGTGGGACCTGCTGAGGCTGACCCGGATGCCGACCGTTCAGGTCGACATCGGCTATATCACCAACCCCCGCGATCGCGGGATGCTGGTCTCGACGCAGACCCGCGACGCCATCGCCGAAGGTATTCTCGCCGCGGTGAAACGCCTGTATCTGTTGGGCAAGAACGATCGCCCCACTGGCACATTCACTTTCGCCGAATTGCTGGCTCACGAATTGTCGGTGGAACGGGAACGGGCCAGTCGGAGCGGTTCGTAACGTTCCGGAGCGTGGCCGCTTGGTTGGCCATGCGTTTCCGCATGAGTCCCATCCGTCACAGCATGTCGGGCGTGTGCAATTTCGTCCACCTCCGAGCGATAACCGTTGCGCGGCAAGCCAATTGTCGCTTGGAGGTGGACAACAAGACACAAGTCTCTTCTCCGGTGACGGGAGTGACTGGTGTGTTCAGCTGCGCAAAGCGCTAACCTTGAAACAGCCCGTGGTGGCCGTCGACCCCGCCCCGACCGGTTGTTGCAGTTGAGCATTCGCCAGCAGGCGCTCCAGCGCGGCCTCGACTTCGGCCTTCCATCCCAAACCCTTGTCGAGCTCCAGCCGCAGCCGCGGAAAGTACGGGTGTGGTGCAACCACAACGAAACCCATGTCCTGCAGAAAGTCCGCATCGATGATGCAGTGGTCCACCGAACAGTCGCCCAGCGCCTCCAGCACCGGCCGCACGTCGGCACCCACCGCGCGCGGGTCCTGCAATTCGGAGGCCGCCGACGTGCGGCCGAAAGCCTCCAGCGCGCGAACTCCGCGCCGGACCAGCTCGTCGATCACGCGGGCGATCAGGCTGCGCGGCAGGTCGTCGGCGGCCGGCCCGGGCTCGATACCCATCGACGTCAGCAACACCGCATCCGCGGACACCGGCGCGGTGGGAAACCGGTGTGCCCGCGGTACCGCCCCCGGCGGAGCGTAGAGGACATACCCCAAGCAGGGCGGCTCGGCCTTGCTGCGCTCGTCGGGGACGGCCGTCGCAACCTGGCCGCATGAACCCCATTCCAGCATCACCATCGACAACCACGCCTCTTTCTCGAATTCGGGATCGGCGAGGTGGTCGTGGTTACCGAGGGTCGCGGGGTCTACCTCCCAGAAGACACAGCGGCGTGCGTGCTTGGGAAGCTGCTCGAAGGCTTCGAGCAGCAGCGGTGTGATTCGAGCAGACACTAGTCTCCTGGCCTCCGTGCGGTACTGCGGCCCGGCTGCCCCCAGGCCGGGCTGCACCGGCAACCTCTCCAGGATAGGAGAGTTTCTCGGCATCGGGCCAGTTTTATCGCCGCCACGCGCGATCCCCCACCCGAACGATCTCCGCACCTATCCCCTGGCGCGCCAACGCCGCTACCGGGATGACGAAATGGCTTGATGCACACCGGGTCTCGGTTGGATAGCGGCTTCTGACGCGCCTGCCACGGGAGGCAAAACCGACTCAGTGTCACAGTGACGTAATTACAGGGTATGCCCGGTCACACCTTGGATGCGGTCATCATGTCGATGATGCGTTGCAGATCGTCCACCGAAGCGAACTCCACCACAATCTTCCCCTTGCGTTTGCCGAGGGTGACGGTCACGCGGGTGTCGAAGGCGTTCGACAGTCGTTCAGCAACATCTTGCAGGCCCGGCATCTGAATCGGCTTGCGCCGCGGATGCGCGGGCTTGGCCGTTCCACCTCGGTTGGCCTCGTGATTAGCGACCGTGACGGCCTCCTCGGTGGCCCGCACCGACAATCCCTCGGCGACGATCCGGCCGGCCAGTTCCTCCTGAGCGTCGGGGCCGGCCTCCAAGGACAGCAGCGCCCGGGCGTGACCGGCGGACAGCACGTTCGCCGCCACTCGGCGCTGCACCGGGATGGGCAGCTTGAGCAACCGGATCATGTTGGTGATCAGCGGACGCGACCTACCGATGCGAGCCGCCAGTTCGTCGTGGGTGACCCCGAATTCGTCGAGCAGCTGCTGGTAGGCCGCCGCCTCTTCCAAGGGGTTCAGCTGGACCCGGTGGATGTTCTCCAGCAGGGCGTCGCGCAGCAGATTGTCATCGCCCGTCTCCCGCACAATGGCCGGGATGGTGGCCAGGCCGGCTTGCTGAGCCGCCCGCCAGCGCCGCTCCCCCATCACGATCTGGTAGCGCGCGCCGCTCTGCGACCCGCTGACCGCCCGCACCACGATCGGCTGCAATAGGCCGAACTCGCGGATGGAGTGAACCAGCTCGGCTAGCGCGTCGTCGTCGAACACCTGCCGGGGCTGGCGGGGATTGGCCTCGATGTCACCCGGTGCGATCTCCCGGTAGACCGCACCGATTGCCGCGGCCTCCGGCGACGGCCCCCCAATGACGACATCGGCTGCCGCGGAGCCCATCCTTGGGCCGAGCGTCGGCCGGCCCTCGGAATCGGTGGGCCCGGTGGGAATTAGCGAAGCCAGCCCACGGCCCAGGCCGCCTTTCCTGCGTGACGGCTGCGTCATGGTCGTCCCTTCGCGGATGGTGGTCGATCGCGCTCGGCGAGTTCCCGGCTTGCGTCCAGGTAGCTCATCGCCCCGCGTGAACCGGGATCGTAATCGATGATCGTCATGCTGTAGCCCGGGGCTTCCGAGACCTTGACGCTACGCGGGATGACGGTGCGCAACACCTTGCTTCCGAAGTAGCGGCGCACCTCCGCGGCCACCTGATCGGCGAGCTTGGTCCGGCCGTCATACATGGTCAGGATGACGGTGGTCACCTCGAGTTGCGGGTTGAGATGGGCCTTCACCATCTCAATATTGCGCATAAGCTGTGACACTCCCTCCAACGCGTAGTACTCGCACTGGATCGGGATCATCACCTCGGGCGCGGCGACCAGGGCATTGATCGTCAACAGCCCGAGCGACGGCGGGCAGTCGACGAAGGCGTAGTCGAAGTCCAGCTTGTCGAGTTGGGCCAGGGCGGTGCGCAACCGATTCTCCCGCGCCACCATGCTGACCAATTCGATTTCGGCTCCCGCGAGGTCGATGGTGGCCGGCACGCAGAACAGCCGCTCGCTGTGCGGGCTGCGCCGCAGCGCGGTCTGTAGCGGGACTTCGCCGAGGAGGACCTCGTACGACGAGGGCGTGCCCGATTGCCGGTCGGTGATGCCGAGCGCCGTGCTCGCGTTGCCCTGCGGGTCCAGGTCGATGACGAGGGTCTTGAGTCCCTGCACGGCCAGTGCGGCGGCGAGGTTGACCGCGGTCGTCGTCTTGCCCACGCCACCCTTTTGATTGGCGATGGTGAACACCCGCCGGTGCGGTGGCCGCTGCAGCGGCTCGTGCACGGTGTGCAGCACCCGCATCGCGCGCTCCGCGGCGGCTCCGATCGGGGTGTCGTGTTCGGTCGATGTTTCACGTGAAACATTCGCGGCCACGCCCGGGGTCGGGCCCTGTGCGGCCGGTGCGGCTTCGTGCGGCACTTCGTGTGTCGTCGCTGTCGGCACCCGTGGGGACGTCATTGTGATGACCTGTTCGCCGTTCGCGCCGGCCGCGTTTGTTTCCCGCGTCGCGCCGACACCACGGTTGCGGGCGGAGCCAAATAGTTCACGCCACATGTCACCACCCTGACATCCACCGCTCCTGCCGCCGACATCACACGCCGGTGCTCCTGGACTTCGTCGTGAGCGCGTTCTCCCTTGATCGCGAGCATCGTGCCCTCCTGTCGTAGCAACGCCATACTCCACTTCGTCAACTTGTCCAGCGCCGCCACCGCACGGGATACCGCGACGTCCCTGCCTCCGATGCGGTCGCGCACCCAACGCTCCTCGGCGCGGCCGCGCACCACTTCGACTGGCAACCCGAGTTCGGCGACCACCTCGTGCAGGAACTCACTACGGCGCAGCAGCGGTTCGAGGAGAACCATCTCGACGTCCGGACGCGCGATCGCCAGGGGCAACCCCGGCAAGCCGGACCCGCTGCCGATGTCCACTACCCGGTCGCCGGGCTCGAGAAGCTCCGCGATCGCGACGCTGTTGAGGAGGTGACGCTCCCACAGCCGGCCCACCTCATGCGGTCCGAGCAATCCGCGTACGACCCCGTCGCTCGCAAGGATGTCTGCGTAGCGCCGCGCGAGGTCGAGTTTCGCCCCGAACACCTCGGCCGCCGCGTCGGGCGCAGCGCCGGCCATCGCCGTCGTCGCCCGCTCGCAAGAGCCGCCATGTTTCACGTGAAACATTCCTTTATTCTTCTGGGGGGCTTCCGGCTGGCCCTTCCGGAGGCTTCTGCTGCAGCCGCGGGGAGAGCGTAATCCAGTCGCGGTCAGTCGCGCAGGACGACAACCCGCCGGGACGGCTCCGCGCCTTCGCTTTCGCTACGGACGCCGGCCACCGCCGCCACGGCGTCGTGGACGATCTTTCGTTCGAACGGCGTCATCGGAGAGAGCTCTTCGCGCTCACCGGTGTCCAGCACCCGCCGCGCCACCTTGTCACCCAGCGCGGCCAATTCGTCGCGGCGCCGACGCCGCCAGCTCGCGATGTCGAGCATCAACCGGCTACGAACGCCCGTCTTCTGGTGCACCGCCAAGCGGGTAAGTTCCTGCAGGGCGTCGAGCACCTCGCCGGTCCGGCCGACCAATTTGTTCAGGTCGTCGCTGCCGTCGATGCTCACCACCGCACGGCTACCCTCGACGTCCAAGTCGATGTCGCCGTCGAAGTCGAGCAGATCCAACAACTCTTCCAAGTAGTCGCCGGCGATCTCCCCTTCGGCGACCAAGCGCTCCTCCAGGTCGTCGGCCTCGCCCTCGTCGGCGTCGGCTTCGTCGACTGGGGTGTCAGGGGTTACTGCCGTCGTCGCGTCATCCGCAACCTCCCCGGCAACCTCCTCGGCCGCCAGGTCGGTATCAACGTCGCGCTCGGTGGTGTCGGCGTCGGTCATGGCTTTGTCTCCCTTGCCTCTCGTCTGTCTTGTCGGGCCCAGGTCAGCGTTTGCGCTTTTTCGGTCGCGCGCCTGGACGCGGCGTTCGGTTGCCCGGGCTGTTGTTCCGTGCGGTTGGGCTCGGCTTCTTCGCGGGGGCCGCGGGGGCTCTGGACGCCTCGGCCACTTGCCCGTCAGGGGTCTCCGAGTCGGACTCGGCTTTCTCGTCGGCAACGGTGGTTTGTCCGTCGACCGTCGCCGGCGACGTTTTGGCTGGGCGTTTCGGCTTGGCCCCCGGCGGCGGTGCGTTGGCTGCCCGGCGCGCGATGGCTTCCTGCTTCTTGGCCTCGTCCTCTTTTTCGATGATGCCGAACACGTAGTGCTGCTGGCCGAACGTCCAGATGTTGTTCGAGACCCAGTACAAGATGATCGCCAATGGCATCGGGAAGAAGATCGGCCCAACCAATACACCGAGCGGAAAGAGGTACAGCGCAAGCTTGTTCATCATTGCGGTCTGCGGGTTGGCGGCCGCCTCCGGGCTCTGTCGCGCCACCGACGCCCGGCTGTTGAAGTACGTCGCTATGCCGGCCAGGATCATCACCGGCAGGCTGACCGCGATCAACGCGCCCCGGTCGAAATGGCTGAACGCGTCCAGCCCGGTCGTCTGTCTGATCGCCGCGCCGATCGGCGCCCCGAACAGGTTCGCGTCCAGGAAGTGCCCCACGTCCTTCGCGCTGAACACGTAGTTGCCCAGGCTGCGGTTCTGATCGACGGACAGGCCCATCCGGCCGATGCCGGACTGTGTCCGGTTGAACGACATCAGCACGTGGTACAGCCCCAGGAATACCGGGATCTGCGCCAGCATCGGCAGGCAGCCCAGGATCGGATTGAACCCGTGTTCGCGCTGCAGCTTCTGCATTTCCAGCGCCATGCGCTGACGGTCCTTGCCGTACTTCTTTTGCAGCGCCTTGATCTGCGGCTGCAGTTCTTGCATCTGGCGTGTGGTGCGGATCTGACGCACGAAGGGCTTGTACAGCAGTGCACGCAACGAGAACACCAGGAACATCACCGACAGCGCCCACGCGAAGAAGTTCGACGGACCCAGCACCGCGGCGAACAGCTTGTACCAAAGCCACATGATCCCCGACACGGGGTAGTAGACGAAGTCGAGGCTGAAAGGATCAAACGACAAAAGACTCACTCCTGAGGTTTGCGCGGTGCGCATCGCATTCGCCGCGCTCTGGTATCGGATCCCATCCACCCCGATGCCACGGTCCGCACTTGGCGAGTCTGGCCGCGGCCAGCCAACTCCCCCGAATCACGCCGTACTCGCTCAGCGCATCGACGGCGTACTGGCTACAGGTCGGAACAAAGCGGCACGATGCCGGCCGCAACGGCGAAATCATGTGCCGGTAAAGCTGAATCAGGTAAATCAGGCCGCGCGCCGCGGGCCCGGCCATCCCCCTAAAAAAGCCCCTCACCGGGAGGCTCCCGCCAGCTCGAACGCACGCCGCAAGCCGGCTCGCAATTGTTGTTCCAGCCACGCCGAGGACACGTGCCGACTGCTCGGCAGCGCCCGGATGACCACCTGGTCGGATGGATGGAGGTCGTCCAACATGGTTTGCGCGACATGTCGCAGTCGGCGTGCCACTCGGTGCCGCTCTACGGCCGAACCCACCGGCTTGGCGATGATCAGTCCCACCCGCGGGCCTTTGCCCGCGTGCTGACCACTGCAGCGTCGAACGTGCACGATGACGTCGGGCTGCACGGTGCGCATCCCGTATTTCACCGTCTCGTCGAACTCGGTTGACCGCCTCATGCGGTTATGTGCGGGAAGCACCGCCCACGGACCCGGTGTTGCGATCAGGCAGACAGCGCGCGCCGGCCCTTGCGCCGGCGGCTGGACACGATCGAACGCCCGGCGCGGGTGCGCATCCGCAGACGGAAACCATGCACGCGGGCTCGGCGCCGGTTGTTGGGCTGGAAGGTCCGCTTGCCCTTGGCCACGGCGTTCTCCTCGTTGTAGCTGGCTCGAGTATCCGAGCCATCCGGCCGCACGCACTTTGCAACTGTGTTGGTCCGCAGGGCGCCCGGGATCGGTTGGGGCTTGTCTTGCTACTGGCCGGCGCGGTCCCCAAGCTGTCATTTCGGTGTCAGTCTGGGTCGCAGCCGTATCGCCGACTTTCGGGCGACTTTTTGAGGGTACTGACGTGTGTTCGCCGGGTCAAACCTGGCCTCCCCCAACGCACGACCTGCATTGGCAGCCAACCCAACCCACGCCCGGCGAACACAATCGAAATGAACCTTGCCGTAATGGCGCGAAACTGTTGGCAGCCGAACAGAAAACTGTTAGCTTCGGTCTCGGACTGGAGCGGCGGTCGACAACCAAGCAAGGATGGCAGAACGACGAGCGCCTAGACGACCCGCACGGGTTGTCCCCAGAACGGAGTTCGTAAGCCGTCGCCGCGAGGCAGCGGCTAGTTTATGATCCTCCTGTCCACAGCTGTGGATAAGCATGTGGACAGTTGTTCCGGTCACCAAAAGCGGTTGTACTCGACCCTAAATTTGCGAGAACCAGGGAGATGCGTCGTTGACCGATGATCCCGGTTCGGGTTTCACGAAGGTGTGGAACGCGGTCGTTTCCGAGCTCAACGGCGAGTCAGATCCGGACGACGGCACCAGTAACGGCGCAGCGTTTGTCCCACCGCTGACTCCCCAGCAAAGAGCCTGGCTCAACCTCGTCCAGCCACTGACCATCGTGGAGGGCTTTGCTCTTCTGTCGGTGCCCAGCAGTTTCGTGCAAAACGAGATCGAACGTCACCTGCGCACGCCGATCACCGACGCGCTGAGCCGCCGGCTGGGACAGCAGATCCAATTGGGCGTGCGCATCGCGCCGGCCGGTGAGAACGACGTCGACGACACCGCCTTCTCCTCCGCCGAGGTCTTCCCACCAGTCGACGAGTTCGGCACCGACGCCGGCCTCGACAACGACCTGGACAGCGACGAAGCCTACGAAAACGGTGAGACGCTCGGCAGCAGCCACCAGAGCTGGCCGACCTACTTCACCAAGCGTCCCGCCGAATCCGGCAACGGCAGCGGAACCAGCCTCAACCGCCGCTACACCTTCGAGACGTTCGTCATCGGCGCCTCCAACCGGTTCGCTCACGCGGCCGCGCTGGCGATCGCCGAAGCACCGGCGCGTGCCTACAACCCGCTGTTCATCTGGGGCGAGTCGGGCCTGGGCAAGACGCACCTGTTGCACGCCGCCGGCAACTACGCACAACGGCTCTTCCCCGGCATGCGGGTCAAATACGTCTCTACCGAAGAGTTCACCAACGACTTCATCAACTCGCTGCGTGACGACCGCAAGGTCGCGTTCAAGCGCAGCTACCGCGACGTCGACGTGCTGCTCGTCGATGACATCCAGTTCATCGAGGGCAAGGAAGGTATTCAGGAAGAGTTCTTCCACACCTTCAACACGTTGCACAACGCCAACAAACAGATCGTCATCTCCTCCGACCGCCCACCCAAACAGCTCGCCACCCTCGAAGACCGGCTGCGGACCCGCTTCGAGTGGGGGCTGATCACCGACGTGCAGCCCCCGGAGCTGGAAACACGCATCGCCATCCTGCGCAAGAAAGCACAGATGGAACGGCTCGCGGTCCCCGACGACGTCCTTGAACTGATCGCCAGCAGCATCGAACGCAACATCCGCGAGCTCGAGGGAGCCCTCATTCGGGTCACCGCGTTCGCCTCGCTGAACAAGACTCCGATCGACAAAGCGCTGGCCGAGATCGTTCTTCGAGATTTGATCGCCGACGCCAGCACCATGCAGATCAGCGCGGCGACCATCATGGCCGCCACCGCCGAATACTTCGATACCACGGTCGAGGAGCTGCGCGGGCCGGGTAAGACCCGCGCATTGGCTCAGTCACGGCAGATCGCGATGTACCTGTGCCGCGAGCTCACCGACCTGTCGCTGCCCAAGATCGGCCAGGCGTTCGGGCGAGACCACACCACGGTCATGTACGCCCAGCGCAAGATTCTGTCCGAGATGGCGCAGCGGCGCGAGGTGTTCGATCACGTCAAAGAGCTCACCACCCGCATTCGTCAGCGCTCCAAGCGCTGATTCGGACCCTCACCCGCAGCATTTTTTTCAAAAAACTTCTCGCTCCCCCGTCACACCAGTCACATCAATGCGCTGTGTACGAGGCTGTGCACACACGCGGTAAACAACCCGTAACCACTCGCAGGCCCGTGCACATCCGGACCTCGTCCCCAGCGGCCCAACATGAACCGCACAGCCGCCGAGGCCGTCATCCACAACCCCGCCACTCCCCTAGCTGCGCGAAGACCCAACTGTCCACAGCATGCACAGCCCTTAATACTGTTACTTCAATCTCTTCGTCATTTCTTCTTTGAAGAACAGGCCTGGGGACGCGCGGCTGAACGGCTCTCACACGGGCCTTGGTTGCCCGGTTGTCACCCTTGCCGTTTAGCTTTCAAGTTGGGGCCAGAAGCTTTACGGTTGTTCTTCGACTGCTTACCGAGAACTTTGCGGTTTGGCTAGTCACTCAACTCGAACTCATGGTGAAGGGACGCTATGGACGCGGCGACGACGAGAGCCAACCTCACCGACTTGAAATTTCGTTTGGTCCGAGAGTCCTTCGCCGACGCCGTGTCCTGGGTGGCAAAGAATCTGCCCACCAGGCCCGCGGTGCCGGTGCTCTCCGGCGTGCTGCTGACCGGCTCGGAAGACGGTCTGACAATCTCGGGATTCGACTACGAGGTGTCCGCCGAGGCGCAGGTTGCAGCTGAAATCGCTTCTCCTGGAAGCGTTTTGGTATCCGGCAAGTTGTTGTCCGACATCGCCCGGGCGTTGCCGGACAAACCCGTCGACTGTTACGTCGACGGCAATCGGCTGTCCTTGACCTGCGGCAGTGCCAAGTTCTCCCTGCCCACGATGGCGGTCGAGGATTACCCCACGCTGCCCACGCTGCCCGACGAGACCGGTACCTTACCTGCGGATTTGTTCGCCGAGGCGATCAACCAGGTTGCCATTGCGGCCGGCCGCGACGACACGTTGCCCATGTTGACCGGCATTCGGGTGGAAATTTCGGGGGACACGGTGGTGTTG
This sequence comes from Mycobacterium sp. NGS41, assembly GCF_059812725.1. Classification (NCBI taxonomy): domain Bacteria; kingdom Bacillati; phylum Actinomycetota; class Actinomycetes; order Mycobacteriales; family Mycobacteriaceae; genus Mycobacterium; species Mycobacterium sp. NGS41. The sequence goes on from NZ_JCALDF010000025.1 coordinate 30,091, forward strand.
GCCGCCACCGATAGGTTCCGTCTGGCGGTGCGTGAACTGACTTGGTCGGCGTTGTCGCCTGACATCGAGGCCTCGGTGCTGGTGCCGGCGAGGACGTTCGCAGAAGCGGCCAAGTCGGGCATGGACGGTTCGGAAGTTCGGCTGTCGTTGGGCGCTGGCACGGGAGTGGGCAAGGACGGCCTGCTTGGCATCAGCGGCAACGGTAAGCGCAGCACCACCCGGCTGCTGGATGCGGAATTCCCGAAGTTCCGGCAGCTGTTGCCGGCCGAGCACACCGCGGTGGCCACTATCGACGTCGCCGAGTTGACCGAGGCCATCAAGCTGGTGGCATTGGTGGCGGATCGCGGTGCGCAGGTCCGCATGGAATTCGGCGATGGCATGTTGCGGCTGTCGGCGGGAGCCGACGACGTGGGCCGTGCCGAAGAAGATCTTGCCGTGGACTTTGCCGGAGAACCGCTGACGATCGCGTTCAACCCGACGTATCTGACCGACGGGCTCGGATCGGTGCATTCCGAACGGGTGTCGTTCGGTTTCACCACGCCTGGCAAGCCCGCTTTGCTGCGTCCGGCCTCCGAAGAAGACCACCCGACCGGTAACGGCCCCTTCGCCGCGCTGCCAACGGATTACGTCTACCTGTTGATGCCGGTCCGGTTGCCGGGTTAGGTGTACGTCCGGCATTTAGGACTGCGCGACTTCCGGTCCTGGGCGCACGCCGACCTCGAACTGCATCCGGGCCGGACGGTGTTCGTCGGTCCGAACGGTTTTGGTAAGACGAATCTGGTTGAAGCACTGTGGTATTCGGCTACGCTTGGCTCGCATCGGGTCGGGACCGACGTGCCGTTGATCCGGGCCGGCGCGGACCGGGCGGTGGTGTCGACGATCGTGGTGAACGAGGGCCGCGAATGCGCGGTCGACCTGGAGATCGCCGCCGGGCGGGCCAACAAGGCGCGATTGAACCGCTCGCCGGTGCGCAGTACCCGCGAGGTGATCGGGGTTTTGCGGGCAGTGCTGTTTGCTCCGGAAGATTTGGCGTTGGTGCGCGGCGATCCCTCGGAGCGGCGGCGCTATCTGGACGAGCTTGCGACGCAGCGGCGCCCGGCGATCGCCGGGGTGCGCGCCGATTACGACAAGGTCTTGCGGCAGCGCACGGCCCTGTTGAAATCGTTGTCCGGGGCACGCCATCGCGGCGATCAAAGTGCCTTGGACACCCTTGACGTCTGGGACAGCCGGTTGGCCGAGCACGGCGCTGAATTGATGGCTGCTCGCATCGCGTTGACCAACCAGCTGGCGCCGCAGGTGGAGAAGGCCTACCAGCTGTTGGCACCGGGGTCGCGATCCGCCTCGATCGGCTACCGCGCCAGCCTGGATATCGGGACCGACCCGGAGGCCGAACGGGATTATCTCGAGGCGGCGTTGCTGGCCGGGTTGTCGGCACGTCGTCCCGCTGAATTGGAACGCGGCATGTGTCTGGTCGGGCCGCATCGTGACGACTTGGAGTTGCGGCTCGGCAATCAACCCGCCAAAGGCTTTGCCAGCCATGGGGAATCGTGGTCGTTCGCGGTGGCGTTGCGATTGGCCGCATACGAGTTGTTGCGCGCCGACGGCGGTGACCCGGTGCTCTTGCTCGATGACGTCTTCGCTGAACTCGACACCGCCCGCCGCCGTGCGCTGGGCGCGGTGGCCGAGTCCGCGGAGCAGGTGCTGGTAACCGCGGCGGTGCTGGAGGACCTGCCGGCCGATTGGGATGCTAGACGGGTGCCGATCGAGATGCGTGACGATGATTCCGGACGGATGTCGGTGGTGTAATCGTGACCGATCGCGACGATGTGTTAGGCGATGTGCTTGGCGAGGGATCGCAGCCTGCGGAACAGCCAAGCGAGCTGGCGGGTATCGACTTGGTGCGCCGGACCCTCGAAGAAGCACGGGCGGCGGCCCGCGCGCAGGGCAAGGACTCTGGACGGGGCCGCGCGTCGTCGCTCACACCACGCCGCGTCGCAGGCCAGCGGCGCAGCTGGTCGGGCCCGGGGCCCGATTCGCGTGACCCGCAGCCGCTGGGCAGGTTGACCCGTGACCTGGCGAAAAAACGCGGCTGGTCCGCGCAGGTGGCCGAGGGCACGGTTCTGGGTCAGTGGCGGTCGGTGGTCGGTCAGCAGATCGCCGACCACGCCACGCCGACCGGCCTGAACGATGGCGTGCTCAGCGTGGCGGCTGAATCGACGGCGTGGGCGACCCAGTTGCGGATGATCCAGGCCCAGCTGTTGGCCAAGATCGCCGCGGCGGTCGGCAACGGTGTAGTGACGTCGTTACGCATCACCGGGCCGGCTGCACCGTCGTGGCGAAAGGGGCCACGGCACATCGCCGGGCGGGGCCCGCGCGACACCTACGGGTAGGAACCTTGGGGCGCGCCGCGACGTCATACCATAGCGGGCTCAGAGCCGCCAGAACGAAACGGATTCCCTCGGCAAACGTCGGGACGCGACCTGAACGGAGATGTCAAGCGCACGGCGCAATCAGATAGGTGGAAACGCGCCCAGAAAATCGGTGCTGACGGTCGCTCACGGTAGAGTGGACGAATGCGACCGCTGCGGTGACTGAACCGCTCGCATGCAACCCCAAGGAGAACATTCCGACCGTGGCTGCCCAGAGGAAGAAGCCCCAAGCCAACTACGGCGCCGAACAAATCACCGTCCTCGAGGGTCTTGAGGCCGTCCGCAAACGTCCGGGCATGTATATCGGGTCCACCGGCGAGCGTGGTTTGCACCATCTCATCTGGGAGGTGGTCGACAACTCGGTCGACGAGGCGATGGCCGGCTATGCCAGTCAGGTCGACGTGCGCCTGCTCGATGACGGCAGCGTCGAGGTCATCGACAACGGACGGGGCATTCCGGTCGCCATGCACGCAACTGGCGCCCCCACCGTTGACGTGGTGATGACCCAGCTGCACGCCGGCGGCAAGTTCGGCGGTGAGAACAGCGGCTACAACGTCAGCGGTGGTTTGCACGGTGTCGGTGTGTCAGTGGTCAACGCGCTGTCGACCCGGCTGGAAGTCGATATCAAACGCGACGGGCACGAGTGGTCGCAGTTCTATGACCACGCTGTGCCCGGAACCCTCAAACAGGGTGAGGCGACCAAAAAAACCGGGACCACCATCAGGTTTTGGGCCGATCCGGAAATCTTCGAAACCATCGAGTACGACTTCGAGACCGTGGCGCGTCGGCTCCAGGAGATGGCGTTTCTCAACAAGGGTCTGACGATCAATCTGACCGACGAACGGGTAGAGCAGGACGAGGTTGTCGAGGAGGTCGTCAGCGATACCGCCGAGGCACCCAAGTCGGCCGAGGAGAAGGCCGCCGAAGAGACTGCGCCGCATAAGGTTAAGCACCGCACGTTCCACTACCCCGGCGGCTTGATGGACTTCGTCAAGCACATCAACCGCACCAAGAGCCCTATCCAGCAGAGTGTCGTCGCCTTCGAGGGAAAGGGCGACGGCCACGAAGTCGAAATCGCGATGCAGTGGAACGGCGGATATTCGGAATCGGTGCACACCTTCGCCAACACCATCAACACCCACGAGGGCGGTACCCACGAAGAGGGTTTCCGCAGCGCGCTCACGTCGGTGGTGAACAAGTACGCCAAGGACAAGAAGCTACTCAAAGACAAAGATCCCAACCTCACCGGCGACGACATCCGCGAGGGTTTGGCCGCGGTGATTTCGGTGAAGGTGAGCGAACCGCAGTTCGAGGGTCAGACCAAGACCAAGCTGGGTAACACCGAGGTCAAGTCGTTCGTGCAGAAGGTCTGCAACGAACAGCTCACGCACTGGTTCGAAGCCAACCCGACCGAAGCGAAAACCGTTGTGAACAAGGCGGTGTCGTCGGCTCAGGCCCGCATCGCGGCGCGCAAGGCACGAGAGTTGGTGCGCCGCAAGAGCGCTACCGATCTTGGTGGACTACCCGGTAAGCTGGCCGACTGCCGTTCGACCGACCCGCGAAAGTCCGAACTGTATGTGGTGGAAGGCGATTCGGCTGGCGGCTCGGCCAAGAGTGGCCGCGACTCGATGTTCCAGGCGATCCTGCCGCTGCGCGGCAAGATCATCAACGTCGAGAAGGCCCGCATCGACAGAGTGCTGAAGAACACCGAAGTCCAGGCCATCATCACCGCGTTGGGCACCGGGATTCACGACGAGTTCGACATCACCAAGTTGCGCTACCACAAGATCGTGCTGATGGCCGACGCCGATGTCGACGGCCAGCACATTTCAACTTTGTTGTTGACCTTGCTGTTTCGCTTCATGCGGCCGCTCATCGAGAACGGACACGTGTTCCTGGCGCAGCCGCCGCTGTACAAGTTGAAGTGGCAGCGCTCCGATCCGGAGTTCGCCTACTCCGACCGTGAACGCGACGGTCTGCTGGAGGCCGGACTGAAGGCCGGCAAGAAGATCAACAAGGAAGACGGCATCCAGCGCTATAAGGGTCTGGGTGAGATGGACGCTAAAGAGTTGTGGGAAACGACGATGGACCCTTCGGTGCGGGTGCTGCGTCAAGTGACCCTCGACGACGCCGCCGCCGCCGACGAGTTGTTCTCCATTCTGATGGGCGAGGACGTTGACGCCCGCCGCAGCTTTATCACACGCAATGCCAAGGATGTTCGTTTCCTGGACGTGTAACCAGGCCGCGTTCGACCAAGCGACTGAGGAATAGATGACTGACACCACGCTGCCACCGGGGGACGAACCCGTCGATCGGATAGAACCGGTCGACATCCAGCAGGAGATGCAGCGCAGCTACATCGATTACGCGATGAGCGTGATCGTGGGCCGCGCGCTGCCCGAGGTGCGCGACGGACTCAAGCCAGTGCACCGCCGGGTGCTGTACGCCATGTACGACTCCGGGTTCCGGCCGGACCGCAGCCACGCGAAGTCGGCGCGTTCGGTGGCCGAGACGATGGGCAACTACCACCCGCACGGCGATGCGTCGATCTACGACACCCTGGTGCGGATGGCGCAACCGTGGTCGCTGCGTTATCCGTTGGTCGATGGCCAAGGCAACTTCGGCTCGCCGGGCAACGACCCACCAGCGGCGATGCGCTATTGCCTCTCCGGGGATGCATTGGTGCGGTTGCCGTTTGGGCAATCAGTTCGGATTGGCGATGTGGTCGCGGGTGCGACGCCCAATTCGGATAACCCGGTCGACCTCAAGATCCTGGACCGCCATGGCAATCCGGTCGTAGCCGATCGGTTGTTTCATTCGGGCGATCATCAGACCTATACGGTGCGCACGGCCGAAGGTTATGAAGTCACCGGCACCGCGAACCACCCGTTGCTCTGCCTTATCGATGTCGGTGGTGTCCCGACGCTGTTGTGGAAGCTGATCGAAGAGGTCCGGCCCGATGACCATGTCGTGTTGCAGCGCACCCCGCCGGTGGAGTTCGGGCCGGCGGACTGGCACGACGTGATGGAAGCGCTCTTGTTGGGAGCATTCATCAGCGAGGGCTACGTATCCGAGACGCGCGCCGGATTTAACAACCTCGACCGCGACTACTTCGACATGGTCGTCGGTGCGTACGACGCGGTCGTCGGTGGGCGGCGTTACGTGTCCTCGCGGACGATCGCCTCCGGGTCGATATTGCACGAGCTTGATATCCACAACCTCGCCGAACTCCGGAAGACACGGCTTGGCAACGTGTGCGGGCAACGATCGGCGGACAAGTACGTGCCAGAGTGGCTGTGGCACTCCCCTGCCGCCATCAAGCGCGTGTTCTTACAGGCACTCTTCGAGGGCGATGGATCCTGCTCTGCCCTGCCGCGGAACACCATTCAAATCTCCTACTCGACTCTTAGTCAGCGGCTGGCTCGAGACGTGCAGCAGATGCTGTTGGAATTCGGTGTGGTGTCCCGCCGGTACCGGCATGCCGTCGGCGAGTATAAGGTGGTCATCACCAATCGCGCCCAAGCCGAATTATTTGCGACACAAATCGGTTTCGGTGGCGCTAAGCAGCAAAAGCTCGTCGGCATCCTGTCATCCATGCCGCCGTGTGCCGGAATGGACAGCGATCACGTTCCGGGCCTCGCGCGCTTTATCCGCAAGCACAGTGGTAGCCGCTGGGTCGATAAGGATTGGCTCAACCGCCATAATATCGACCGCATTCAGCGTTGGCGTATCCGCGGCGACGAAATCCTTTCGCACATCGCCGATCCCGATGTCCGCGCCATCGCCACAGACCTCACCGACGGCCGGTTCTACTACGCACGCGTCGCCTCGGTCACCGAAGCCGGCGTGCAGTCGGTATACAGCCTGCGCGTCGACACCGAAGACCACGCATTTCTGACCAACGGATTCGTCAGCCACAACACAGAGGCACGCCTGACTCCGTTGGCAATGGAGATGCTGCGTGAAATCGACGAGGAGACAGTCGATTTCATCCCGAACTACGACGGGCGAGTGCAGGAGCCCACGGTACTGCCCAGCCGCTTCCCCAACCTGCTGGCCAACGGCTCGGGCGGCATTGCGGTGGGCATGGCGACCAACATCCCGCCGCACAACCTGCGCGAGCTGGCCGAGGCCGTTTTCTGGGCGCTGGACAACTACGACGCCGACGAAGAGGCGACGCTGGCCGCCGTCATGGATCGGGTCAAAGGCCCCGACTTCCCCACCTCTGGGCTGATCGTCGGATCCCAGGGCATCCACGACGCGTACAAGACCGGCCGCGGTTCCATTCGGATGCGCGGAGTTGTTGAGGTAGAAGAAGATTCGCGCGGCCGGACCTCGCTGGTCATCACCGAGCTGCCCTATCAGGTCAACCACGACAACTTCATCACCTCGATCGCCGAGCAGGTGCGCGACGGCAAGCTGGCCGGCATCTCCAACATCGAAGATCAGTCCAGCGACCGGGTAGGCCTGCGCATCGTCGTCGAGATCAAGCGCGATGCCGTCGCCAAGGTCGTGCTCAACAACCTCTACAAGCACACCCAGCTGCAGACCAGCTTCGGCGCCAACATGCTGTCGATCGTCGACGGGGTGCCGCGCACGCTGCGCCTGGATCAGATGATCCGCTACTACGTCGAACATCAACTCGACGTCATCGTCCGGCGCACCACCTACCGGCTGCGCAAGGCCAACGAACGGGCCCACATTCTGCGCGGGCTGGTCAAAGCGCTCGACGCGCTGGACGAAGTCATCGCGCTGATCCGGGCGTCGGAAACCGTCGACATCGCCCGGGCCGGACTGATCGAACTGCTCGACATCGACGAAATCCAGGCCCAGGCCATCCTGGACATGCAGCTGCGACGGCTGGCCGCACTGGAACGCCAGCGCATCGTCGACGACCTGGCCAAGATCGAAGCCGAGATCGCCGACCTGGAAGACATCCTGGCCAAACCCGAGCGTCAGCGCGGCATCGTGCGCGACGAACTCGGCGAGATCGTCGAAAAGCACGGGGACGCCCGTCGTACCCGGATCATCGCGGCAGACGGCGAGGTCAGCGACGAGGACCTGATCGCCCGCGAGGACGTCGTCGTCACCATCACCGAGACCGGATACGCCAAACGCACCAAGACCGACCTGTACCGCAGTCAGAAGCGCGGCGGAAAGGGAGTTCAGGGTGCCGGCCTGAAGCAGGACGACATCGTCCGGCACTTCTTCGTCTGCTCGACTCACGACTGGATCCTGTTCTTCACCACCCAGGGCCGGGTGTACCGGGCCAAGGCCTACGAGCTGCCGGAGGCGTCCCGCACGGCGCGGGGCCAGCACGTCGCCAACCTGCTGGCCTTCCAGCCCGAGGAGCGCATCGCCCAGGTCATCCAGATCAAGAGCTACGAGGATGCCCCCTACCTGGTGCTGGCCACCCAGAACGGCCTGGTCAAGAAGTCCAAGCTGACCGACTTCGACTCCAACCGCTCGGGCGGAATCGTGGCGATCAACCTGCGCGGCGAAGACGAACTGGTCGGGGCGGTGCTGTGCTCGGCCGACGATGACTTGCTGCTGGTGTCGGCCAACGGCCAATCGATCAGGTTTTCGGCCACCGACGAGGCGCTGCGGCCGATGGGCCGCGCCACTTCCGGTGTGCAGGGCATGCGCTTCAACACCGACGACCGGCTGCTGTCGCTGAACGTCGTCCGTGAGGGCACCTACCTGCTGGTCGCGACGTCTGGCGGGTACGCCAAACGGACCGGGATCGAGGAGTACCCGGTGCAGGGCCGCGGTGGCAAGGGCGTGCTGACTGTCATGTACGACCGTCGGCGTGGCAGGCTGGTTGGGGCGTTGATAGTCGACGACGACAGCGAGCTGTATGCCATCACCTCAGGGGGCGGTGTGATCCGGACGGCGGCCCGCCAGGTCCGCAAGGCGGGACGGCAAACCAAGGGCGTTCGCTTGATGAACTTGGGCGAGGGCGACACACTGTTAGCCATCGCACGCAACGCCGAAGAAAGCGGCGACGAGAATGGCGGGGAAACCGACGGTGCGGAGGAGTCGGGTAAGTAAGCTGCACCCGGACGACGATGCGGGCCACGACGCGGCCCGGGGTAGTTCGGTTTCAGCCCGGCCAGGAATAGTGCGACTGCACTGCCCAGGCTGGCCTGGGTACACAGGTTAGGAGTCTGGGTGAACTCACCGAACGAGTCGGGCTCCCCCAAACAGAGCGACAACGCGAATGGGGATGGTTCGGTCGAGCGCACCGGTACACACCGGGCGACGTCGGAACCGACCGGTCGCAGCGCGGATACCGGAGACTCGCCACCGTGGCAGCGCGGTGCCACCCGCGCATCCAAGCCGAGTCGAGCCGCATCCGAAGCAGCCGAGCCGAGGTCGTCGAGCCCGCCTAGCGGGATCGACGCACGACTGAACCGCTTTATATCCGGCACCTCGACCGGCTCACCCGCGCACGCGACGAACGAAACCCGCGAATTCGACGCCGCACCGGCTCGTGGCGACGGGCCGCCGGCCGAGGCCTACGCCAGCGAGTTGCCCGATCTGTCCGGGCCGCTCCCCCCGCCGCGTAAAACCGCCTCCGACCGCGCTGCGGATACTTCCGCGACGTCTGCCACAGGCCGGGCGAGGACCACGGAAAGCCGGGAGGCCCGCGAAGCCCGGGAGGTCCGGGAGGCTCGCGAAGCCCGCGAGGGCAAGGACACCAGGGAATCTCGGGTTCAGGTATCGCGTCGGACCAGGGGTCCGGTGCGGGCCAGCATGCAGATCCGCCGGATCGATCCGTGGAGCACCTTGAAGGTGTCGTTGGTGCTCTCGGTGGCGTTGTTCTTCGTCTGGATGATCGCGGTGGCGTTCCTCTACCTGGTGCTCGGCGGCATGGGCGTGTGGGCCAAACTCAACAGCAACGTCGGTGACCTGCTGAACAACACCAGCGGCAGCGCCGGTGAACTGGTCTCCAGCGGGACCATCTTCGGCGGCGCAGTCCTGATCGGCCTGGTCAATATCGTCCTGTTGACCTCGATGGCGACGATCGCGGCGTTCATCTACAACCTGGCCACCGACCTGATCGGCGGCATCGAAGTAACCCTCGCCGATCGCGACTAGTCGCGCTGCTTTTGGGAGTGGGGAGACGATTGCGGTAATCTCGTCGCTCGGTCGTACGCGCGTACGGGCCTATAGCTCAGGCGGTTAGAGCGCTTCGCTGATAACGAAGAGGTCGGAGGTTCGAGTCCTCCTAGGCCCACAACCATGTGCTCGTCAAGACGTTGTGTGAGGCTCGCATTGCTGCTGGCAGCGCTCGCTGTGGTGGCGGCGGTAGTGCGGTCACGACGCGGTGTCGAGGTGTGGCATGTGGCGGCAACGGACACACCCGATGACTCACCCCGTGACAACGAGGGGCCTTAGCTCAGTTGGTAGAGCACTGCCTTTGCAAGGCAGGTGTCAGGGGTTCGATTCCCCTAGGCTCCACTTTTTGGCTCCGCTTTTTGGCATGGGCGGTTCACCGCAGAATGAACTTTCTGCGACCGACCGCTAACGCAGCCCGCAGCCACTACCCTGCGGCCGGTGGCTTGGCCATCACCGCTGGACGGAATCCGTACGTCGGCAGATTGCGCCCAGCGCCTTGCGCGAATATCGGTCCGAAGGGCGCCATCGGCAGGCCACCGATCCCTTCTGCGGCGGTCGGGGCGACGGCGCTGGTCAGCGCCCCTACCCCGGGGTTGGTCACGGCAGTCACGGGCGCCCAGCTCGGCGGGACCGACAGCACACCCAACGGAAGCGCGCGCCCCACGCTTGCCGCAATGCCCGCGGCGCCGGTTCCTGCGCTTTGAGCCGCCGCTGCGCCCAACGCATTAGCGGCGCCTTCGGCTGCCTTAGCCGCCGACGCGGCCGCCGGAACCAGGCCCTTCATGAACGACGTCACGGCAACAATCGCGTTGGTACTCTGCGCCGTCGACGTCGCCGTCGGCATGAAGGGACCGACGTACTTGGTGTACAGCATGATGAAGTCATCCAGCACCGTGTTGTTCACGATCCAGTCGTCGATCGTCTTGCTCGTCAGGGGTGCGGTGAGACTCTTCAAGGCGCCGTTGATCGAATCCGGGCTCAAATTCGCCAGCGCGTTTTGCGCGCCGGACTGGGTGGAATTCTCGGCGGCCGCGGCGACCGCCCTGGCTTGCCCGGACAACCCGTTCGGATCGGCCACTTGTGCCGGCTCGTCGAAATCGCTCAATTGTGCGGCTGCCGACGACGACGACGCATACGTGTACATCGCCGCCGCGTCCTGAGCCCACATTTCGAAGTAAGCGGCCTCCGTGGCAGCGATGGCCGGGGTGTTCTGCCCCAACAAATTCGTCGCGATCAACGTCGCCAGCAATGCGCGATTAGCCGCGATCACCGGAGGAGGCACAGTCATCGCGAAGGCCGTCTCGTGCGCCGCCGCCGCGGCCGACGCCTGGCCCGCAGCCGACTCGGTCCGCGCCGCGCTGCTTTGCAACCATCCCACGTATGGAGCTACCGCCGTCACCAGAGCCGCTGATGCCGGACCCAGCCACGGACCGCTGGTCAACGAGGAAATCACGGACTGGTACGCGGCCGCGGTCGAATGCAATTCAACGGCGAGTTCACCCCAGCCCACAGCGGCGGCCAACAACGAACCCGGCCCTGGACCGGTGTACATTCGACCGGAGTTGACTTCCGGCGGTAACAGCCCGTAGTCCACTTCTGCTGTCTCCCTTTCTCGCTCGGCCGGCTCAGACCGCTGCGGCGTTTGCGGCCTCGGTTTCCGCATAGGACGCCGCGCCGGCCGCCAGCGTGGCCACCAGCAAGTGATGAATCGCCGTTGCCTGAGCACTCAGCGCCTGATACCGGTGCGCATGAGCGGCGAACTGCGCGGCCGTCAGTGCGGATACTTCGTCAGCGGCGGCCGGAACGACTCCGGTGGTCGGGCCGGCCGCGGCCGCATTGCCGGCGCTGAAGGCCGCACCGATCGACTGCAGATTGCTGGCCGCGGCCGCCAGTTTCTCTGGATATGCAATTACGAACGACATTGGCTTCCCTTTCAAAACGACCAGAGCGGTTGGTAGGGAAGATATAAACAGCGCACCCGTCCATTCAGCGGACTGAATCCATCCGAAACGGCCCTGAGCACGGCTTATAGCCAAGACTCAGGTCGATCATATCTTTTCCATTCGAAATGGACTGCCCGCACGCCGAATATGTGCGTTCGATATGGAGATTTGAATACTGCGCACCAGAAAACTAAATAACTCACGCTGAGTCGTATGAATTTGTCGTGAGTAAACCGAGTATTCAACTTCGGAAAAGGAAATTCCTCACCATGAAGTTATGGCTTTGGCATAGATCAACAGCTAAATGGACAGGCCTACGGCCGCGGTTGGACGTCCACGCTCGGCGGGCGGGGCGACGGCTCCGGACGCATCGAGCGCCGCACGATGCTGAACGTGACGGCACCGACGGCCAGGGTCGCAACGGCGGCCCCGGCGATCAACCACGGTCGCTTGCCGTGACGTCGGGACCGGCGCGCCTCCTGGAATGCCTGCGGCAGGTTGGTGACAACCTCTTGCGCGGCGGCCAGTTCCTGAGCAAGCGATTCCTGGGCAGCAGCCAGTTCCCGGGCCAGCCTGCCTTCCTGGTAACGGCGGCGAAGCGCAGAGGCGCCGGATTGCGCGGAATGCAACCCGATCCCGGCAAGGCCTCGTGTGACGTCCATCGGTCCCACCGCCGAGTAGGTCAGGCCGCGGGTCAACCGCTCTTGAGGGGTCATCCGCGCTTCCGTCTTCGCGCTCATCTGCCGCCTTTCCGTGCTCTGTCTAAGTCCTGGCTGGATACTCCACAGACTGCCACCATTGCGGCCGCTCGTGGGCCCATTGCGGGCATGCCGCATCGAGTGACACCCGGTGGGGCTACGCGCCCGCCTAATGGCAGACTGTGATCCCGTGACCAACAGCCCTCATCAGACCGCCACCGCCACCCTGCACACCAACCGCGGTGACATCAAGATCGCCCTGTTCGGAAACCACGCGCCCAAGACCGTCGCCAACTTCGTCGGCCTGGCGCAGGGAACCAAGGAGTACTCGACGCAGAATGCGTCGGGCGGCCCCTCGGGTCCGTTCTACGATGGCGCGGTCTTTCACCGGGTGATCAACGGCTTCATGATCCAGGGCGGCGATCCGACCGGGACGGGGCGCGGCGGCCCGGGCTACAAGTTCGCTGACGAGTTCCATCCCGAGCTGCAGTTCGACAAGCCCTACCTGCTGGCGATGGCCAACGCGGGTCCGGGCACCAACGGCTCACAGTTCTTCATCACCGTCGGACAGACTCCCCACCTGAACCGGCGCCACACGATCTTCGGCGAGGTGACCGATCCCGAGTCGCAGCGCGTCGTCGACGCGATCGCGACGACGGCCACCGACGCCAACGACCGGCCCGCCGAGCCGGTCGTCATCGAGTCGATCACGATCTCCTAAGCGGCGCGTAGCTCTTCAGGGAGAGCCGGTTACGGGTCTTCCGGGCGGCCGGCCAAGCCGGCGGCGGTGAGCGCGTCGAGCACGTCCAACGGATCGGTCCCAAGGTCCCAGCGGGAGAAGACGGTCAGATCTCCGTTGGCCGTCTCGACCTCGAGTAGCCGCATTTTGCGGGCCAGGCGGCGGAACTCGATGATCCGGATGATCTTGATGTCGGAACGCTGCAATAGTTGCGTCCGGAACCACCCCCGCACGGCCAGGCCTTCGGTGGTAATTGCCAGCTTTGGACGCGCGCGCCATGAGAAGCCCGCAAACAAGATCAAACCCAGTGCGGCAATGCCCGCCATAACCCGCCCCGGCGGATCTGTGACCACGGTCACACAAGCGATAGCCATCACGACGCCCGCAACGCCGCAACCAGCAATTCCAGCCGCAGGAGGCTCCCAGTGAGTTTGCTGCATGGGGTTTCTACACCCTCCGACCACTGCCGATGCAGTTATCCACAAGCGCTATCAACAGTGGGGATGAATCACACGCGTGTGATTGAAGGACCCGAAAGTTGCTGGCTCAGTAAAGAAGAGGCATGCAAATGAATTCATCACGCGTCTAAGGTTGCTCAGTGCCAGCGCATCGTGAGCAACAGACCGGTGATCATGAAAGCGAACGCGATGGCGTAGTTCCACGGCCCGAGTTCTGCCATCCAGTGCAGCGCGGTCGGAGCCTGGCTACCCACGGCAGCCAACTGGAACACCATCAACCAGACCAGGCCGATCAGCATCAGGCCGACAAACAGCGCGACGAACCACACGCTCGATGGTCCGACCTTGACTTTCACCGGCGTGCGGCTCACCGCGCTGACGGTGAAGTCGCTCTTCTTGCGGACCTTTGATTTGGGCATGATTACCTCGGGCTACCTCGGGGACTAGGTGATCAACGCATTGAGCGGCTCGGATGCAACGATAACTAGTGCATGCCTAGGGCACGCCCAGGCTATAGCTTGGCTACGAGACTAACCCATCTGGCACCGCAACCAGGGAACGGAGCGTCCGTGAAAGGTGCGCAAGGTGCGCAAGTCGCGCGCCGCTCAGCCTGGCGTTTCGGCGTGCCGTTGGTGTGCCTGCTGGCCGGCGTGCTGCTGGCTGCCACGCATGGGGTATCCGGCGGCGCCGAAATCCGTCGCAGTGATGCGCCGCGCCTGGTCGACCTGGTTCGTGAGACACGGTCATCAGTGAGCCGTCTGGAGGCCGAACGCAACCAGCTCGCCGGCAAGATCGACGCTTCGCACGGACGGTCGTCGGACGCCGCGTTGAAAGCGATGCGGAGGCGGTCCGCCGAACTGGCCGCTGACGCGGACATGAACCCGGTCCATGGGCCGGGCCTGGTGGTGACCCTCAACGACGCGCAGCGCGACGCTAACGGCCGTTTTCCGCGCGACGCGTCCCCCGACGACCTGGTGGTGCACCAGCAGGACATCGAGGCCGTCCTCAACGCGATGTGGAGCGCAGGCGCCGAGGCGATCCAGATGCAGGACCAGCGGATCATCGCGACCTCCATGCCGCGCTGTGTCGGAAACACCCTGTTGCTCAACGGCCGCACGTACAGCCCGCCCTACACGATCACCGCGATCGGCAACGCGGCGGCGATGCAGGCCGCCCTCGCTGCCGCTCCGCTGGTGAGCCTGTACAAGCAGTACGTGGTCCGGTTCGGCCTCGGTTACCGCGAAGAGGTCAAGCCCGACGTGCAGATCGTCGGGCGCACCGAGCCGGTCCGGATGCACTTCGCCCAGCCCGCGGGGCCCATCGGCTACTGACGGTAACCTGACCTGATGCGGATCCTGGTCGTCGACAATTACGACAGTTTCGTCTTCAACCTGGTGCAATACCTCGGACAGCTCGGTGTCGAGGCCCAGGTGTGGCGCAACGACGACGCCCGGCTGTCCGACGACACCGCTACCGTCGAGCAGTTCGACGGCGTGTTGCTGAGCCCGGGTCCAGGCACCCCGGAACGCGCCGGCGTGTCGATCAGTCTGGTCCGTGCCTGCGCTGCGACGCGGACCCCGCTTCTCGGGGTCTGCCTGGGACATCAGGCCATCGGCGTCGCCTTCGGCGCCACCGTCGACCGTGCCCCGGAGTTGTTGCACGGCAAGACCAGTCGCGTCTTCCATACGAATGCCGGTGTGTTGCAAGGGCTCCCGGATCCGTTCACCGCGACGCGGTACCACTCGCTGACCATCCTGCCGGAGTCGCTGCCGACGGTGCTGGAGGTCACGGCCCACACCCGCAGCGGCGTGATCATGGGTGTGCGGCACGCCGAACTGCCGATCCACGGCGTCCAGTTCCACCCCGAGTCGATCCTGACCGAGGGGGGCCATCGGATGCTCGCCAACTGGCTCAACTACTGCGGATGGGCGCGCGACGACACCCTGGTACGCCGATTGGAAAGCGAGGTCCTGGCCGCAGTGCGGCCACACCTGCCGGCGGAAGTTGCGGCTACTGACCGAAACTCAGCGTGATGTTGCCGTTGAAGTTGACCCCGGTACCGGCGGACGGACTCTGCGATACGACCCTGTGCTGCTGAGAGCCGCCAGCGTCCACTTCGGGTCCCGGGATCAGCACCCCGGTCCAGCCCAGCGCCTTTAGCAGTGGCTCCGCGTCAGTCCAGAACTTGCCCTTCAGATCCGGCATGACGAACTGGTTGCCCTTGGAGATCTGCAGCTGGAGCGGCGAGTCGACGGCCGCCGTCTGGCCCGCTGCCGGATTGGTGCCGATCACCTCGCCGCGCGGCTTGGGGCTGTCCACCTCGGCCTGGGTGATCTTGGTGAACCCGTAGAGGCCGAGATTCTTCTGCGCCTCGTCAACCGTCTGGCCCTTGACGTCCGGGATCTGCTTGGTCTCCGGTCCGGAGCCGACGATGATGGTGATGACTTGGGTGATCGCGTACGACTGGCTGGCCGGAGGACTCGTCGCGGTGACCTTGCCCGCCATCTCGGGTGGCGACGCGCGGCTCTCCTGCTTGAACTTGCTGAACCCGGCCCGCTTCAGCTTGTCGACCGCCTCGGAGTAGGTCATCGAGGAAACGTCGGGTATTTCGCGTTGCTCAGGACCGGTGGAGACGTTGATCGTGATCACGTCGCCCGCACCCACCGATGTGTTGGCGCCTGGCTCGGTGCCGATGACGTGGTCGGCCGGGATGGTCGGGTCGGGCTTCTGCTGGGTGCGCGTCTTGAAACCCTTGTTCTGCAGCGAGGCGATCGCGTCGGCGGACACCTGACCGCGCACGTCGGGCACCTGAACGTCTCGGGTGCTGCCGCCGAATGTGTTGAAGCCGATGACGACAACGATCGTCAGCACCGCCAGCACGGCGACCACCGCCGCCCAGCGGCCGATCGAACCGCCGGCGCGGTCGCCGTCGTCGTCGAAGACCTGGCGAGGCAGCGGATCGGTGCGGGGCCCCCCGAAACCGCCACCGAGCGAACTGCGGTCGGCGTCGGTGAGCACCTTGGGAGCCTCGGGTGTCTCGCCGTTGTGCACCCGAACCAGGTCGGCACGCATCTCCGCGGCGGTCTGATAGCGGTTGTCGGGGTTCTTGGCCAGCGCCTTGAGAATGACGGCGTCGAGGTCGGCGGAGATACCCTCGTGCCGTTGCGACGGAGGAACGGGGTCTTCGCGGACATGCTGGTAGGCCACCGAGACGGGTGAGTCGCCGGTGAAAGGTGGCTCGCCGGTGATGATTTCGTAGAGAACGCAGCCCAGCGAATAGACGTCGGATCGCGCGTCGACGGAGTCGCCGCGGGCTTGTTCGGGCGACAGGTATTGAGCGGTGCCGATGACCGCCGCGGTCTGGGTGACGCTGTTGCCGCCGTCGGCGATGGCGCGGGCGATGCCGAAGTCCATCACCTTGACCGCGTTGGTCGCGCTGATCATGATGTTCGCCGGCTTGACGTCGCGGTGGATGATGCCGTTCTGGTGGCTGAAGTTCAGCGCCTGGCAGGCGTCGGCGATGATCTCGATCGCCCGCCGGGGCGGCAGTGGACCATCGGTGTGCACGATGTCGCGCAGCGTGACGCCTTCGACGTATTCCATGACGATGTAGGGCAGCGGACCCGTCGCCGTTTCCGCCTCGCCGGTGTCGTACACCGCCACGATGGACGGGTGATTCAGCGCCGCGGCGTTTTGCGCCTCACGCCGGAAGCGCAGGTAGAAGCTGGGGTCGCGGGCCAGATCCGCGCGCAGCACCTTTACCGCGACGTCGCGATGCAAGCGAAGGTCGCGGGCCAGATGAACTTCGGACATACCCCCGAAACCGAGGATGTCGCCCAGTTCATAGCGGTCGGACAGGTGCTGAGGGGTAGTCATTGCGGCGTTTCGTGTGGGGCCGGCGACGGCCTGGGTTGCGGCACCAACCGGACAACCCAGTCGAGTTCGGCCGGATGACGTCCAGAATTACCCGCTTCTGCACGATCCGTCCAATTCAGCGGCGGATGGTCAGGCGCCAAACCGCTGGGAGTGTTGCCTGCCGGTGGAGTTCCGGTGTCGGTGACGGTTGGGGTGGGCGACTCGTTTGTACCGCGGGAATTGATCACGATGAGCACCGCAATGATGATCGCCAGCGCTCCGAGCACCCCGGCGGCCCAGAGCAGCGCGCGTTGCCCAGACGAGAAGGTGCGCCGTGCCGGTGGGCGGCGACCGCCTGTCGACGGGCGAGACCGGCCGGTGGCCGGAGTGCGACTGCTCGTGGTGGAAGCGACCCTGGCCGGCGCGGCCGACGGGATGGCAGCCGGTGAGGCCCGGCCCGGCGGCGGTGACTGGCTGGGCCGCGGCGGGCGGCGTCCGGCCCGTACCGCGGCGACGGCGTCGGCGAACGGTCCCCCGCTGCGGTAGCGCATCTGGGGATTCTTGACGAGGGTGATCTCGATCAGTTCCCGCACATTGGCCGGCAGCTCGGTCGGCAGCGGCGGTGGGGGCTCCTTGATGTGCTTCATCGCCACCGTCAGCGCGCCGTCACCGGTGAATGGTCGCTTACCCGAAACCACCTCGTAGCCAACGACTCCCAGCGCATAGACGTCACTGGCAGGGGTTGCCTCATGGCCCAGAGCCTGTTCCGGTGCGATGTATTGAGCGGTACCCATTACCATGCCGGTCTGGGTCACCGGCGCGGCGTCGACGGCCTTGGCGATGCCGAAGTCGGTGATCTTCACCTGCCCGGTAGGCGTGATCATGATGTTGCCCGGTTTGACGTCCCGGTGGACCAGACCGGCGGCGTGCGCGACCTGCAGGGCCCGGCCGGTCTGCTCGAGCATGTCCAGCGCGTGCCGCAACGACAGCCGGCCGGTGCGCTTGATCACCGAGTTCAGCGGCTCACCGTTGACCAGCTCCATCACCAGGTACGCGGTGCGGCCCTCGCCGTTCATCTGGCTCTCGCCGTAGTCGTGGACCTGAGCGATCCCCGGATGGTTGAGCATTGCGGTTGTCCGTGCCTCGGCGCGGAACCGCTCGATGAACTCGGGGTCCTGAGAAAACTCCTGCTTGAGTACCTTGACCGCGACGCGCCGGCCCAGCCGGCTGTCCACCGCCTCCCAGACTTGCCCCATGCCACCCGTGGCGATCAGGCGCTGCAGGCGGTACCTGCCGGACAGGGTCACACCAACTCGTGGGCTCATGGTCCCCCCTGCAGTGCGGCTGCGATCACGGCTCGCCCGATCGGCGCGGCGAGCGCGCCGCCGGTCGCGGACTGGCGATCGCCGCCGTCCTCCACCACCACGGCTAACGCAACCTGCGGTTTCTGCGCGGGCGCGAATGCGATGTACCACGCGTGCGGTGGCGTATGGCGGGGGTCGGTGCCGTGCTCTGCGGTACCGGTTTTGGAAGCGATCTGCACGCCGGGAACGGCCCCTTTCTGTTGTGCGGCCTTCTCGGCGCCGACCATCAGCTCTGTTAGCTTAGCGGCGACCTGCGGCAACACCGCCTGCCGCTGCCGATATGGGGCGGTTGTGCTGATTTTGGTCAGGTCTGGCCCCTTGAGGCTATCGACCAGATACGGCTGCATCATCACCCCGGCATTGGCAATGGCCGCGGCGATTTCCGCGTTCTGCAGCGGGGTCAGCGCGACGTCCTTCTGGCCGATGCTCGACATTGCGAGCGCCGCGCGGTCGGGAATTGGCCCGACGGTTGATTGTACGACCTGCAGCGGGATCACGCTCGGTATGGTGTCCAGTCCGAACGAATGCGCCGTGCTGCGCAGGGCGTCGGGGCCGATGGTGAGGCCTAAATCTACGAACGCGGTGTTACAGGACAAAGCGAATGCCTTGCTCAGCGGGACGGTCTCGCCGCTGCCGCACGGGGTGCCGCCGTAGTTCTCCAGCATCGCCTTGCTGTCCGGCAACTGGACCTTGGCCGCCGCGGTCAACGGCTGGTCATCTTTGATGCCGGCCTGCAGGGCGGCCGCGGTGGTGATCACTTTGAACGTGGACCCGGGCGGATACGTCTCGGAGATGGCGCGATTGGTCATCGGTGACTCCGGACTGTCCCGAAATTGCTGCCAGGCCCGCGCCTGCTCGTCGGGATCGTGTGAAGCCAGCCGGTTGGGGTCATAGGACGGCGCCGACACCAGCGCCAGAATCTTGCCCGTCGACGGTTCCAGGGCGACGACGGCGCCCTTGCACGGCGAACCGCCGCAACCCTGCTGCATGGCGTCCCAAGCCGCCTTCTGGACCCGCGGGTTCAGCGTGGTTTCGACGTTGCCGCCGCGCGGATCGCGACCGGTGAAGAAGTCGGCGAGGCGGCGCCCGAACAGCCGCTGGTCGGATCCGTTCAGCAGCGCGTCCTCGGCCCGTTCCAGGCCGGTGCTGGAGTAGCGCAGCGAGTAGAAGCCGGTGACCGGCGCATACATCTCGGGGCTGGGGTATTTCCGCAGGAAGCGGAAGCGGTTGTCGGTGGCCATCGAGAAAGCCAGCAACTGGCCACCCGCGGTGATCTGCCCCCGCTGCCGCGAATACTCGTCAAGCAGAACTCGCTGATTGCGGGGGTCGGCACGCAGTCCGTCGGCGGTGAACACCTGCGTATACGTGGCGTTGAGCAACAGCAGCACGATCAACGCCATCACGGTCACCGAGATCCGGCGGAGAGAGGTGTTCATACCTTCTGGATCACCTCAGTGGTGGCCTTTGCGACCGGTGTCGTCTTGGTGCGCGGGCGGGTGCGCAATGGTCGCCGGGCGCCGTGCGAGATGCGCGCCAGAATGGCCAGCAACACGTAGTTGGCCACCAGCGACGAACCGCCGTAGGACAGCCACGGAGTGGTCAACCCGGTCAGCGGGATGAGCCGGGTGACGCCGCCGACCACGATGAACAGCTGAATGGCCAGCGTCGACGCCAGGCCGGCGGCCAGCAGCTTGCCGAAGCTGTCGCGGGTGGCAATCGCGGTGCGCATGCCGCGCACGATGACGATCGTGTACAGCATCAACAGGCTGGCCAACCCGACCAGCCCAAGCTCTTCGCCGAATGCGGCGGTGATGAAATCGGTCGACGCGGCGGGCACGGTGTCGGGCTGGCCGTTGCCCAGCCCGGTGCCGAAAATACCGCCCGTAGCAAAGCTGAAGAGAGACTGCACCATCTGATAGCCACTGCCGTCGGGATCGGAGAAAGGGTCCCACCACATCTGCACGCGAACCCGGACGTGACGGCGAACGTAGTACGCCACAACGCTTCCCGCGGCGAATAGCACCAACCCGATGACGACCCAGCTGAAGCGTTGGGTGGCCAGATATACCACCACCAGAAACGACGCATAGAGCAGCAGCGAAGTGCCGAGGTCCTTCTCGAAAACCATCACGCCGATCGAGATCACCCAAGCTGCCAGCAGCGGTGCGACGTCTCGTGGGCGCGGCAGGTTCATGCCCATCACGTGCTTGCCGGCACTGGTGAACAGGCCGCGCTTGGCTACCAGCACGGCAGAGAAAAAGATCAGCAGCAGAATCTTGGAGAACTCGGCCGGCTGTGTCGAGAACCCTGGAAATTGGATCCAGATCTTGGCGCCGTACTGCTCGGACAGCGATGCGGGCAGCAGCGCGGGAATCGCCAACATCACCAGACCGGTCACTCCGGACACGTAGCCGTACCGCGCGAGCTGTCGGTGGTCTTTCAGGAAGGTCACCACGAGAGCGAACGCGCCCACACCGACCAGGGTCCACAGCATCTGCTGAGTTGCTCCGGGATGACGGTGCGCGTGGGTCGACTTGTCGGCGAGGTCGAGCCGGTGGATCATCACCAGACCAAGGCCGTTGAGCAAAGCGACTGTGGGCAGCAGTAGCGGATCGGTGTAGGGAGCCGAGCGCCTGATGGCCAGATGCGCGCAACCGAATACGGTCAGAAACGCCAGCCCGTAGCCGGCCAGATCCCAGTGCAGGCCCCGCTCCTGGTTGGCCTCCACGATGAGCAGCGCGGCGACGGTGATCGCGGCGGCAAAGCACAACAGCAGCAGTTCGGCGTTGCGCCGAGTCGGCAACGGAGGCGTCACCGTCACCGGAGGCTGGACTTGCGTCGTCATACCGCGTTCCGGCAGTCGACGCCCAACTTAGGCGGCGGTCCCGGAGATGTGCTTACCGGTGACGAGGGGGGGCTGGACGACGTGGTAGTGGTCGCTGGACTTGTGGAACGGGGGCCGGGAGCTGGGCCGACGGTAGAAGGCGTGGTGCTTGTCGTGGCGGGTGGGGTGGTTTCCGAACCGCTCGGCTGTGGCTCCGACGGCTCTGCAGGTGTGCTGCGCGGCGGGCAGACTTTCAGCAGGTTCTCGTCCAACAATTTCTTCAGCTGATTGTTGGCATCTTGCCGGGAACCTCCCGGCAGCGCTTGAACCGATGCCCGTCCGCTCTGACTCAAATCTTGAAGGGTGACCAGCTTGCAGTCGGGGTGTGGACCTCCGGATTGGGCGTACGGGATCAGATGCCATTTGTTGTTGGCGTCGACGCAGACTACTGAATCGGCGTCTCGCAGAAAGCCCAGCCCGGCTTGCTGAACCCCGTGCATGAGGGACACCTTGCCCTCGTATTCGGCGACGTAGTAGTGCTGCTGGATGACCGACCACCCGATGACGAGACCAGCGATCAGCACGAGCACGACGAGTGCCACGATCAGCGGCAGCCGCCACCGCGACCATCGAGACCGGCTCGGCGGTTCGACGGGCGGGGCAGGCCGCTTGGCGACGTCTTTGCGCGGTCCGATGGCGGAGGCGCGGCCGGCCGCCGTGTTCGGCAAGGTTGCGTGTTCGTCTTCGCCGGAAACCGCGCCGGCGAGAATCGGCTGAGTCTGGCCGTATTCGTAGTCCACGACATCGGCGACCACCACGGTCACGTTGTCCGGGCCACCACCGCGCAGCGCCAATTCGATGAGGCGGTAGGCGCTTTCGGCGACGTCGGGAATTTGCAGCGCCTCGAGGATGGTTTCGTCGCTCACCGGGTCGGACAGTCCGTCCGAGCAAAGCAGGTAACGGTCCCCGGCGCGCGCTTCGCGCATCGTGAGGGTGGGCTCGACCTCGTGACCGGTCAATGCACGCATGATCAGCGAGCGTTGCGGATGGCTGTGCGCCTCCTCAGCGGTGATCCGGCCTTCGTCGACCAGGGTTTGGACGAAGGTGTCGTCCTTGGTGATCTGGGTCAGCTCGCCGTCGCGCAATAGGTAGCCACGTGAGTCACCAATGTGCACCAGCCCCAGCCGGTTGCCGGCGAACAGGATGGCAGTGAGCGTGGTGCCCATGCCCTCGAGATCGGGCTCCATCTCGACCTGTGCGGCGATCGCGGAGTTGCCGGTGCGGACAGCCGTATCGAGCTTGCCCAGCAGGTCGCCCCCGGGCTCGTCATCGTCGAGGTGCGCAAGCGCGGCAATCACCAGCTGGGAGGCCACCTCGCCGGCGGCGTGGCCGCCCATGCCGTCGGCTAGGGCCAGGAGCCGTGCACCCGCGTAGACGGAGTCTTCGTTATTGGCGCGTACCAGGCCGCGATCACTGCGGGCGGCGTATCGCAGGACCAGTGTCACGGGCGCAACTCGATTGCTGTCTTGCCGATCCGAACCGGCGTTCCGATTGGGACTCGTACCGCAGTCGTCACCTTCGCCCTGTCGAGGTAGGTGCCGTTGGTCGATCCTAGATCCTCGACGTACCATTCCGAGCCGCGTTGCGAAAGCCGGGCGTGCCGTGTCGAGGCGTAGTCGTCGGTCAGCACCACGGTGGAGTCGTCAGCCCGCCCGATCAGCACCGGCTGCCCACTCAGCGTGATGCGCGCGCCCGCCAGCGACCCTTCGGTCACCACCAGGTAGCGCGCGGCGTGTCGGTGCTGGCGCGAAGGCAGCAACGTGCTGCGCAATGTCAGGCCGCGACGCACCATGACAGCGCCGGTCGGCGCGTAGATGTCGGTCTTCAAGATCCGCAACACCGACCAGATGAACACCCATAACAACATTAAAAATCCGGCGCGCGTCAGCTGCAGTACTAATCCCTGCATCTGGCGTCCTTTCCGTCCTGGCGCCGTACCCCCCGCATCCGTGACACCGAGCAGTTCAGCAACGTCACGATACTGGACGGTGGACGACGCGGGGCGAAGCTCGGCGGCCGAGCCCCGGTGGGTTCAGTGAATCCGGACGATGATCTCCGAGTGGCCCAAACGGATCACATCGGCATCGGCCAACTGCCACTCCTGTACCGGTGCATTGTTGACGGTGGTGCCATTAGTGGAATTGAGGTCGGACAGCAGTGCCACCTGCCCGTCCCAACGAATCTCCAGGTGCCTGCGCGACACGCCTGTGTCGGGCAGCCGGAACTGGGCGTCTTGTCCGCGGCCCACGATGTTGGAACCCTCGCGCAGCTGGTAGGTCCGGCCGCTGCCGTCGTCCAGCTGCAGGGTGACCGACGTTGCGGGAGCCCCATAGCCGCCGCCCTGCCCGTAGCCGCCGTAGCCGCCGGCGGGCTGGCCGTAATCACCGGCGCCGCCTGACTGACCGTAGTCGTAGTCGCCCCTGGCGGGCTCGCCATAGTCGCCGGCCGGCGGGGCGTACCCCGCTCCGGGGGCGGCATCGGCGTAGTGGGTGAAGGCGTCCTGGCCGTAGTCCTGCTGGCCGTAGCTCTGCTGGCCGTAATCCTGTTGGCCGTAGTCCTGTTGGCCGTAGCTCTGCTGGCCGTAGTCCTGCTGGCCGTAGCTCTGTTGGCCGTAGTCCTGTTGGCCGTAGTCCTGTTGGCCGTAGTCCTGCTGGCCATAGCCGCCCTGCTGGTAGCCCTGGTCGTACCCGCCACCTTGGTCGGGGTAGGACGGACGCTGCTCGGGCGAGGCCGCCGGAGGGGCCGAGGCATAGCCGCCCTCGTCTTGATGACGCCCGTAGTCGCCGTAACCGCCGCCGTAGCCGGACTGCCCACCGCCCTGCTGCGGCGGATAGCCCCCCGCGTCCTGACGGTAGCCCTGGTCATACCCTTGTCCGCCGCCGTGGCTGGGTGGCTGCTGCTCATACGACGACGGGGCGGGTGGATAACCGCCGCCCTGGTCCTGGTAGCCGCCCTGACCGCCGTAACCGCCTTGATCCGGGTAGCCGCCTTGGCCGCCGTAACCGCCTTGATCCGGATAGCCGCCCTGGCCGCCGTAACCACCCTGACCGGGGTAGCCGCCTTGCCCGTATCCGCCTTGGTCTTGGTAACCGCCACCCTGGGGGTAGCCGCCCTGGTCGGGGCGGGGCGGCGGATATCCCTGCTGGGGCGGATAGCCGCCTTGGTCGGGCGGATATCCGCCACGGGGGTCGTGGCCGCCCTGGGCCTCTGGGCCGTCTTGCGGACGCCCGTAGCGGTCGTCGTAGTACTCGTCGCCGGGGCGCCCCTGCCCCTGACCCCCGCGGTAGCTCGAATTGTCACTCATTGGTGGTACTCCTGGTTCTGCGCCAAACGCTTGATCTGATTGTGGTCGGGCGGAGTCGGTGACCGTCGGGCGGGGCTCGACGTCGGGGTTGACAGCACCGCGGGCGCGGAACTGGCCGGTATGCAGGTTCGACGACGACTCGAACCGGACGACCACATCACCATACGTTTGCCACCCCTGTTCATGGATATAGTCCGCCAAGTACCTAGCGAAAGCGTGCGTCGTGAGATCCGGGTCGGCGCCCACCTTCTCAAAGTCGTGCACACTGAGGGTAATGATGTATTCGTTGGGCGCCAACGGGCGATTTCCCTGAAGCGACCGGACGCCGTCGGCCGCTTCGCGGCGCAATAGGGCTTCCACCTCTGCGGGCACGATTGATCCGCCGAACATCCGGGCAAACGCATCTCCCACGGTCGCTTCGAGTTTGCGCTCGATGCGCTGAACCAGCCCCCTTTGGCTACCCATCTTTCAGTGCTCGCACCCATTTATCTGGGCATATCGCAACCGCAAAGCAAACGACTCGCCCGCGTGTCGGATCACCCAAGCATGGTATCGGGACACTGTGGTGATTCGGCACCGTGAGAATCCTGAGAATCGCAACGCTGCTGTTCACAGTCCTTTTAAGAACCGGGGTCCGGCGGTGGGCAGGAGGATGCCCCCTAGAGCGGCTGGGGCGCGTTGCCACTACAGTGATATGGTCCTGCGGTTGTTTCGGGCGAGTGGCGGAATGGCAGACGCGCTGGCTTCAGGTGCCAGTGTCCTTCGGGACGTGGGGGTTCAAGTCCCCCTTCGCCCACCATTTGCGGTTCTACGAACTGCGGCGCTGAAGGTCACGACTCGAGAGAAGTCGTGGCCTTTGTGTTTGCACCTCATCGGCGAACGCTTCTGACTCCTCTAGAGCGCGACGAGTAATGGCGCGATAAGGGTGTTACCAGCGCGTCGCGATGGGATCAGCGAATGGTTCATAGGCCCCAGTGTTCTTCCACTGCTCCACCGCTTTGTGCGGGGCGCCGAACCAGCGGACGTGTGGTGCCACCTCCGACGGGGCACGCGCTCCGTCGGTGAGTTGCCCGGTCGGGATCTCTTCCGGTGTAAGGGGTTGGCTCAGAAAGGGATTGAGGAGTCGGACCCCAAACAAGATCAGGTTGTGGGTCCCCGGCAGCGCGGCCGACGGCACGATTAGTGCGCTCGCTCCGCTGTTTCGAACGACGTCGGCCAACGCTTGAGTAGGGGTGTAGTCGTCGCCCACAAGTTCGTCTGGCGTCAGCCCGTACCTTTCACAGTCGTCGAAGTCGACGCGCGTCGCGTCGTCCACGTCGACCACCGCCGACCACAAATTCAGCACGACGTCATCTGGGTTGCCCGCTGGACCAAGGTTGTGGCGAAGCATCTCGGCGGCGGGGCCCAGCGGATGAAGACTGAGGTATTGGACCGTGTCGGTCATGGCGCGGTGAAAACGGCCGGCCCGCGAACTGGGCAGTGCCCACCATGGCGAGTCATAGGAAGCATGGCGAAAGACCGTCAGGCTCATACCGTCATGGCGCGAGCCGCACTCGCCGCGTCGAGCACACGCGGGTAGTTCAACGGGTCATCGAGTAGTTCGACCGGCCGCCGGCCAAGCACCGGATGCTCCCGATAGAACCAAGCAATTGCCCCGGGGCCGGTAAATGAGTGACGGAGCTGGTTGACGACTTGGCCGACCGCGCGGATACGGGCGGCGTCGTCAGCCGCAGGCTCTGTTCCGTCGAGAGCGAGCCACCGCTGGAGCTGGCGAACCGAGACCCCGAGCAGGTCTGCCAGGGTCTTCTGGGGGGTGGCGAGGACCTCGGCGGTCTTGGTTAAGACATCGCGGACTGGCACATCGTCGCTGTAGGGCTGATTTTCGACGATATCGCGCAATGCATGGCGGAATTGCTCGAGCCCAATGCGCACGTCGCGGCGCTGGTCGTCGCTGTCATGGCGGAGTGCTTTCTGAGCGCGAAACGCCGCGGCCCACATGGCTGTCGTCAGATAAGGGTCGGCCTCAAGTCGCAACGGCGTCGCCGCGCCCAGCGTCTGCTCGAAGCTATCGATAAGCTCGGCGACCTCGTCGGGAACCGCCTTTGAGCGCTGTAGCAGCACGGTTGCGTCGTTGACTGCATTGAGGAGCGCAACGAGGTCTGCGCGCGCCGCCGAGGCTGCGGTCGTAGGCATGTCGCTATCATACGACAGATTTACGCCATGATGTACGGGCTCAGGGCTGCAGGTCGGTGGCCGCGCGATACGAGCCGTCCATATAGAACGGCGCCGAGTCGTGTCGGTGCGTGATGCGCCACGACTCGTCGATGCGGCGCAGGCCAAAAGTTGAGCGGTACCAGGTCGAGAACGATTCGCCCTGGCCGGCGCGCGTTACTGTCATCTGGGTGAGGGTGTAGGCCAACGCGAGGTCGCCGTCTTCGTGCACGACCGGGTCGAGGTGCGTGATCTCCACCGGGCCGTCGAATCCCGCGAACCAGGCCCGAATGCCGTCGACAGTGCCGTAGGGCGTAAGGGGCCCCTGTTGCAGTGGCGGCGCAAGCGAATACGCCACGATGTCGTCGGAGTAGAGCGCGAAGAGTCCATCGGCGTCTCGCGCGGCGTGCGCTGCTGCGAATTTGTCGAGGACAGTGTGCACGGCGGTCCCGGCGTGGCTGGTCTTCATTGTCTGATCCCTTCTTCGTGGCTCCATAGCATCGGAGCCTTCAATGGGGTGTCGAAGCCGGCTCGCCAGTTTCGACACCGGAGCGTAAGAATTCGTCGAAGCTGAGCGGAGTCGCCGTGAAGTACATGATCTTGATTCAGAGCAATCCGCAGTTCCTCGAGCGGTGGGAGGCGCTGCCGGAGGAGCAGCGCGAGCGGTTCGGCCGCGACCATCGCGCGCTTAGCGCCGAGCTCGCCGACGCCGGTGAGTTGGTGGCGTCCGAAGGTCTCGCGGACCCGGCACTGGCGAAGCGTGTCACCGTGGCGGCCGACCAGACAATGATCACCGATGGGCCTTTTGCCGAGTCGAAAGAGCACTTGGCCGGCTTCCTGCTCATCGATTGCGAAAGCGAGGACCGTGCCTTGGCGATCGCGGCGCGCGTGCCCGACGCCGTCTGGGGTCTCGTGGAGGTCCGGCCGGTGCTCGATTTGAGTGAATGGGACATGTGAGCACCGCCGAGCCGGCCGTCACCGACCTGCTGCGCGAGCTCACTCCTCGCGTGCTTGGTGTGCTCGTGCGTCGTAACGGCAGCTTCGATGACTGCGAGGACGCCGTCCAGGAGGCGTTGCTCGCCGCCACGGTCAGCTGGCCGATCGACGGCGTACCTGAAAACCCGACCGGCTGGCTGATCACGACGGCGTCGCGGCGTCTAGTCGAAACGTGGCGCAAGGAGACCGCGCGTCGGCGCCGCGAAGACGCGTATGCGCTCGAGCCCGCGCCGCCGCCAGATGCAGCGTCGGAGGTCTCGGAGGTAGATGACACGCTGCCGCTGGTGTTCTTGTGTTGTCACCCCGAGCTGACCGTGCCGTCGCAGATTGCACTGACGCTGCGCGCGCTCGGCGGCCTCACCACCGCGGAGATCGCACGCGCTTTACTGCTACCGGAGGCCACGATTGGGCAGCGCATCAGCCGGGCGAAGGCTCGCATCCGCGACAGGGGTGTGCAGTTTCGGATGCCGACCGCGCGCGAGCGCGACGAACGGCTGCCCGCGGTCCTGCAGGTGCTGTACCTGATCTTCAACGAGGGCTACACCGCGACCGCGGGCGAGGCCCTCGACCGCGTCGAGCTGACCTCCGAAGCGATCAGAGCGACCCGGCAGCTGCGCGAGAGCCTGCCCGACGACGGCGAGGTCGCCGGGTTGCTCGCGCTGATGCTGCTGACCGACGCTCGCCGCGGCGCCCGGACCAACCCAGATGGCGCGCTGATCCCGCTCGCCGAGCAGGACCGCGCCAGGTGGGACCGAGCCGCCATCGCCGAAGGCGTCGCGATCGTCGAGGCGATATTGCCGGTTGCGAAGCCCGGGCCCTACCAGCTGCAGGCGGCGATCGCCGCCGTGCACGACGAGGCCGCAGACGTCGAGGGGACCGACTGGCCACAGATCCTCGCGTTGTACGACGTTCTCGTCGCTCTCGCGCCCGGGCCGATGGTCGCTCTCAACCGAACCGTCGCCGTCGCGATGGTCCGTGGCCCGGCCGCCGCACTTGCCGAACTTGACGAAGCTGCGGCACACCCCGCCCTCAACGGACACCACCGCGTCGATGCGGTGCGGGCGCATCTGCTCGATGAGCTCGGCGACCAAGAAGCCGCCCGCGAGTACTACATTCGGGCGGCCCAGCGCACCCGCAGCCTGCCCGAACGACGCTATCTGCTGGCCCGCGCGACGCGCTAAGAGGCCGTACCTGGTTTCCCACTTCTTCGGCGGCAGATAGCCAACTCTGGCGATGTCCCTCATCGACAACGCCCGTCTGGCGTCCATGCGCAAGATCGCGCCGATATTCTCATCGTCGATTCTCCAGAGAGGCGCAACGTTGAACATCGATCCCGCCGCTACCGCCTGGCTGCTGGCCAGCACCGCCCTCGTGCTGTTGATGACGCCCGGGTTGGCGATCTTCTACGGGGGCATGGTGCGCACCAGCGGCGTGCTCAACATGATCATGATGAGCTTCATCTCCATTCCGCTGGTCACGGTTGCGTGGCTGCTGGTCGGTTACAGCCTGGCGTTCTCCGACGGCGGCGCGGGCGGATTCCTCGGCGGATTGGCGCACGCGGGGATGAGCGGTATCGGCCCCCAGACCCTGCACGGCCAGGTTCCCGAACTGCTGTACGCCACCTTCCAGTTGACCTTCGCGATCATCACCGCCGCCCTGGTCAGCGGCGCCATCGCCGACCGCGCCAAGTTCGCGGCCTGGATGGTGTTCGTACCGGTCTGGGCCGTGGCGGTGTATTCCGTTGTGGCGCACTGGGTGTGGGCGCCCAGCGGTTGGCTGGCCAAAATGGGCGTGCTCGACTACGCGGGCGGGTTGGTCGTCGAGATCGTCTCGGGGTGCTCGGCGCTCGCGTTGGCGCTGGTGCTCGGTCCACGCATCGGGTTCAAGGCGGAGGCCATGCGGCCGCACAACCTGCCTTTCGTGCTCCTCGGGGTGGGACTGCTGTGGTTCGGCTGGTTCGGGTTCAACGCCGGTTCGGCGTTGGCCGCCAGCGGTTTAGCCTCCGCGATCTTCCTCAACACCCTCGTTGCCGGCTGCCTGGGCATGCTGGGATGGCTTGCGGTGGAACGGGTCCGGGACGGCAAGCCGACCACGTTCGGCGCCGCGTCCGGAGTGGTGGCCGGCCTGGTGGCGATCACGCCGTCGTGCGGCACGGTGAACACCCTCGGCGCCGCTGTCGTCGGGCTGGTGGCCGGGATCGTGTGCTCATTCGCGATCCTGGTCAAGTTCAAGCTCAACTATGACGACTCCCTTGACGTTGTCGGCGTGCACTTCGTCGGCGGCGTCGTCGGCGTGCTGTTGATCGGGCTGCTCGCCACCGCGGTCATGACCAACGGCCCGAAGGGGCTCTTCTACGGCGGCGGACTGGGCCAACTCGGCAAGCAGGCTTTGGCGATGGTGGTGGTCGGTGTCTATGCCTTCGCGGTGAGCTACGTGCTGGCGATGCTGATCGAGCGTTTCATGGGCTTCCGGGTGAGCGCCGCCGACGAGAAGAGCGGTGTCGACCTCACCCAGCACGCCGAGACGGCCTATCCCGAGGGCGTGTACGGCCACCAGGCCCCGCGTCGTTCGTCACTCGGCGAGCGGGACGCGTTTCGCGCTCCCCCAGACGACGACGAAGACGGCTGAGTTCATGGCAGGTTCTGCGCCCACTGTTGCGCCTCGACGGTGACGGGATCGGTGATGTCGTCGAACTCGGGATGCTTCTTGAGCACGGTGACGACCATGGAGCACAGCGGAACGATGCGCTTGCCCGCATCCCGCGTCGCGTTGAGCGCCTCCTCGACAAGGATGGTCGCCAAGCCACGGCCGCCGTACGCCGGATCCGTCTCGGTGTGGTGGAAAATGCGCTGATTGCCGCGATCGGCATATTCAGCGAGGCCGACGGTTTTGCCCTCCACCTCAATGGTGAACTGGCCGTCCTTCGCGCTGACGGTGGTTTGTGCACCGGTCTTGTCGGCAGTCATTCGAATTCCCTTCTGTTTGGTATCGGTCGAGGCCGCAGCCGGGTGGTGGGCAGCGGCGGGGCGGGCAGGCGGGTGATGGAACCTTGGTACCCGCAAACAGCCCCGAAGCGTTCGTCGCCGTCCTCCCATAGTCGGCGATAGCTCACGATGTCGTCGTGACTGCGCCCGACGAAGTTCCACCACATCACCAATTCTTCGGTGAAGGGGGTGCCGCCGAGCAGCAATACCCGCGCCGGCCGCTCTCCGGTGTTGCGCAGTTGCAGCGCGGCGTTTCCCGCGCTCTGGTATCCGAGATCGGCGACGGCCAGGGCGGTCCCACACATCTCTACCTCGCCCATGTCGCACAGTACGCCGTGTTCGAATGAGGGATCGACGTCGATGTCCAACTGAGCACGCTGCCCGAGATCGACTTGGGCGCCCAGCAGCGGAGTAAATGTCGGTACAGGCGAACGACTGCCGGCTAGTTCTCCGAGAAAGACCCGCACCACCGCATCCGGCAGCGAAATCGGTGCGGGCGCATAGTGAACGAAGTCTCGGTCAGTGTCGCGAGCGAAGTCCGGCAACGCCAACCAAAGTTGCGCGCCGTGCAGAATCGCGCCGGAACGTGATGCTTCGGAGTGAGCGATGCCCGCTCCCGCCGTCATCAGGTTCAGCTCGCCGGGCCGGACTACGGCATGGACGCCACCGCTGTCGCGGTGCTCCACTTCCCCACTGAACAACCAACTCACCGTTTGCAGTCCGGTGTGGGGATGAGGCGGAACGTCCATCTTCGCTGAGACGGGACCATAGTGGTCGACGAAACACCAGGCACCGATCAGTGAGCGTTGGCGTTGTGGAAGCGTGCGCTGCACACGTATTGCGCGCGGCCCGCCCAGTGGAACCGCACGCGGCTGCAGCACCTCGATACCGGCGGCCCGTGAAGCGGTGCACGCGAATTCGACCGGTGCGGCCTCGAGATTGCTCACCTACCCGACGCTACCTTCAATCGGGGCCTCACCGCCCTGGCGGCCGCAGCACCTTCATCGCCAACCGCATGACTGGTTCGGGAACCCGATCCTGCATCGACAGCGCGGCATCGGCGGCGCGCGATCGTAGCGGGGTGCCGCGACCGAACATCCGGTTAAGCGGTCCGCCGGACGGCTCGAGCACCACATGCAGCGGCGGCGTGTCCACCGCGGCGCCCAGCGCGTTGGAGATGACCATCCGCTGAATCTCGCTGGTGCCTTCAAAGATGGTGTACAGCTTCGCATCCCGATACCACTTCTCCACCGGGTGGTCGGTGATGTAACCCCAGCCGCCCATGGTCTGGACGGCGCGTTCGGTGGCCTTGACGGCGACCTCGCTCGCCGCGAGCTTGGACATCGAGCCCTCCCCCCGCTCGAACGGCACACCCTGGGCGGCCATCCAGGAGGCGCGCCAAGTGAGCAACCGGGCGGCGTCGATCTGGGTGGCCAACTCCGCCAGCGGAAATGCGATGCCCTGGTTGTCGATAATCGGTCCGCCGAACGCCTCCCGCTCGGTGGCGTAGGCCGTTGCATACTCCAGTGCGGCGCGGGCGATCCCGATCGCCTGGGCGGCGACCATCGGGCGGGTCTGCTCGAAGGTGCCCAGCGTCGCCGAACCGGATCGTTTCCCACCGGCCACCACTTCGCGGGCCTTCGCGAGTTTTTGATCGAGCTTCTCTTGTCCGCCAAGCAAATTCGCAGCCGGAACCCGCACCCCGTCGAACCGCAACTCGGCGGTATGAGACGCCCGGCAGCCCAGCTTGTCAAGTTTGCGCACCAGTTCCAGTCCGGGTACGCCACCCGGTACCACGAACAGCGCCTGGCCACGGTGGCCTAGTTCCTGGTCGACGACGGCGTTGACGACGTGGACGTTGGCGATCCCGCCGTTGCCGATCCACATCTTGTGTCCGTCGATGATCCAGTCGTCACCGTCGCGGCGGGCGGTAGTGCGTAGATTGCGCACGTCGCTGCCGCCTTCGGGTTCAGAGATGGCCAGCGCGGCGAGCTTGATATCCCCTGGCGTTCCGAAGCATTCGGGCGCCCACTGCAACATCTGCTCGGGCGATGCGGCCTGACCGATCGCCGACAACGCCAGGGCCGGCATGACGATCGCTAAACCGATGCCCGCGCAACCCCAGAACAGCTCCTCCATGAACATCGGCAACGAGATACCGGTCGGGTCGCCGATCAAGTCGCGGTAGAACAACGGGCTATAGAACCCGCGCTGTGCGGCCTCTTCCAGCACGGGCCACGGGAACTCCTGCCGTTGGTCGTACTCGAGCGCGACCGGACGTATCACAGTTTCGGAGAACTCGTGGGTGCGCCGGGCGAGGTCGTGTTGCGCTGCCGTCGGCGTCAGGTCGAACGTCATGCATGCGCGGCTACCCGGTCGGATGGGTCAGCAAACTGTTGCGCCGCTCTCGTCGTCAGGCGGCAGAACGGGGGTCCACTCGCGCGGCCGGAAGGTGCACCACCACCGCGGCCACCGGAATGGCATCGCGTTCACGGCGTGCGAGCAGCGTCGCGTTCTCGGGCAGCTCTCTGGCGTTGATTTCGCCGGCGGCGATACGCCGCAACACGTCATGGGCCCGGGCGAGCTGCTCGCGTTTGCGGTACTGCCCGCCGGGAAGTTTGACGCCGGCCCAGACTCCGTACTCTTCGCGATGCTTGATCGCACGCTGGGCACACAGTCGCTGCTGGGCAAGTGGGCAGCGGCGCAGGCATTGGATCCGCGCCTCGGTCGCTGAGCGCTCGTACGCGCGAGCCTTTGCCGCTCCGTCACCGCAGTCGTCGTCGGGGTAGCCGAACCACAGTTCCGGGTTGGTGGCGCAGGGATGTCCCATCTGATCTCCTTGTCCGAGAGGGCGAAACGTAGGCAAAAGCGTATACACGCAAACCTGCCGACCGCAAGAGAAACGTGATAGAAACGTATACACGCTTGAATCGCCGAAGCTTGTGTAATATCCGGCTTGTGGCCGGAGGGTGCGATGAGCCGTGAATCCGCCGGCGCGGCGCTTCGGGCACTGCGCGAGTCGCGCGACTTCTCACTGGCGGATTTGGCCGCCGCGACGGGCGTCAGCATCATGGGGCTGAGCTATCTAGAGCGCGGCGCCCGAAAACCGCACAAAAGTACTGTTCAGAAAGTTGAGAATGGACTGGGGTTGCCGCCCGGCACCTACTCGCGGCTGCTGGTGGCCGCCGATCCTGATGCCGAGTTGGCCCGGCTGATCGCCGCACAGCCACCTGAGCCGCTCGTCCCCCGGCGCGCAGGTGCGGTCGTGGTCGACCGCCAGAGCGACACGGAAGTGCTCGAAGGCTACGCCGAAGCCCAGCTCGATGCCATCAAATCGGTCATCGAGCGACTGCCTGCGACAACATCAAACGAATATGAGACGTATATTCTCTCTGTGATCGCTCAATGCGTGAAGGCAGAGCTGCTGGCCGCCAGTTCGTGGCGGGTGGCGGTGAACGCCGGGACCGAGTCGGCCACCCGGCTGATGGAACATCTGCAGCAGCTCGAGGCGACGCGCAGTGCGCTGCTGAAGCGGATGCCCACCAGCTTGAGCGCGCGGTTTGATCGCGCGTGCACACAGTCGGCGTTGCCGGAAGCCATCATCGCCGCACTGCTGGGTGTCGGCAGCGACGAGGTGTGGGACATCCGTAACCGGGGAGCCATCCCGCCGGGCGCACTCCCCCGGGTTCGGGCCTTCGCCGATGCCATCGAGACCTGGGGAACCCTTGGTTCAGAGTGAGATCGGCGAGTTGAGCCGTGCCCACCAGATGTTTGTCGGCAACACGCGGCACGCGGTGGTGGACGCGGGCACCGGACAGTACCCACACCTGCTACAGCGTGCCGCCGGAGTGAATACCGCTGCGGGACAAGGCCGCTACCGGTTCGCGGTGCGCCGGAGCCGGGACGATCTGCTGTCGGCGGCACGAACGGACGCCGCGGCCACAGCCGTTCTCGCCGGTGCCCAACGGGATCGGATGCGGGCGCATGAGCTGACCAAGGGTGTGCTCGACGAGGCCCGCGCCGATGCTGCCGTCGCGCCGGTCACACCACTGGCCCAGCGTGAAGCGATCCGGCGTCGGGTGGCGCGGCTGCGGGCTCAGCGCGCGCACGTATTGGCGGCCCGCTGGCGGGCGCGACGACGCGTTGCGGCGTTACGGGCGCTGCGGTACCGACTGTCGCACCAGCGCGGCGCCAGAACCGGGCTGCGGCTGCCGTCCGCCGGCGGGAGGGCCGCGATCGCGGTGCGTGCCGCGCTGTCGCGGCTGGGTCGGCCGTATGTCTGGGGCGCGACCGGGCCCAACCAGTTCGACTGCTCGGGTTTGGTCCAGTGGGCCTACGCGCAAGCGGGCATTCACCTGGATCGCACCACGTATCAGCAGATCAACGAGGGGATTCCGGTGCCGCGCGGGCAAGTCCGTCCGGGCGATCTCGTCTTTCCGCATGCCGGGCACGTGCAGATGGCGATCGGCAACAATCTGGTCGTCGAAGCGCCCTACTCGGGCGCGTCGGTGCGGATCAGCCGGTTGGGCAACTACGTGCAGATCCGTCGGCCGGTCTAAGGAGGCAGAACCATGGCGGAGCACACCGGACCTTCGGCGTCGGCCATTCAGGCGCAGCAGTCGGCGCTGGCAAGTCGGCAGAATGCGGTTGCCGACGCCGACCGGGTGCTGACAGAGGTGCTCGCCAGCGCTCATGCGGAGATGGGTGAGAGCGTGCGTCGACTCGACGCGATTGCTGCCGAAATCGACCACGCTGTGTCGGACCAGTCCGGCATCGACACGCCATTGGGGGCGCGCGAGTTCCAACGGTTCCTCGTTGCCAAACAACGAGAGATCGCAGCGGTCGTGGCGCACGCTCACGAACTTGCTCAGGCGAAAAGCGCTGCGTTGCAAGAACTGCGGGAACACTACCCAGTCGCGCGACAGCGCTAAAGGGTGGTTGCCGGCTGCCCGAACTCCCGAAGAATTGCGAACGCGAAGATATCCTTTCGGAATGGCGTCGAGCGTGTCAGGGAAAATCGCATTCATTACCGGCGGCGCGTCCGGCATCGGCGCCGCGTTAACGGCCAAGCTGCTGGACGGAGGCGCTGAGGTCTGGATCGCCGATCGTCAGATCGACGCAGCGCAGGAGCTGGCGCAACGCCTTGGCAGTGGCGGCGCAAAGGCGCACGCGATCGAGCTCGACGTGCGCAGCCTTCCATCGTTTGAGCAAGCCGTCGCCGAAGTGGTGCGGCAATCGGGGCGGATCGACTACCTGTTCAACAATGCCGGCATCGGGGTCGCCGGTGAAGTCGACTCATACGCGCTCGATGACTGGAACGACGTCTTCGACGTGAACCTGCGCGGTGTGGTGCACGGCATCCAGGCGGTCTACCCGATCATGATCCGGCAGCACTCCGGACACATCGTGAACACAGCGTCCATGGCCGGCCTCGTCACCACCGCGGGCCAGGCGAGCTACACCGCCACCAAACATGCTGTCGTTGCGCTCTCGAAGTCGTTGCGGATCGAGGCCGAACGCCACGGTGTGCAGGTCTCGGTGCTTTGTCCAGGCGTGATCCGAACCCCGATACTCACCGGCGGAGTGTACGGGCGGACCAAGCTGGCCGGCGTCAGCGACGACGAAATCCTCAAACTCTGGGAGCAAATGCGGCCGATGGCACCCGAAAAGTTCGCCGAGCGGGCCTTGCGTGCCGTGTTACGCGGAGACGCGATCATCGTGGTGCCAGCGGCGTGGAAAGCATGGTGGTATCTGGAGCGCCTCTCCCCGGCGTTGTCGATGCGATTTGCAAAAGTTGCGCTCAAACGCATCCGAGATGCGCAGTCGACCATCTCCTGATCCGCTGGGCCCCGGAAACCGCGAGCTGTGGAAAAACCCCCAGCTGTGTATGAACCCCAGGGTCACCCGAGAGCGGTCCGCACGGTGAATTGTCGACCGCAACCCGGCTACGTACCGTCACCCGACATGGAGGGCTCGCGACGTCGCCGGCAATGCGCCGCGCTGCGTGTCGGCTAGCCGATGTCGACGTATCAGGACCTAGCCGACGCGATGAAGCGTGTCCGGGAGGCGACGGGTGACCCGCACGGCTGGGAGGCTGGGCTAACCCGCGGTGAGGTTTCTGCTGTCTTCGCCCCGAACACCGATATGGAACAACTCGACGCGATTCTGCGCAAAATCCGCCAACAACATCCGGACGTGTTCAACCCGGGGACCAGGCCGCCAGGCGAACCGCCGTCGGGCCGCCTGGAAGGCGACGCCGCCGAAGCCATAGCGCGGGCTGAAGCTGCGCTGGCACACCAGAATTCGGCAAGTTCTCAACTAGACCTGCAAGTGATTTCGGCGATCTTGAATGCACACCTCAAAGCGGTCGACGGTAGAGAAGCGCTGACCAAGTTGCAGCAAGATATCGAAGCCGCCCTACGCACACGATCAGATCTGGACACTCCCGCGGGAGCGCGCGACTTCCAACGGTTCCTCATCGGCAAGCTGCGCGATATCCGGGCAGTGGTCGCCGACGCGAGTCTTGACGACACGTCGAAGTCAGCGCTGATGGCTGCATGGACATCGCTGTACAACGCCTCCAAGGCTGGACCCAGCGGTGCCGGCGATGTGCGCCCGACAGTTCCCGTCGCCGCTGGCGCCCCCACGCCCGCAGGCGGCGGCCCAGATGCTGGATCGGATCCGTACCTGGATGCCCTGCTCGCTGACGATCCCGGCCTGCTGGCCGGAGAGTCGCCGACATCTGTCACAGCGGCTCCCGCGACGCCAAGCATGCCGATGTCGTCGGCGATACCAAGCATTCCCAACCTCGGCGGAGGAGCGATGCCGGGCGGCGCAGCGCCGGGCTCGATGTCCGGTTTGGGTATGCCGGCCGGGCTGCCACTTTCCGGGCCGTTGCAGGGCAGCGGAATTGATCCGACGCTGAGAGATCTCGGCGACGAAGCGCCCCTGACAGCCGAAGACCGCGAACCCACAGACCATGACGGGTCGGACGACCCCCACGATAAGGACAGCGAACACAAGGACCCGCAATCGGGGAAGCCCGAATCATTGCCGACGGGCCCGACGACCGTGACGCTGCCCGACGGCGACACGGTGACGGCCGCCAGTCCGCAGTTGGCCGCGGCGATCAAGGCCGCTGCCGGCGGAGTCCCGATCGCAGATGCCTTCCGCCAACAGGGAATTACGATTCCTTCGCCTGGGACGCCGGTTGCCCACCCGATCGAGCCGGCGCGGGTCATACCGGGAGATGTCGGGATGTTCACCGATCGTCACGCGCTGGCGCTCGGCCACAGCAAGGCGATTATGGACGGTCAAATTCAGCACATCTCGACCGTAAGCGGACCCAGCTTTCTAGGCTGGGAACATCCTCCGACGCCCGCGGCTCAACCACCGGGCACGGCGCCGGCGCCGACCGAGGCGCCGACACCAACCAGACCGGCGGCCGCGCCCGCTGGATTGACCAGGTCACAATGATGAGCCCGCCGATCTCACCACCGGCGCAGGAAAAGAAGGAGGCAACGGATGGCTGATCAAGTCCACGTGGTGCCCGCGCAGTTGCGCGCAGCTGCTGCTCAGCACGAGCAGATCTCCGACTATTTGCGGACCGTGCCGTCCGCGCATGCTGCGATTCAGGAGAGCCTGGACTCACTCGGACCGATCTTCGGCGAGCTTCGCGACGCCGGACGCGAACTGCTGGAACTCAGACGACAGTGCTACGAGCAACAGGCCGACGACCATGCCGATCTGGCGCGCAACCTCAAGATCACGGCGGCGGCGTGGGACCAGCACGAGCACGAAGCGGCACGCAACCTCGGCGGCGTCGCCGACGGCGGTCGATGACAGACGCCAATCCCGCCTTCGACACCGTTCATCCGAGCGGACACATCCTGGTCCGCTCGTGTCGCGGCGGATATATGCACAGCGTCGCGCTGAGCGCCGAGGCGATGGACACCGACGCGGCGACCCTGGCGCGGGGCATCCTGCTGACCGCCGATGTGTCGTGCCTCAAGGCACTACTGGAAGTGCGGGACGAGATCGTGGCGGCCGGGCACACCCCGTCCGCGGAGGTTCCGAACCCGCACGATCTCGACGCCGCGATCGAGAAACTGCTGGCGCACAGATTGCGCCGTCGCGGCAGCTGAAGCTCAAATCAACCAGGTCTTGGCGGCGTCAGGATCGGGGATGATATCGACGGGTGGCTCGATCGGATTGGCGCCGAACAACTCTCGTGCGCGGACGAGCAGCGCCCGCACCTCGTCGAGTTGCTGCTGCAGCGCAGAATCAGCCATGGCCACACGCTACCCACGCGGTAACGGGCGCACAATTCACCGGCTGCGGCAGCCACCGAAGATGCCGGTACGCTTGGCCGGTGGCGATCTTCGGTCGGAAAACGGCGCGTCAGCGCCTACGGAGAGCGGCGCAGGAATCCCTCACGATTCCGGCATTCAGCCCTCCCATCGATTGCACTCCGTGGGTGATAGGTGGGCTTTGGCCCGCTGAGCTGTCGACGATCACGGCCGAAAACGAAACGGTCGCAGACCATCTCAGGGACGACCTGCAACGGATCGCCCGGGGCGCCAATGACCGGTTGAAGACGGTCAGGCGAGCCGGCATGGCTGATCCGGTCCGCCAGGCAGAAGAGGCCCGTGTGATTGACCAGGCCCGCGCCCGCGCTGTGCGACGAGTCGAGTCGACACTGCGCCATTTACGCCCGATGGCCGGCCGGGGACCCACCCGTCACGTGGGGCCGCGGTCCGCACCGGATCCCGCCGGTACTGACACTTACGTCGACAAGACACAGGTCATCCCCGCGGTCAGGGACCCAGAACCCCCGCCACCCCCCAGTCGAGCGACGAAGATCACCGTCAGTCCGGACGTGGTGCGGGCCGCGCAGCAACCGACACCACAGGCCCGCCCGGAACCCGCTCCAACGGTCGATGCCGAGTCCGACAGCAAACGATTGCAGCGGCTGCTCGCGTTTGTGGTCCGCCAAGAACCCAGGTTGAACTGGGCCGTCGGCGACTACGCGGACGGCCGGACGGTGCTGGTCACTGACCTCGCGCAGGGCTGGATACCGGCGGGCATCACCCTTCCGGCAGGCGTGCGGTTGCTGATGCCCGAACAGCGCACCGGCAACGTTTCGGCCTTGCTGGGCGACACACTGCGCGTGGTGACCTACGCGCCCGGCGACTCCCTGGACTGGCCGGCCGACTTCGCCGAGACGCCATCATCGGTGCAGCCCCGCGAACTGCCGCCGGTCGATGATTTGGGATGGGACCTGGGCCAGGCTACGCACTGGCGCGATGGCTTGCCGCGGATGGTGCATACGTTGGCGCGGGCCGCCGCGGCGGGGACGGGCGTCGTCGACGACGAAATCAACCTGCTACGAGTACATCTCGATACCGCGCATCAGCAACTGCTGGCCCAATATCCCGATGTCGATCACGCGCATTTGCTCAATTGTCTGTTGTTGGCGGCCACCGAAGGGATGGTCACCGGAGACCCGATATCTGCGAATTACCATTTGTCCTGGTTCCAGACGCTCGACGCCCCACCGGCCAGCCGGTGGCAGACAACTCCGTGAGCCTGGCGAGCGAAGCCAGACCTTGAATTGACGCTGGTGGGAGCGGTCGACATACTGTCATCGTGTCGGGGTCGGACGGTCGCATCGAGCTGGGTGACCGGAAGGACCGAGATCTCGTCGAATCAGTTCTGCGTGAGCTCAGCGAGGCTGCTGACAAGTGGGAAGCCCTTGTCGCGCAGGCCGAAACCGTCACATACAGCGTCGACCTGGGCGATATTCACGCCGTCGCGAATTCCGACGGTCGGTTGCTCAAATTGACGTTGCATCCGGACGTGATGACCGGATATGCACATGGGGAATTGACCGACAGGTTGAACCTCGCGATCGCAGCACTGCGCGAAGAGGCAGAAGCCGAGAACCAAACCAGGTACGGCGGCCAACTACGCTGACGCCGGCGCCGATGCAGCCCGGCGATGTAGCACGGGACAACGCATTGGTTGCCGGGCGAAAAACCCTGCCGAAAGGAGAATGAGAGTGCCACTTAATCTGTCCAACCGGGACCAGAATTCGGGGCACCTGTTCTACAACCGGCGGCTGCGTGCTGCGATCACGAGGTTTTCCGTGCGCATGAAGCACGACGATCGCAAACAGCAAGCGGCGGTGGCACTGTCGATGGTGCTCGTTCTCATCGGCGTCGGCTGGATGGCCTTACTGCACATCATGAAACCCGCCGGTCTGATCGGTGAATCGGCGATTATCGGCGACCGCGATACCGGCGCGGTGTACGCGAAGATCAATGGGCGCCTCTACCCCGCGCTCAACCTGACATCCGCGCGATTGGCGATAGGCAATGCGGCCACCCCGGCCTGGGTCAAGGCAGGTGAGATCGCCAAATTCCCGACCGGACCGACGATCGGCATTCCCGGTGCGCCTGACAGCCTGCCGGTCACGCCGAATGCCGTATCGGCGTGGTCGGTCTGCGACACCTCGACCAACGGGGCGGCCACCCGGGGCAACGGGACGGGTGCCGTGGTGACATCTATCGCGGGCCAACTCTCGCCGTTCGGTCGGGCCGCGGCGATGAGTCCCACGCAGGCGATCCTGGCGACTCACCGCGGCGCGACCTACGTGATCTGGCGAGGGCAGCGGTCCCGGATCGACCCAACCGAGCGGTCGGTGACCTTCAATCTCGGTCTCGATCCCGGGGTGACCTATCCGGTCGAAATGTCCAATGCCCTGTTCGACGCCATGCCGTCAACGGAACCCCTTGTGTTACCGACTATTCCGGATGCCGGGACACCGTCGAAATGGTTACCGGAGGCCTCCGGGGCCAGGGTGGGCAGCGTCCTGGAAACCCGCGATGCCAACGGCGTTGTCAATGGGTTCTACGTACTGCTGCCCGGCGGTGTGCAGAAGATCAGCGGCTTCGTCGCGGACCTGCTGCGCACCGGTGATTCGCAGGGTTCGACAACGCCGACGTTGATCGCACCGGACAAGCTGATACACATTCCGGTTGTCGATGTCCTCAACGTCGACTACTACCCATCCGGAAAACTGGATTTCATTGATACATCGGCGAATCCGGTGACCTGCGTCGGTTGGGAGAAGCAATCCGGTGACCCACAGGCCAGAATGACCGTCTTCAGCGGGCGCGGTCTGCCGGTGCCCATCAGCATGGATTCTCACGTGGTGCGCTTGGTTCGCGAC
Organism: Mycobacterium sp. NGS41; assembly: GCF_059812725.1. Taxonomy (NCBI): domain Bacteria; kingdom Bacillati; phylum Actinomycetota; class Actinomycetes; order Mycobacteriales; family Mycobacteriaceae; genus Mycobacterium; species Mycobacterium sp. NGS41. Next base: position 72,311 of record NZ_JCALDF010000025.1, read on the forward strand.
GAACGCGATCCCGATTCGGCGGAGGCCAACCAGACACTGGTGCTGCCGGGTGCGGCGAACTTCGTCGCGACGACGAGCGGCGTTGTCGCCGCCGGCAGTCGAGAGAGCCTGTATTGGGTTTCACCGCAAGGAGTTCGGTATGGCATCCAATCGGATCAACGGACTCTGCAGGCACTGGGGATGGATCCGCACCACGCGGCGCAAGCGCCCTGGCCGATGGTCCGCACATTCGCGCGGGGACCCGCGATCAGCCGTGACGCCGCGCTGGTGGCCCGCGACACCCTCCCCGGGGGCGGAATTGTGGCGCCCATTCCGGAGCCCAACGAGCAGAACGTCGGAGGTTAGACATGTCCAAACGAGGGTTCGTCCGCGCCGGCCGCAAGCCGCCACCGAACATCCCGCCGGTGCGGATCGCCATCGGCGCGCCCCTGGCACTGCCCGAACGCGAGCCGCGAAACATCCTGCTGATGATCGCGCTTCCAGCGCTGCTGGTCGGGATCATCGGCACGCTGGTGGTGATGTACGCGTCGGGGATCCGATCCTTGCAGTCCGGGTTCTTCCCGATGATCGGCCTGGTGGGATTCGGCACGCTGATGTTCAGCGGACGCTTCGGACGAGCCCGCCGGATCAGTTGGGGGGAGCAAGAAAAGCAGCGCCGCAGCTACCTGCGCCAGCTCGACGAGGACCGCGACGAAGTGCAGCGCGCGGCCCAAGAGCAGCGCCGGGGCCAGCTGTTCGTGCACGCTGATCCGCAGCGACTGGATACGGTCATCGGCGGGCCGCGGATGTGGGAGCGGCGGCCCGGCGACTCGGACTTCCTCGACGTCCGCCTCGGTATCGGCGTGCAGCAAGCCAACGAATCGGCGGTGTCGCTGCAATGGCCCGACGTTCCTGTCGGCGAAGAACTAGAGCCGGTAACCGGCGGCGCCCTAAGGGATTTCATACTCGAGCAGAGCAAGATTCGCGGGATCGGCAAGGTGCTGAGTCTGCGGTCAAGTCCCGGCTTCAGCTTCATCGGCGAAGAACTGAGCGACCTGCACAGCCTGCTGCGGTCGGTATTGTGCTCGCTCGCGGTCTATCACAGCCCCAACGATCTCAAGCTGATGGTGGTCACCCGCCACCCCGAGTCGTGGTCTTGGTTGGTGTGGCTGCCGCACAATCAGCACGACGAGATGTTCGACGCATGTGGACTGCGGCGGTTGGTGTTTGCGTCTCCCACGGAGTTGGAAGAAGCCCTCGATGCCGAGTTGCACCGCAAAAGCCGGGGACCGTGGACCCCGCCGGTCGGAAGCAGCCCGACGTCGATGCCGTCGCCCATGGAGCCGTTGAGCGGCCCAACCCTGGGACCGCATTGGGTGATCGTCGACGACAACGTCGGTACGCCGGAGCAATGGGAGGGCGTGACGGGGCAGAAGGGTATGGCCGGCATCACGGTGCTGCGGTTGGCGACACGGGGCGGGGTCGGCGTCGGATTTGACGGCAACCAGCGGTTCGCGCTGCGCGAAGGCCGACTCACACATCGCGAAACGTTTTACGCCGTAGCAGATATGCTCGCCGAGAGCACCGCCAACCGATACGCGCGGGCGCTGGCCCGCTGGTCACCGATGAGCGCAGGAGACCTCTCTGAGACCGACAGCCAGGGCGGTGAACTGCTGCGGGCACTCGGTATCACCGATCCGCGGGAACTCGACGTCTACAGGCTCTGGGCCGATAGCCGTGGCCGCGGTGACCACAAGTGGGCGATGGTGCCCGTCGGCGTCCGGCAGGGCGGTGAGCTGCAGCATGTGATACTGCGCGCCAAGGACTTTGGCGGCTACGGGTTTCACTCTGTGGTGATCGGAACGTCCGGCTCGGGCAAGTCGGAGTACTTTCTGTCGCTGTGCAGCGGTATCGCGCTGACACACTCCCCGGAGACGTTCATCGTGATCTTCGTCGACATGAAGTTCGAATCGGCGGCCCAAGATCTGCAGGGTTTTCCGCACGTCGCGGGTTCGTTGTCCAACCTGGGCAAGGATGACCGCCACCTGGCCGAGCGGATGCGCAAGGCGATCAATGGCGAGATAGCCAGGCGCTACCGCCTTTTCAAGGATGCGGGTGCTCGTGATGCCAACGAGTACGAGGAGATGCGGCTCGCCGGAAGAGATCTGGAGCCGGTACCGATTCTGCTGGTCATCATCGACGAGTACCTCGAGTTGTTCATCCACCATCCGGAGTGGATCGATCTCGTCATCCACATCGGGCAGGAAGGTCGCGGCTGCAACGTCTTCTTTACGCTCGGTGGCCAACGGCTGGATCTCTCCTCGTTAAGTAAAGTCAAGAGCAATATCGCCTTTCGGGTCGCACTACGCGCCGAAACCGCAGAGGACTCGCGCGACGTCATCGGTAGTGACTCGGCGCTGCATCTGCCGTCGAAAGAGAACGGATACGGCTTGCTCAAAGTCGGACCGCGCGACCTCGAGCAGTTCAGGTGCTTCTACGTGTCGGCTCCGTTCGTGGTGCCCAAACGTGCGGTCAACGTGGACAAGACTGTGGCGGTGAGCTTTTCCCAACCACGGTCGTACACGTGGGCGTACCAGCCGCTCAGTGAAACCGACAGCGCGGCTCTGGCGGTGGCCGACGAACCCGAAGAGCCCGACGAGTTTCTCTTCCATGCCGATGGATTCCGGAAAAAGAAGCTCGTCGACGTGATCCGGGAGTCGCTCGTCTCGCACCCCGCGCGCCCGCCGCATCAGATCTGGCTTCCGCCTCTGGAAGTCAGCGAACCAGTGGATGCGCTGGTGGCGCGCTGGCGCGGCAAGCCGTGGGATGTCGACTACGGGGAGAACCCCGGGCTGGTGTTTCCCGTTGGGATCGTGGACATCCCCGACGAGCACACTCAACGAGTGCATGCAATCGACGCGGAGATGGACAACATCATGGTGGTCGCCACCGCCCAGCGCGGCAAGTCCACCACGTTGATGACCTTGATGACGTCGGCGGCGCTGATGTACCGGCCTGAGCGGGTCACGTTCTTCTGCGTCGGGGCGTCGCTGTACCCGGTCGAGGAGTTGCCGCACGTGGCGTCTGTGGTGAGCCAGACCGACCGCGAGGGCGTGTCGCGGACGATCGCCTCGCTGGAGGGAGTGATCCTCGCCCGCGAGGCGTCGTTCAAGCGCTACCAGATCGACATCTCCGAATTCCGGGATCGGCGCTTCGGTACCGGCGGGGTCGGCCCGACCGATCCGGACGACAAATTCGGCGACGTCTTCCTCGTCGTGGATAATTTCAGTGATCTCTACGAAAAGGACGCCGTCACTGGAGACCGACTGATCGCGATCGCCCGCCAGGGCCTGTCGTATGGGGTGCACGTCATGACCAGCGCCACCGCGTGGTTGGTCGGACAGAAGCAGCAGCTGGTCAATGTGTCGAACGCACGCATCCAGCTACGGTTGAGCAATCCCGACGAAACGCAGATGGGCGAAGGCTTCGAGCGCAGAAAAGCCGCCCGCAACACGCTGGACAGGCCTGGGTTCGGGGTCACGCGCGATGGCTATGAGCTGCTGGTGGGGGTGCCGGAGATCAGCGCGGCCACCGGTGGACGCGTGGCTACCCGCGAGATCGGCCCGCTGATCGCCGAGTTGACCGGCGCCGGCCGGGTGGAGCGGTTGGCGCGGTTGCCCGAGCGGATCGAGCTCAGCCAGGTGCTCGCCGCCTTCGCAGACACCGCCGACGGCGCCGACCCGCTGAACGTCCCGTTCGCGATCGGCGAGAGTGCGCTGCAACCGGTGGCGCTGGGCACCCGAATGGTGCCCAACCTGCTCGTCGTGGGTCGCCAGCTGTGCGGGAAGACCACAGCGTTGGCCGCCGTTGGCCAGGCAATCGCCAGCCGCTTCAGCCCCGAGCAGGCGCAGATCAGCATCATCGATCCCAAGACGTCGCTGATCGGCAAGATCCGGGGTCCGCATGTGCGTGCGTACGCCTATACCCAGGACGACGTCGACGAGGTGATCGAGGGATTGGCGCAAATCATGCGCGACCGCCTGCCGCCGTCAGGTTTGAGTCAGGAAGAACTGCTGAACCGGGGCACCTGGCAAGGGCCGCACCATTTTCTGCTGATCGACGACGAGCAGGAGCTGCGGCCGCACGGCGTCATCGGCAAGAACGCGGCGACGGCGCCGTTATGGGGATTGATCGAACGCAGCCGGGAGATCGGGCTGCACGTGATCGCCTCGCGGTTACCCGGGAACTGGGCAGGGGTGTCGGTCACGAACCCATTCCTGCAGAAAATGACCAGTTCGCGGGCGCCCACGCTGTTCATGGACAACGACCCGGCAGCCGTGAAGGTGTTCGGCCGGATAAGCGCGCAGCAGCTGCCCCCCGGACGGGGTCTGCTGGTCACCACCGACGGCGCGATCGAAGGAGTGCTGGTCGGAGCACCGGAATAGTAAGCGGCCGCAGTCGTACAACCTGACTCGACAGCGTGCAGCGCCCTTCTTAAACTCAGACAGCTCCAGCGGGGCCTTCAAACAAGGGAGATCGATATATGGGTGGCTTGTTCAGCATGATTCCGGACGGCGTCGATTTGTCGGCAGCTGCCGAGGCCGGGATCAGCGAGGAGATGGCGGCTACTACCGCGGCCGGCGCGGCGGCGCTCACCGGTGTTCTGCCGATGGCGGCCGACGCAGACTCCATCGAGTTCGCCGCCGCGCTGAACGCCGCCGGAGCGGCCTACCTTGGCTCCGCGACCGAGCACGTCGGGCAGCGCGCCGCCTTCGCGGGTGCGCAAGGCATGGCCGCCGGCACCACGACCGCCGTCGAGGCGATCAACGCGGGCCTGCTGTAAGAGGACAGCATGGCCGACCCGAGGTGGACAGGGCCGCCCGAGCTGATCGCGGCGATTTTCGAGGCAGGCAGCGCGGCCTCGGTGATGGCCAACAACCTGGTGTGGGTCACCGAGACCGCGAACAAGGAACTGTCGATGGGTCTTTCGGCGGTCAACACCCTTGCCACGGCCGCGCAATGGCAGGGTTTGGGCGCGGTTGCTTCGATGGTCGCCGCAACCGGGCTGAACGCGGGATTGCAGACGCTGGTCGGCTGGACAGCGCACAAGATCAGCGTCACACAGGCTGCCGTGGAGGCCTTCACGATCGCACAGTCCTCGGTCATCCCGTCAGTGGTCTCGCAGACCAACCGGGACGAATGGACCGTGCTGAACGCCACCAACTTCTTCGGTCAAAACACCCCCGCGATCGTCGAACGCGACACCGAGTACTTCGGTGTGCACTGGCCGCACAATTCACTTCGCGGCTGGACATATTCCGGCGTTATCGGCGCGCTGGTCACCGAACTGGGCCTGCCGCCGCCTGTCGCCCCACTGGGGGCGTCACCGGCTGCGCCCGCGGCGGCCGCAGAAGCTGTCGGGCAGGCGGCCGGACAGACTGGCATGACCAATGCGATGCAGGCGTCGACTCAGGTCACCCAGACCGTCGGGCAGACGGCAGCAACGCCCGCCGATGCGAGTGGCCACCTCAGTTCCCTCGTGCAGCAGCCAATTTCGATGATGTCAAGCGCGGCGGAACCGCTTAAAGAGGTGCTTCAGGCGCCGATGCAGTCATTTCAGGGCTTCACCAGCCTGCCGCAAACGATGCTGCAATCGATGGCCGGCATGTTCCCCGCGGCTGCGGGGCCGAATGCGGCTGCTGCCGTGGCCGAACCGGTGCTGGCCGGCGGCGGAGCCGTGGGTGGTGTGGGCGGCGCGTCGGCTGGCGGCGCCGGCGGGCTGGGAGCCTTCCCCGGTGCTGGTCTGACCAGCTACACGCGGCCCACCAGTAGTTTCGAGCCGGAGACCGGCGGCAGACCCGTCGGCCTGCGCGCCGGCGTGCTCAATGCCGCCGAAATGCGCAGCCCCACAACCACAACCGGCATGGGCGGTGCCCCGATGCCGCTTGCTCCGGCGGGCATGGCGGCGCGCGGCGGCGGAGGCGAGTCGGACGAGGACGTCGCGCGCGCCCGGGTCGTCGTCGACGGCGACCCGACCGACCCACGCTAGCGCCATACTGGACAGGTGATCGCCGTGCTAGCTCGTCCAAGGGACGGTCAGTCCCACGATGCATTTGGTGCGGGCTAGGGCATGCTTAGCGCCGGATCGGTGGTCGGGGGGTATCGGGTCGAGCGGGTATTGGGTTCGGGCGGCATGGGTGAGGTCTATCTGGCCGCGCATCCGAGTCTTCCCCGCTACGACGCGCTCAAGGTGCTCAACGCTGAGTTGTCCGGGGATCCGGATTTTCGGGCACGGTTCGTTCGGGAAGCCGATGTCGCGGCCCGCCTGGACCATCCCAACATCGTCTCGATCTATAACCGCGGGCAAACCGATGAGGGCCAGTTGTGGATTGCGATGCAGTTCGTCGACGGCACTGACGCGGACCAGGTGTTGCGGTCCGGCACCATGACGCCGGCGCGTGCCGTGTACATCGTTGGCGAGGTCGCCAAGGCGCTGGACTACGCCGATCAGCGTGGTGTCGTGCACCGGGACGTCAAGCCGGCCAACTTTCTGCTGTCGGGTCCGATCGGGCCCGACGAGCGAGTTTTATTGGGGGACTTCGGGATTGCCCGCGCGCTTGGTGATGTGGGGTTGACCGGCACCGGGTCGGTGTTGGCGACGCTGTCGTATGCATCGCCGGAGGTCCTCAGCGGCCTCCCCTTTGATGGGCGCTCAGACCAGTATTCGTTGGGGTGCACCCTGTTTCGGTTGCTGACGGGCAAGGCGCCGTTCGCGTGGTTCGACGGCATGGCCGCGGTGGTCGCCGCGCACCTGCAGGCCCCGCCGCCGCGGGTCAGTGAGTGGGCCCAGGGGTTATCGCCGCGCATGGACGCGGTGATCGCGACCGCGATGGCCAAGGATCCGGCGCGCCGCTTTTCCTCGAGTCGTGAGCTTGCGGCGGCTGCCACGGCCGCACTCGGTGATCCGGTGGGCTCCACTACTGCTCCATGGCAACCGATTTCGAGCGGCCAGGTCAGTTCGTACTTGCGCCCGACGGACTCAACCGGCCCTCAGTGGTGGCAGCCCGTCGGGACCCGAACGATGGCGGCGCCGTCCGGCCCGCCTTCCTACACCTGGCAACCCCCACCGCCCGGCGTCCTGCGACCACCCCCGCAGCCGAACAGGCGGCGACGTCGACGCCGGATCGTGATCACGGCCACGGCCATCACCGCAGCCGTTACCGCAGCGGCCATTGCGCTGACGTTGACCGTGCAATCGCAGCCACCGCGCGCCGCATCCCCGTCGACATCGGCCACGCCGACTTCGGGAGGCTCGCCGTCGAGTCGGGCGCCCACCACCACGGGGCCACCGGGGCCGCCGGTGGCCGTTTCGGCGCTCAGCGGCTTCTTGCTGCCCGCCGAGCAAATCACCACAATCATGGGAACCCGGAACATGGCAGTCGCCGAATCGTCGAGTGACACCTTTGTCGACGGCTCCCCCTACATCTCCGCAAAAGACTGCAGCGGCCCCTACGAACCTGCTGACGGAACGGCATACGCCAACACCGGAGCCATCGGTTCGCAGTTCCAATTCCTGCAGAATCCCACCCGTCCCGAAGCTGTGCAGCAAGCTCTCATTGCCTTCCCGACCGCTGACACCGCCCAGAAGGTGCTCGCCAATCAACACCAGAAATGGTCGGCATGCGCGGGGCGAACGTTTACGGTAACCCTTCCGAACGAGACGCCCCACCGGTGGACCTTCAGCCCGCTGACAACCCCCGACGGCACCCTGGTCCTGTCGACCTCGAAAGAGAACACGAGCTATGTCGGATGTCAGCGCGCCCTTGCCGCGCGCAACAACGTCCTCATCGATGTCGGTGCCTGCAATCTCAGCCTCGACAGAAAAGGTGTGGAGATCCTCAATGCCATCGCCGCGAAAATCCCTCTGTAGCCGCGCCCGATAATGTGAGACCTCGATGGGAATGCTCAGCGTCGGATCGGTGGTGGCGGGCTACCGGATTGAGCGGGTGCTGGGTTCGGGCGGCATGGGTGCGGTTTATCTGGCCGCCAATCCGAATCTTCCGCGCCATGACGCGCTGAAGGTACTCAGCGCGCAGCTGTCCGGCAATCCCGACTTCCGGGCCCGCTTCGTCCGGGAGGCGGATCTCGCGGCGCGGCTGGATCACCCGAACATCGTGTCGATCTATGACCGTGGCCAAACCGGCGAGGGCCACCTATGGATTGCGATGCAGTTTGTCGACGGCATCGACGCCGACAAGGCGTTGCGCTCGGGAACCATGACGCCGGCGCGCGCGGTACACATCGTCGGCCAGGCCGCGAAGGCGCTCGACTATGCGCACCAA
>NZ_JCALDF010000026.1:0-74034 GCF_059812725.1 Mycobacterium sp. NGS41
CACCATCGGCCAGTGGCGATCGCAAGCGCGGCGCAGCCGGGCGCAGCGGGTCGCCACCATCGGGCCTAGAGACGTTCAAAGCCGCGCATCCTCTCCCAGTCGGTGACCGCCGCGTTGAACGCCGTCAGCTCCACCCGCGCGTTGTTCAGGTAGTGCGCGACGACGTCGTCGCCGAACGCCTCCCGCGCCACGGCCGAAGCCTCGAACAGCGCGGCGGCCTCGGCCAATGTTGCGGGTAGCCGCTCGATCTCGGAGGCTCCGTCAGCCTGGTAAGCATTGCCGGCGTACGGCGGGGGAAGCTCGAGGTCCTGCTCGATACCGTACAGCCCTCCCGCGATCAGCGCCGCCACCGCGAGGTACTGGTTGACATCGCCGCCCGGGACCCGGCATTCGACGCGGATATTGCGTCCGTGCCCCACCACCCGCAAGGCACAGGTGCGGTTGTCCAGCCCCCAGGCCACCGCCGTGGGTGCGAAGCTGCCGTCGGCAAAGCGCTTGTAGGAGTTGATGTTCGGAGCGAAGAACAAGGTGAGCTCGCGCAGCGTGGCCAATTGGCCGGCGACGAACCGGCGGAACAACGACGACATGCCGTGCTCCCCGCTGCCGTGGGCAAACACGGCATTTCTGGCGCCATCGCGGCCGCGTAGCGAGAGGTGGATGTGACAGCTGTTGCCTTCGCGCTCATCGTATTTGGCCATGAAGGTGAGGCTTTTCCCGTGCTGGTCGGCGATCTCCTTGGCGCCGTTCTTGTAGACGGCATGGTTGTCGCAGGTGACCAGAGCATCGTCGTACCGGAACCCGATCTCCTGCTGGCCCCGGTTGCATTCACCCTTGACGGCCTCGAACCGCAGGCCCGCGCCCTGCATACCCAGCCGGATGTCGCGCAACAGCGGCTCCATCCGCGACGAGGCCAAGATGGCGTAGTCGATGTTGTAGTCGCTGGCCGGGGTCAGGCCGCGGTAGCCGCCGGCCCACGCCTCGCGATAGGACTGGTCGAAGACGATGAACTCCAGCTCGGTGGCGACATCGGCGGTCAGCCCCCGCTCCTTGAGCCGGTCCAGCTGGCGGCGCAGGATTGCCCGGGGTGAGACGGGGACGGCGCTGCCGTCGGCCCAGCCCAGATCGGCGATCACCAGCGCCGTGCCGGGCAGCCAGGGGATGAGCCGAAACGTGGTGAGGTCGGGCGTCATCACCATGTCGCCGTAGCCGGTGTCCCAGCTCGACATCGTGTAACCGGTCACGGTGTTCATGTCGACGTCGACAGCCAGCAGGTAACTACAGCACTCGGCGCCGTGCTCGGCCATTTCGTCGATGAAAAGCCGGGCCGACACCCGCTTGCCGGCGAGGCGGCCCTGCATGTCGGTGAACGCCACGATGACGGTGTCGACATCGCCGGCCTCGACCAGTCGTTCCAGGTCGGCCCACGACAACAACGCAGAACCCGAGCCGGTCACAGCGCTTTCTCCCCGATCATGACGTCAAGTCAACCATCGGGACCATCCCCGCCGTTACCGGTTGAGCGCGCTACCAGGTGCTGGTGCGCAAGACGATCTCGGCGGCCAGCTGGGCGGTCGACTCCTGGGCGCTGCGCCGCCCAAGGAGGTCCACGATGCGGTAGTCGGCGTAGACGAATCGCTGGCTGTCGCGGGCCACCGCCCGCGCGGCAGAGGAACTCACCAGGACTGTGGTGCTGATCTCGACCGGGGGGCAGTCTGCGTCTTGCACCACGCCGTCGGAGTCGGCGACGCACGGATGTCCGCGGTCGATGGCCACCAGCGCGACGAACCGGCCCAGCCTGGTCGCCGCCAGCTCCCAGGCCAGTTCACCGCCGGTGCGGTCGCCGACGACCACCGCCCACCCGATCCTCAGGGAGTCCAGGATGCCGATCACCGACTTGGGGGTGAGTCGCGGTTCGGGGCCGATGACGACCGTGCGAATCGACGCCGTATGCAGCCGGTCGCACACCGTGTCATACGCGGCGGGCGCGCGTTCCTCGGCGCCCAGAATGACGACGACGACACCCTTCTCGGGACCGGTTACGGCCACTTGGACAGGAAAGCCGTCGAGCGTAGTCATCATCGAGGGCATTTCCGCACGTTACAGCGAATCGGGCAACGAGCGCGGCGTTTCTGTGGGTTCTCAGGGGTTTGTCAGGGTTGCAAAGCCCGGCATTAGCGGGCCGGCAATGCCGCGCCGACTGCTGCAGGTCAATGACTCAGCTCGGTGAAATCCTTGTCGTGCAACTCATTACGGTAGGTCGCTAGCGGCGCAGCTCGCTGGCAATGTACGGACGATGCGGCGGTGGCCTTTCGAGCAGGCCGAGGACAGCGTCGACGTCGAGATGCGACGTCAACAGGTCAGCCATCAGGTCCAGTTGGGCGTCGCGCCGCGCGGCGACGTTCACGTCGGGGGCGACAACGAATCCACTTCGTCCCGCCGCGGCTGCGACGCGGGTGAGCCAGTCGCGACGGAAGTCGTCGTTGTCGAGCAGGCCGTGCCAGTGGGTGCCGAACACCGCGCCGCGCACGATGCCCGACGGCTCCCTTTGCGTCCCCTCCGGTTTGGCGTCGACTTCACCGTCGCCGGCGAACCATGCCGTCTCGGCGCACCGGGCCACGCGCCCATGGTGAATCTCATAGCCACTCAACGGCGACCGCCAGCGGCGCAGCACCTTGTCCGCGGCGAAGACGATGTCGGCGTCCAACAGCCCCAGCCCCTTGGCTTGCCCGACCCCGGATTCGACGCCGTCCTCGACGGACCGGCACAGCATCTGGAACCCACCGCAGAGACCCAGCACGGGTTTGCCGGCCCGTGCGTGATGGGTGATACCGCTGGCCAGCCCGCGATCTCGCAACCAGGCGAGGTCGGCGACCGTCGCCTTGCTGCCCGGAAGCACGATCAGGTCGACGTCGGCCAAATCGGCGGGGGCGGTGATCCAGCGCACCAGCACGCCGGGCTCGCAGGCCAGCGCTTCGACATCGGTGGAGTTGGAAATTCGCGGCAGCCGGACCGCGGCCACCCGTAGCCATTGTTCGCCCAACGGCGGTGCCGGGGTGCCGACAACCCGGTGGGCAACCACCGACAGCGAATCCTCGGCGTCGAGCCAGAGTTGGTCGGCGTAGGGCAGCACGCCATAGGTGGGGCGGCCGGTCATGCTCAACAGCTGTTGCAGCCCGGGTTCCAGCAGCGCCGGATCGCCGCGGAATTTGTTGACGATGAAGCCGGCGATATGCGCCTGATCGTCGGGGTCGAGCACGGCGAGCGTCCCGAACAGATGCGCCAGCAGGCCGCCGCGGTCAATGTCGCCGACCAGCACCACGGGCAGGTTCGCGGCCCTGGCCAGCCCCATGTTCGCCACATCGGTTGCCCGCAGGTTTATTTCAGCCGGCGATCCGGCGCCCTCGCAGATGACCGCATCGAATTCGCCCCGCAAGCAGGATAATTCGTTGGCTATGAGGTCGGCGAGGTCGGCGAGCCGGTCTCGATGCGTGAAGTAACTTGCCGCAGAGACGGTGTCGACGACCTGGCCGCGGATTACCAGCTGCGACGTCTGGTCGCTGCCCGGTTTGAGCAGGATCGGGTTGAACCGCACGCTGGGTTCCAGACCCGCCGCCCGGGCTTGAATCGCCTGAGCCCGGCCTATCTCGCCGCCTCCGACGGTGACCGCGGAATTGTTGGACATGTTCTGCGCCTTGAACGGCGCGACCCGGACCCCGCGGCGTGCCAGCAGCCTGCACAGACCCGCGACTATGACGGATTTCCCCGCGTCGGAGCTGGTGCCCGCCACCAGCAGCGCACCACTCACCGTGTTGTCGCGAGAAGACGCAAAAGCCCCCATTTTCGGCCGGAAATGGGGGCTTTTGTGTCTGCTCGCGCTAGAGACATGTGAGGATCTCAGCGCCGGCGTCGGTGACCAGCAAGGTGTGCTCGAACTGTGCGGTCCACTTGCGGTCCTTGGTGACCACTGTCCAACCGTCGGGCCAGATCTCGTAATCCAGCGCGCCCAAGTTGATCATCGGCTCGATGGTGAACGTTATCCCTGGCTGCATGACCGTGTCGACCGCGGGCTGGTCGTAGTGCAAGACGACCAGCCCGTTGTGGAAAGTGGTGCCGATGCCGTGTCCGGTGAAGTCACGAACCACGTTGTACCCGAACCGGTTTGCGTACGACTCGATGACGCGGCCGACCACAGACAACGCGCGTCCGGGCTTGACGGCGTTGATTGCACGCATCGTCGCCTCCCGGGTCCGCTCGACCAGCAGCCGGTGTTCTTCGGAGACATCGCCGGCCAGGAACGTCGCGTTGGTGTCGCCGTGCACGCCGTCGATGTAGGCGGTGACGTCGATGTTGACGATGTCACCGTCGGCGATCACCGTCGAGTCGGGGATTCCATGGCAGATGACCTCGTTGAGCGACGTGCAGCACGATTTCGGAAATCCCTTGTAGCCCAGCGTTGATGGATAGGCGCCGTGGTCGACCATGTACTCGTGCGCGATTCGGTCCAGTTCGTCGGTCGTCACCCCGGGTGCGACGGCTTTTCCGGCTTCTTCCAGCGCCCCGGCCGCGATCCGGCCGGCGACGCGCATCTTCTCGATCACTTCCGGTGTCTGCACCCACGGCTCGGTGCCCTCTTGAGCGGTGGACTTGCCGACGTATTCCGGCCGCGCGATCGACTTGGGTACCGGCAGCGTCGGGGACAGCTCGCCGGGAGACAGCGCGGTGCGGGCAGGCATGACGTTAGCTTAAAGCGTGTCGAACGATTCCAATTGTTCGGCACCGCCGTTCTCGGGCGATCGTCGGTTCAGGCCGCCGGTGCGGTGTGAACGTCGGTTCCCGCTTCAACCGGGCTGGTTTCACCGGCACACGAGGGGTGCTGGTCAGCGCCGTCCCGTCGGCGGGCGTTGGTGGCCCGGCCCCGCTGCTTGGGGGTCCGGGGATCTGGTAAGACATGGTGCTGGGTCACGGCCCAGCGGGCCAGGTTGATCGCCGCGTTGGTGTCGCGATCGGCGCAATGCCCGCAACCGCAGGTGAACACCCGATCGGCCAACGTCAAATCTCGGCGAATCGCGCCGCAATCCGGGCAGAGCCGACTGGAGGGATACCACCGATCGGCGACGACGACCTCGCCGCCGCGCCAGGTCTGTTTGTAGGTCAACAGCCGGGCGAACTCGGCCCAGCCCGCATCCGAAATAGCCCGAGCCAGGCGGTGGTTGGCCAGCATCCCGGACACGTGCAGGTTCTCGATCACCAGCCGGTCGTGGGTCTTGACCAGCGCGTTGGAGACTTGGTGCAGGAAATGGCGGCGGATGTTGGCGACATGGTGATGGTGACGGCCCAGTTTGGCGGCGGCGTCACGACGGTTTGCCGATCCTCTCTGCTTGCGGGACAACGCTTTGGCTAGCCGCCGTTGCTTGGACATTCCGGCGGCCAGGGCCTTGGGTGCATCGGTGATGCGGACGACCTCTCGGCCGTCGCTGGTGGCGGCGACCGCAAACGCCGACAGGCCCCGGTCCACACCGACCCACCCATCCCGGTCACCGTCAGCGCGCTTCGGGTGCCGGTGGGCCGGGTGCAGCTCGGCGGCTTCGACGTTCAGCGATACCCACCAGCGGCCCGCGTGCTGACTCACGGTGGCGAACAGAATCTTGGCTCGGCCCTTGGTGAGCATGCGCCGCAGCCGGCGGGTGTCATCATGCACCCCTATCTGCCCGATGCCGGGCAGGGTGATCGAGCGCGGCCGGTCGTTGTCGCCGAGGCGCATCGCCGAGGGGCGATCCTTGGGGTGCTTGTTGCGCAGCCGAAACGACGGCCTCGCATCAGTTTTCTTCTTGAACTTCGGGAAGCCGACGGGTTTGCCCTGGCGTTTACCCGCCCGCGAATCCGACCAGGCTTTCAACCCTTTGCCCAGGTCTACGGCAGCTTCCTCGAACACCTGCTGACACACCTCGGTCCGCCACGCCAAGCCGGTCACCACGACCTCGGTGCCACCCTCGGTATCGACGGTAAAGACCCGGCCCGCGTCGCCGGTTTTCTTCCACGCGTTAAACGCGTTAATCAGATCAAACCCCGTCCACGGCACCTCGATATCCGGGTCGGTTATACGTTGGGTGAGCGCGGACTTGACAATCCGCAGACACTGGTTCAACGCGAACCGCGACGCCCCAGCATGCCGTGCGAGCGCGGCGCACTGCTCGACCGTCGGGTCCAGGCAGAAGCGAAAAGTGGTGTGCCGACTCATCTCAGCGGTCAGTATCTCACCGCCCACCGACAAACACCCGACCAGCACGGCCCGCGCGGCTACAACTCCGACCCGTCTGACACCGCCTGGGCGCCCATCTCCGGGTCCGTAATCGCCCACCCGCGCCGGCGTAGCCGGCCATGCCCACCGCAGCGGTCTCGCACATACCTCTACGCAGCCAAACCGCCCTCCTGCTCCGACGACTCGACCGCAGCAATTGTTCGACAGGTTTTAGCCAGACCCCGCCGACAACCAAGCAATCAGGGCAATTGCCGACGCAGCAGCGTGCGGCGCCGACCACGGATGATCACCGAGCCGCACACCACCCGGCCGATCAGCACCACATGCGGAGTGCCCTCGGCCGGGGCGTCTTTGCGGCGGTCGCTGGCGCTGCCCACGTAAACCTCGACATTGTCGATCGAGGCGCTGGCGCCGTCCGGCAACCGAAGGTCCAGCGAACCGAACTTCATGTCGAGTTCGATGACCACGACCGGCCCCGCGAAGCGGGCCTTGGTGAGGTCGAGTTCGATCGACCCCACCCGGCGCACCAGCGCCAGATGGGTGGGCACGGTCCATTCGCCGTGCCGCTTCAGCGACCCGGCCCAGCCACGCAGTTCCACCCGGTCAGCCGCGGATGTGACGATCGCGCCAGGTCCGGGCAGGTCGTCGACAAGCCCGTCCAGCTCACTTCGGGTGCGCGCGTAGGACACGCGGGACGAGCGCTGTTCGAACTCGTCGATGTCGATCAGCCCGAGCGCGACGGCATTGTGCAGTCGCCGCATGGTGCCGTTGCGATCGGCGTCGGAGACCCGCAGTGACGTCGGAGACACCATGTCCCCGCCGGAATCCGTCATGGCCTTTCCTGACCTGTTCTGCCGTCGCTTGACGGGCGTGAAGCGCCCACCCTCGCAACTTACCGCTGTTGGCGACCAGTCCGCCGCTAAGCCAGGTAGCCCGGGGGCAGCGACTCGAACATCACCTTCGTCATCCGGACCGCATATTCCGAGCTGCCACCCGCGACGATCAGCGATGCGAACGCGAGATCGCCGCGATACCCGGCGAACCAGGAATGCGAGCCGCCCGCGAACTCGGCCTCACCGGTTTTACCGAACACCTCGCCGCAGCAGTTCGCGATCTCTTTGGCGGTCCCGTTGGTCACCACCAGCCGCATCATCGGCCGCAGTGCGTCGATGACCTTCGCGGGGACCGGTGCGTTGTCGCCTTCGACCGTCGTCGGGTGGCCGGCGATGAGTTGCGGCACCGGCGTTTTCCCGACCGCGACCGTGGCCGCCACCAGGGCCATGCCGAACGGGCTGGCCAGCACCTTGCCCTGGCCGAAGCCGTCCTCGGTGCGTTCGGCCAGGTCAACCGTCGGCGGCACCGAACCGGTCACCGTGGTGATGCCGTCGACCTGATAGTCCAGGCCGATCCCGTACCGGCTGGCCGCCTGCGTCAGACCGCGGGGCGGCATCCGGCTGCTCAGTTCGGCGAACGTGGTGTTACACGAGCTGGCGAACGCCCGTGACATGGGGACCACGCCCAGGTCGAAGCCGCCGTAATTGGGGATGGTGCGGTGTCCGATGTCGATGCGACCCGGACAGCCCAGCATCGTGTTGGGAGTGGCCATGTCGCGGTCGATGGCCGCGCCGGCCGTGACCATCTTGAACGTCGACCCGGGCGGGAACAGGCCGGTGGTGGCGAGCAGCCCCTCGGCGTTTGCCCCCGCGTTCTGGGCGATCGCGAGAATCTCCCCAGTCGACGGTTTGATCACGACCAGCATCGCCTTGCCGCCCCGGGTGTCCACGGCGTGCTGGGCGGCGTTCTGCACGATCCGGTCCAGGGTGATCGAGACCGCCGGTGCCGGCAATCCTTCGACCTCGTGCAGCACTTCGACGTCGACGCCGTTCTGGTTGACGCTGACCACCCGCCAGCCGGCCTGGCCGTCGAGGCGGTCGGTCACGGACTTCTTCACCTCGGCGACGACCGCGGGCGCGAAATGCGGGTCGGTCGCCAGCATCTCGGGTTGTGGGGTGACCACGACGCCGGGCAGACGGTCAATGGCCGGGGCGACCTTGTCGTGGTTGTCGGGATGCAGCGTGACCCCCAGGTCCAGCGGGTGGGTCGCCGAGCTGGCTCGCTCGGCGAGCAGCTGCGGGTCGTTCAGCGCGTCCAAGTCCGGGTTGAACGGGCGCAGCACGTCAACCACGGCATGCGCCGTCGCGCTCAGGGCGGGCCCTGCCTTGGCCGCGTCCAGCGTGTAGTGATACACGTACCCCGGCGCCAGCACATCGCTGCCGCCGAGTTCGTTCACCGACGCGCGCCGTGGCTGGTCGGCCCGCAACGCGAAGGTCTGGTGCTCGCCGAGCTTGGGGTGTAGGTCGGTGGCGGCCCAGCGAACCTGCCAGCGCCCTTCGTCACGAGCCATCTTGAGCTGACCGTCGTAGGACCAGGTCCGGTTCTTGGGCAGGTGCCAGGTGAAGCGGTAGCGGACGGTGCCGGTGTCCTCGGCGTACTTCGAGCTGAGGACCTGCGCGTCCAGGTGGGTCGTCTGCAGGCCGGCCCACGCCGCATTGAGCGCCTCACGTGCGTCGTTGGGGTTGTCGCTGAGCTGTGCGGCGGTCGCGGTGTCGCCGATCGACAACGCGCGGAAGAACTTCTCGGCGGCCGGGCCCGGGCCCTCGGGCCGCGGCGTGCACCCCTGTGCTGCGGCAACGACGACGACGAGCATCACGCCTGCGGCCATTGGTGCCAATGTTGTTCGAGTTACCATCGATGCTGATGTTAAGAACTGTGGCCCGGGCAACGCCGCAGACACACCGAGATCCAACCGTTATGCACGCGTACGAGCGGGGCGGGCGCGGCTTCAGTGACCACAGCGCAAGGTCGCGAACGTGACTGCACGGTCCCGCTCGCGCCCGAACGTGACTGCAACCTCACGCTCGAGGCGGGGGCCTCAATGCGAGCGATCGGTCCTCAGGGCCGTGTCAGTCCAACAGCACCGTCGCGAAAGTGCCAACTTCGGTAAAGCCGACACGCGCGTATGCCGCACGCGCGACGGAGTTGAAGTTGTTCACGTACAAGCTCGCGATGCGCCCGCTGCCGACGATCACAGCGGCCAGCATTGCGGTGCCGCGGGTGCCCAGACCCAGGCCACGCCACTGCGGATGCACCCAGACGCCCTGGATCTGCCCGACGGCCGGCGACTGCGATCCCACTTCGGCCTTGAAGACGACCTCGCCGTGATCGAAACGGGCCCACGCCCGTCCGGCGGCGATGAGATTGGCCACCCGGCGCCGGTAGCCCCGCCCGCCGTCGCCGATCCGCGGATCGACGCCCACCTCGCCGATGAACATGTCGACGGCGGCCACCAGGTAGGCGTCCAGCTCGTCCGGCCGCACCTGGCGCACCTCGGTGTCGAGTTCGCAGTCCGGGTGGGCGGCCAGTGCCATCAGCGGTTGGTCGTCGCGCACGTCGCGCGCCGGACCCCAGCCCGTCTCCAGGCGTTCCCACATCGGCAACACCAGTTCGGCCCTGCCGACCAGCGACGAACAGCGCCGCGCCCCGCTCATCGCCTCGTCGGCGAACGCGTTCAGGTCGGACGATCCGCCGCGCAGTGGGATGAGGTTGGCACCGGCGAAGCACAGCGACTCGTCGGCGCCGCGCCGCGTCCACAGTTCCCCGCCGATCGAGTTGGGTTCCACGCCATGGTCTGCGACCCGGGCCGCGACCATGCACGCCCCCACCGGGTCGTCGTCGAAAACCCGCCAGACGGCGGCGGCGTCACGCACCACGGACACCCGTCGCTCGCCGACCAGGCGAAAGATGGGCGGAGCCGACATCTCGGGACTCTCTAGTGGTGCTTACTATCCAAAACAAACAACGCCGGAAGGGCGCTGGTCCCTATCAGCTTACGGTCACAATAGGCGAACCGCTCGCTGTCGTGTCGGGACCGCGATCAGCGGCGAGCCGCAGGGCCTCCTCGATCAGCGTCTCGACGATCTGGGCCTCGGGCACGGTCTTGATCACTTCGCCCTTGACGAAGATCTGGCCCTTGCCGTTACCCGACGCCACGCCCAGGTCGGCCTCGCGGGCTTCGCCGGGGCCGTTGACGACACATCCCATCACGGCCACCCGTAGCGGCACCTCGAGGCCGTCCAGTCCGGCGCTGACCTCGTTGGCCAGCGTGTAGACGTCGACCTGGGCGCGACCGCACGACGGGCAGGACACGATCTCGAGCGAGCGCGGGCGCAGATTCAGCGACTCGAGAATCTGGTTGCCGACCTTGACCTCTTCGACCGGCGGCGCCGACAGCGACACCCGGATGGTGTCGCCAATGCCGCGGGACAGCAGCGCGCCGAAGGCGACGGCGGACTTGATGGTGCCCTGGAATGCGGGGCCGGCCTCGGTGACGCCGAGGTGCAGCGGGTAGTCGCACTGCGCGGCCAGCTGCTCGTAAGCGGCGACCATGATCACCGGGTCGTTGTGCTTGACGCTGATCTTGATGTTGCCGAAGCCGTGTTCCTCGAACAGCGAGGCCTCCCACAGCGCGGACTCGACCAGCGCCTCGGGCGTGGCCTTCCCGTACTTCTCCATGAACCGCTTGTCCAGCGAGCCGGCGTTGACGCCGATGCGGATCGGGATCCCGGCCTCGCCGGCGGCCTTGGCCACCTCCCCCACCCGGCCGTCGAATTCCTTGATGTTCCCGGGGTTAACCCGCACCGCGGCGCAGCCGGCGTCGATGGCGGCGAAGATGTACTTCGGCTGGAAGTGGATGTCGGCGATGACGGGAATCTGGCTGTGCCGGGCGATTTCGGCGAGCGCGTCGGCGTCCTCTTGACGCGGGCAGGCCACCCGGACGATGTTGCAGCCCGCCGCCGTCAGTTCGGCAATCTGCTGCAACGTCGAGTTGATGTCATGAGTCTTGGTGGTGCACATCGACTGCACCGAAATCGGATAGTCGCTACCGACCCCGACGTCACGGACCATGAGTTGGCGCGTTTTTCGCCGCGGGGCAAGCGTGGGCGCCGGCGGCGCCGGCATGCCCAGGCCAATGGTCACTGTCGTCCTTTCCGCGGTTGCTGGTTTATTGGAAGAGCCGGATCGGGTTGACCAGATCGGCGGTGACGGTCAACAGCATGTAGCCGACCACCAAGATCAGCACCACATACGTCGCCGGCATGAGTTTGAGGTAGTTCACCGGTGCGGCCGCCACTTTGCCGCGCGCCGACCGGATCGTGTTGCGGACCTTCTCGAATAGCGCGATGGCGATGTGACCGCCGTCGAAGGGCAGCAGCGGCACCAGGTTGATGGCACCCAGAACGAGGTTCAACTGGGCCAGGAAAAACCAGAACGCCACCCACAAGCCGTGGTCGACGGTGTCGCCACCGAGGATGCTGGCTCCGACCACGCTCATCGGCGTCTGCGGATCGCGCTGGCCACCGCCGATGGCGTGCACCAACGCGCCGACTTTCGTCGGGATGGTGATCAGCGCCTTGCCCACCTCTACCGACAGGTCCCCGGTGAACGTGAAGGTGCCGGGCACCGCGGAGAGCGCGTTGTAGTGGCTGAATCCCGAGCGGGGCGCGCCGACCCCGATGGCGCCCACCGTGGCGGCCACAGGCTGACCACCTTGCCCATTGGAGACCCAGCGCTGGGTGGGAGTGACGTCGACATAGGTGGTAATCGTGCTGCCACCGCGCTCGACGACGACCGGAACGATGCCGTGCGACTTGCGCACCGCGGCGGCCATGTCTTCGAACGTCGCTACCGGGGTGTCACCGACCTTCACGACGATGTCGCCTGCCCGGATTCCGGCGTTCGCCGCCGGCCCCGCACCGTTACACTTGTCCAGCTTCCCCGGGCTGGTTTCCGCTGCGACACAAGACGTTTCGCCGACGACCGCCCTGGTGGACTGGTGCAGGTTCGGCAGCCCCCAGATCAGTGCGATGGCATAGATGAGCACCAGGCAGATGACGAAGTTCACGCCGGGTCCGGCGAACAGCACCACGGCACGCTTCCAGGTCGCCTGCTTGAACATCGCGCGGTCGGTTTCGTCGGGCGCCAACTCTTCGACCGCGGTCATGCCGGCGATGTCACAGAAGCCGCCGGCGGGAACGGCTTTGACGCCGTATTCGGTCTCACCGCGGCGTGTCGACCACAATGTCGGACCAAAGCCGACGAAAAAGCGGCGCACCTTCATGCCGGTCGCGCGCGCCGCCCACATGTGGCCGCACTCGTGCAGGGCCACCGAGATCAGGATGGCCAGTGCGAACAGCACAATGCCTATGACGAACATCATCTCCGCTGTCAGGACCTTTCTAAGACCATTCCGGAGGCCTTCCCGGAACCCGGTGCCGAGCTTGCCGTGGCGATCACGCGCTGGGCTTGCGCACGTGCCCAGCGCTGCGCATCGAGTACGTCATCCACGGTAGCGGGTTCAGCGGCCCATCGGTCGGCGACGTGCAGCACGTCGGCGATGGTACGGACGATTGCGGGGAAGCCAATCCGGCCGTCCAGGAAGGCCGCAGCTGCTTCTTCGTTGACCGCGTTGTAGACGGCCGTCATGCAACCGCCTACCTGACCGGCGTGTCGGGCCAGATCCACCGCGGGGAACACCTCGGCGTCCAGCGGCTCGAAAGTCCAGGTCGACGCGGTAGTGAAATCGCAGGCAGGAGCAGCTCCGCTTACCCGCCGCGGCCAGCCCAGCGCCAGCGAGATGGGCAGCTTCATGTCCGGCGGGCTGGCCTGGGCGATCGTTGAGCCGTCGATGAACGTGACCATCGAGTGGACGATCGACTGGGGATGCACCACGACCTCGATGCGGTCGTAGGGGATGCCGAACAGCAGATGGGTTTCGATGAGCTCGAGCCCCTTGTTGACCAGCGAGGCCGAGTTCAGCGTGTTCATTGGGCCCATCGACCAGGTCGGATGGGCGCCGGCCTGCTCGGGGGTGACGTGATCCAGGCCGGCGGCCGACCAGCCGCGGAACGGCCCGCCGGAGGCGGTCAGCACCAGCTTGGCAACCTCGCCGGGGGTGCCGCCGCGCAGGCATTGGGCCAGCGCGGAGTGCTCGGAGTCGACGGGCACGATCTGGCCGGGCTGGGCCGCCTGCAGCACCAGCGGGCCGCCCGCGATCAGCGATTCCTTGTTGGCCAGGGCCAGCCGGGCACCGGACTGCAACGCCGCCAGCGTCGGCCGCAGCCCCAACGCGCCTACCAGGGCATTGAGCACGACGTCGGCCTCGGTCTCCTCGACCAGCCGGGTCGCCGCGTTGGGCCCGCGATAGGGAACATCGCCGGCCAGCCGGGCCGCTTGCTCGTCGGCGATGGCGATATTGGCCACCCCGGTCTCGGCGCGTTGCTGCAGCAGGGTGTCCAGGTTCGCACCCCCGGCGGCCAGCCCGACCACCTCGAAGCGGTCGGGGTTGGCGGCAATGACCTCGAGCGCCTGGGTGCCGATCGATCCGGTGCTACCCAGCACCAGCACGCGCAGGCGGCCAGGATGGCCGGGGTCGTTTGTCACCTACTCATTGTGCCGCTTCGCTACGGGTATCGCCGAAAAGCCGGCGTGGTGATCCTTGGGAGCGTGGCATCTTGATGCCTAGCGCTGACGCTAAGATGCCACTATGCGCACCACGATTCGCATCGACGACGACCTTTACCGCGAGGTGAAAGCGCAGGCCGCACGGACCGGTCGTACCGTGGCCTCGGTCCTCGAGGACGCGGTGCGCCGCGGCCTGCATCCGGCTGAACAGCGCACGACCGGGCCGTACGCGGTGCGGCCGGCCGGCAGCGGCGGGCTTCGGCCGGGGGTGGATCTGTCCTCCAACGCCGCTGTCGCCGAGGCGCTGGACGACGGGGTTGCCGTCGATGCGTTGCGTTGACGTCAACGTCCTGGTCTATGCGCACCGCGCGGACTTGCCCGAACATTCCGCATACCGACGTCTGATCGAGCGGCTGGCCAATGATGATGAGCCACTTGGTCTTCCGAGCAGCGTGCTGGACGGCTTCGTCCGGGTGATAACCAACCGCCGCATCTTCGCCGAGCCGACCGGACCCGACGAAGCATGGGAGTCCGTCGATGCACTGCTTGCGGCGCCCGCCGCCATGCGGCTTGTCGCAGGCAAGCGTCACTGGACCTTGTTTCGCCAACTCGCGGCCGACATCGACGCACGCGGCAATGACATCGCGGATGCGTATCTGGCCGCTTATGCGCTGGAGAACAACGCAACGTGGTTGAGCGCCGACCGCGGATTCGCCCGGTTCCGCCGGTTGCGCTGGAGTCATCCGCTGGATCTGTGAAGTGCCGATGGGTCCGGCCAATCCGGGACCGTGACGGCGACGAATAGGGAACATGTTGACCCTTGCCCTGATCGGGTTCCTCGGCGGCCTCATCACCGGAATCTCACCGTGCATCCTGCCGGTCCTACCGGTCATTTTCTTCTCGGGTGCGCAGGACGCCGCTGCACCGGCGAAATCCGAAGGCGCTGTGGCGGTCCGGCCGAAGCGGACGCTGTCCGCGTCGCTGCGGCCCTACCGCGTGATCGCCGGTCTGGTCCTCAGCTTCACCTCGGTGACCCTGGCGGGCTCGGCGTTGCTGTCGCTACTGCATATACGGCAGGACGCGATCCGCTGGGTGGCGTTGGTCGCGCTAGTGGCGATCGGTGCAGGGCTGATCTTTCCTCGCTTCGAGCAGTTGCTGGAGCGGCCGTTTTCCCGCATCCCGCAAAGGCAGGTCAGCACCCGCGGCGGCGGCTTCGGTCTGGGCCTGGCATTGGGCGTGCTCTACGTTCCGTGCGCGGGTCCGGTGCTGGCCGCGATCATCGTGGCCGGGGCCACCGCGACGATCGGCGTCAACACCGTCGTCCTCACCGGTGCGTTCGCGGTCGGCGCCGCCCTGCCGTTGTTGGTCTTCGCGCTGGCCGGCCGCCAGGTGGCCGCACGGGTGAGCGCGTTTCGGCGCCGTCAGCGCCAGATCCGAATCGCGGCCGGGGTCGTGACGATCCTGCTGGCGGTGGCGCTGGTGTTCAACGTGCCTGCGCTGCTGCAGCGGGCGATCCCCGACTACACCAGCGCGTTGCAGCAGAAGTTCGGGAGCTCGAACCAACTCCAAGACGAGCTACGGGACAACCTCCGTCTCGGCGGCATCGTCAACGATCAGAACGTGCAGCTGTCGAAGTGCACCGATGGTGCTGCCCAGCTCCAAGACTGCGGCCCCGCACCCGATATCAAGAGCATCGCCGCCTGGCTGAACACTCCGGGCGGCAAGCCGGTAGACCTGGGATCCCTACGTGGCCGGGTCGTGCTGATCGACTTCTGGGCGTATTCCTGCATCAACTGCCAACGCGCCATCCCGCACGTCGTTGGCTGGTATCAGGCCTACAAGGACGCCGGATTCGAGGTGATCGGCGTGCATACGCCCGAGTACGCATTCGAAAAGATCACCGGCAATGTAGCGGCCGGCGCCGCCGACCTGGGCATCAAATACCCTGTCGCGCTTGACAGTAACTACTCAACCTGGACGAATTACCGCAACCGGTACTGGCCGGCCGAGTATCTGATCGACGCCAATGGCACGGTGCGGCATACCAAGTTCGGTGAGGGCGACTACGACGGCACCGAGAGGCTGATCAGGCAGTTGCTGCTCGACGCCAACCCGGCCGCCAAGCTGCCGCCTCCGGTAGGAGCGCCGGACACCACACCCACCGGGGGGCTGACGCCCGAGACCTACCTAGGGGTGGGCAAGGCGGTCAACTTCGCCGGCGACGGGGTGTACGACACCGGCTCTGCGACGTTCAGCTATTCCACGGCACAACCGGCCGACACGTTCGCGCTGAGCGGCCCGTGGAAACTCGACTACCAGGGCGCGATGGCCGACGGCGATCACTCCCGCGTCAAGCTCAACTTCCACGCCAAAAACGTCTACATCGTCGTCGGCGGCACCGGAACGCTCACGGTGACACGGGACGGCAAATCGGTGACGCTACCGGTCGGCGGACCCCCGACATCGCGGCAAGTCGTGGCCGGCGACCAGGTGCTGCCAGGAACGCTCGAGCTGCACCCCAGCCGGGGGCTGCAGGTCTATTCGTTCACCTATGGCTGACTCAATTCGCCGCGACCAATCCAAAGGGCATGCGGCTCCGAATTCAAGTCATCAATCAATTCCTACTTCAGGAGCACAGAAAATGAAGACCCACAGCAACAAACCCAAGAAGGTAAGCGCGGCAACCGGTTTCGCGGCGGCCGCCGCGGTAGGTCTCGCCGTTTTCGCCGTCCCGACGGCAGGGGCCAGCCCCGCTACCAATCTGGTCGGCCCGGGCTGCGCGGCTTACGCGCAACAGGTGCCGAACGGGCCCGGATCGGTAGCGGGGATGGCCGCCGACCCCGTTGCGGTTGCGGCGTCGAACAATCCGATGCTGACCACGTTGACCTCGGCGATCTCTGGCAAGCTCAACCCGCAGGTGAACCTGGTGGACACCCTCAACAGCGGGCAGTACACGGTATTCGCTCCCACGGATCAGGCGTTCAGCAAGCTCGACTCGGCGACGATCGACTCGCTGAAAACCGATGCGCCGCTGCTGACCAAGATCCTGACCTACCACGTGGTGCAGGGGCAGCTGAGCCCGGCCCAGGTCGGCGGGACACACAACACACTGCAGGGCGCCGCACTGACAGTGACCGGTTCGGGTAACGGGTTGAAGGTGAACAACGCATCGGTGGTCTGCGGAGGGGTGCAGACCGCGAACGCAACGGTGTACATGATCGACACCGTGCTGATGCCGCCCAGCTAGTCACCCGGCAAAGTCCCCACAGCTGCGGACGCACGGGTATGCCAGAATGTCGGGACATCTTCTATCAGGAGCCAATCCGACCGGAGGAATCCCGTGGCCAGTACCGAGGTGGAGCACTACGACGGCGTCGACGTCGCCGAGGTGCCGTCCGCAGCGTGGGGATGGAGCCGAATCAACATTCGCACCTGGCATATCACCGGCATCGTCATCATCGGGTTCCTCCTGGCGATGATGCTGTGCCGCAACCACGGCGGCCATGTCGAGGACTGGTTTCTGATCTCGTTTGCCGTCCTGGTGCTCGTCGTTCTGGTGCGCGACCTCTGGGGCAGGCGGCGCGGCTGGATCAGGTAGCCGTCAGCCGGTCATCGTTTCGTGCGCCGGCTCGGCGGCGCGGTGAATTCTGATGTCGCCGGAGGCACTGCGCACCTGTAAGGCAAGAGTTTCGTCGCCCTGCTGCGGACCGTCCGCCGGCCGCAGCTTGCTGCTGACGTTGCCGGATCCGGTGGTGATGTCCAGCTGCGCGGCGGTGCCCTCAGCCACTCCCACCGAGACGTTGCCGCTGCTGGTGTGCGCCGACACCGCGCCCCGAATAGCCGTGACGACTTCGACCGACCCCGACGCGGTGCGTGCCTTCACACTGCCGCGCAGCCGGTCGACGCTAAGCGAGCCGCTGGCGGCCTTGAACCTCAGATTGCCGTCCAGGTCGCCGATCGCCACATTGCCCGAAGCGGTTGTCACAGAGGCGTTGCCTGCGACGGCGTGCAGGGTGAGAGACCCAGATCCGCTGGCGGCCTTGATCTTTCCGGTAACGGTGTCGACCTCGACTTCGCCGCTGGCGCCGGCGAACCGCACGTCGGCGAATTCGCCCTCGGCGCGCATGCTGGCCGACGCCACCATCACATGCAGCCGCGACCCCGCTGGCAGCGCGATTTCGATGTCGGTGTCGCCGCCGAGAAAGCGCGGCAAGCCGCGTTTGGGGCCGGTGATCGTCAGCTTGCCGTCGCGGAAGTCGACCCGGGTGTGTTCGGCGGCCCAAACGTCGGAACTACACGCTTCGTCGCAGGGCCGCACCACGACGTCAGTATCGGCGCGCTCGGTCGCGAACAGGCGCACCGAACCTCCACTGGCTTCGATCCGCACGCCGATCGGTTCGGGGGTCTCAAATGTCGGCATCGTTGGTCTCCTTGGTCTTCGGGAAATGGATGGTGTCAGCGCACCCAGCCGGTGACGCGGCGCCCGCCGCTTCGACCGGAGTGGCCGGATCCGTGAAGACCGCCCGGAAGACCGGCGCCCTGACTGGCCAGCGCCGCGGCTCGCACCAGCCAGGCGTTGATCGACGCCCCCTCGTTGCGCGCGGCTCCCTCGACGATCGTCCGCAGCCCTTCGGGCAGCCGCAGGGTGACTCGCCAGGTGCCGCCGTCGTCGTCGTATCGGGCACCGAACAGGTGGTTGGCGTCTTCGGGTTGGTCGGCCGGCTCCTCGTCGAGCGGGGCGCTGACGACAAACTCGGGGTCACGACCGCGCAGCCGGACCTCCACGGATCGGGGGGCCAGCTCGGCGGTGATCTCTTCGGCAGCGGCCGACAACGCTTCCAGCAGTGCCAGCCGGACCGCCGAGTCCAGCGGGGCACTGAGCCGGTCGGCCAGCGCCTGCGCGTCGGCACCGCCGGCCGCTGCGGCCACGCTCAACTCGTGTCGGACGGAATCGACATAGGGTTGCAGATCCATGGTGTCATGGTGACACTACTTTGACGTCATTACAAGTGTCACGGTGGTGCGAGATGGCGTCAGGCCCGCGCCGCGCCCGTCGGAACCAGGCACCGGCGACTCCGCAAGCCACCAGCACACCCAGCGCCGCGGCCCACGGCCATCCGCCGTGCGAGTGCACCCAGCCGGCCAGCGCGCCTTGCAGGCGTCCGGCAGCGAGGATCACCGCATCCTGGGGGTTCGCGTGCGCAGTCCCGCTGAACAGGCGCAGCTCGTAGAGGCCGTAGTAGCCCACATACAGTCCGACGAGCACCAGCAGCATGCCGCCGATCCGGTTGACGAACGGCAGCATCCGCCGCAAGCGGTCGGCCAGGGCGGAACTCGCCGTGGCGGCGGCTATGGCAAGGACCCCGACGACCAGGGTCAGACCGGCCACGTAGGCCACATAGATCGACACGCTCCCGACGACCGAACGGCCCCGCAAGCCAGCCCCCGTGACGGCGAGAAACGGTCCGATAGTGCACGACAGCGAGGCGATCGCGTAACTGATCCCGTATCCATACATGGAGCCCAGCCGGACCGTCGGAGCCCATCGCGCGCCGAGGGGCCGCAGACCCGCGAGCTTTCGGCCCGCCAGCAGCCAGATCCCGAGCCCGACGAGCACCACACCGATCACCACCGTGCCGTATGGCACGTAACGCTGCACCGTCGTGGCCGCGGATATCGTCAGCGCCCCGAACAGACCGAATACCGTCAAGAAGCCGAGCGCCATGCCGACGGTGGCCGCCAGGGCCCGCGCCATCCGATCTGCCGGCGATTGTTCGCCGGGGTGCTGCCCGCGTACCACCAGAAGTAGGTACGCGGGCAGCATGGCAAACCCACATGGGTTCAGCGCGGCCACCATCCCGGCGGCGAAGGCCAGACCGATCAGGCGTTGGTCCATTGGCGTTCAGGGAGTCACGAGGTTAGCGCCGCAACCCGCCCGGACAGTTCCTGCTGCGACATCGCCGAGGTGGGGTTGTTGACGAACGTCGAGCTGCCATCGGCCCGGTAGAAGACATAGGCCGGCTGCCACGGCACGTTGTAGCGGGCCCAGATCGAACCGTCGGCGTCGTTGAGGTTGGTGAAGTTCAGGTGGTACTTGGAGACAAAGTTCTGCATCGCACCAACATCCGAGTGCGCGGCGACACCGACGAAGGTGACTCCCGGGTTGGCGGCCGCGACCTGGCTGACGCTGGGGGCTTCGGCATTGCAGAACGGGCACCACGGCGTCCAGAACCACAGCACCGCCGGCTTGCCCTGTAAGGCGGCGCCGCTGAACGGCGTCCCGCTGAGCGTGGTTGCGGTGAACTGCAGACGTTCATCCGAGGCCGCCGCGCGCGGCCCACTGGCCAGCCCGCCAAGTATCAGAGCGACCGCGAAAAGCCCCGCAGCAAACAGTTTGAGCGCAGAGATCGGGCGAAGGATCATGACCTACCTTAGTTGCTGGTGTTATGCCTAGAAGACGTGACGGCCACCGCTCCGGTTCACCCGTCTTCGGTGGTCCAGGTCACCCGCCTTCGGCGGCCAGCTGTCCGCAGGCTGTGGCTGGATTGCCTGCGCTCCAGCTCACCCGCCTTCGGCGGCCAGCTGTCCGCAGGCGGCACTGATTTCGCGGCCGCGCGTGTCGCGCACGGTGCACGACACCCCCTTCGACCGAACCCGCCGGACAAATTCGCGCTCTACTGTTTTCGGGCTGGCGTCCCAGTCGCTGCCCGGAGTCGGATTGAGCGGGATCAGGTTCACATGCACCAACGGCCCGAACACCCGATGCAACCGGGTACCGAGCAAGTCGGCCCGCCATGGTTGGTCATTGACGTCGCGGATCAGCGCGTACTCGACGGATATCCGCCGACCGGTCACCTCGGCGTAGTAGCGCGCGGCGTCCAAGGCTTCGCTGATCTTCCACCGGTTGTTGACCGGCACCAACGTGTCGCGCAGCTCGTCGTCGGGCGCATGCAGCGACAACGCCAGCGTCACCCCCATCCGCTCGTCCGCGAGCTTGCGAATCGCCGGGGCCAGACCCACTGTCGACACAGTCACCGAACGGGCCGAGATTCCGAAACCGGAACGCTCGGTGATGCGCCGGACCGCGGCCAACACCCTGGAATAGTTGGCCAGCGGCTCCCCCATGCCCATGAAAACCACGTTGGACAGCCGGTCATCGAAGTCGTCGCGCAGCGCCGCAGCGGCTGCACGCACCTGCTCGAGAATCTCCGCGGTCGACAGGTTGCGGTTCAATCCGCCCTGACCGGTGGCGCAGAAGGGGCAGGCCATCCCGCAGCCCGCTTGCGAGGAAATGCAGACCGTGTTGCGCTGCGGGTAGCGCATCAGCACCGATTCGAAAGTGGTGCCAGCAGGGTCGTTTACGGCTCGCCACAACGTCTTTCGAGTCTGCCCGGCATCACAGGTGACTTCGGTGGCCGGGGTGAGCAGAGTGGGGAACATCGTCTCGGCGACGCGGTCGCGGACGTCGGCGGGAAGGTCGGTCATCTGCCGCGGGTCAGCGGTGAGCCGGTCGTAGTAGTGGTGCGCGAGCTGTTTGGCCCGAAACGCCGGCAAGCCCAGCTCCGCGACGGCGGACGCGCGGCCCGCCGCATCGAGGTCGGCCAAGTGCCGAGGCGGCCTGCCTCGACTCGGCGCATCGAATATCAATTCCTGGACCATTACCTGTCCAGTATCGGTCAAGTCATGGCCAACCCTTTACGGGAGCAGCGTGAACACGGTCCAGGCCGCCACCGCCGAGGGAAGCAACCCATCCAGCCGGTCCATCAGACCGCCGTGCCCCGGCAGCAGCCGACCCATGTCCTTGATCCCGAGGTCGCGCTTGACCTGGGACTCCACCAGATCGCCGAGCGTGCAGGTGAGCACCAGCACCAGACCCAGCAGAGCACCTACCCACAGCGGTTGGTGCGCCAGAAACTTGCCGGTCAGGATCGTTGCGGTGATCCCGCAGACCAGTGAACCGGCGAATCCCTCCCAGGACTTCTTCGGGCTGATCTTGGGAACCATCGGATGCTTGCCGATGAGCACTCCCACGGCGTAGCCGCCCACGTCGGACGAGACCACCGCGATCATCAGGCAGAACACCCGCGCCCATCCGTCTTTCGGGTACACGAGCATCGCGGCGAACGAGCCGAACAGCGGGACCCACGCCGCCAGGAACACCGTGGCCGACGCGTCGCGCAGATAGCTCGAAGACGGCGCCGAGCCCGCGGCGGAATCCTGCTTGTCGGGCATCAGCAGGCGCCAGATCATGCAGACCACCACCGTGGCGCCGAAGCCCGCCAGCGCGCCGACTTCGCGGTGCCACCAGGTCAGCCAGACTGTGACCTGGCCGCCGACCAACAGCGGAACCACCGGAATCACATATCCGGCTTCACGCAGTCGCCGGACCACCTCATGGCTGGCAACCAGAATGGCCCCGGAACACAGGACCACCCACCAGCGCGGAACCAACAACAGAATCGCGATGAGAAGGCCGCCGATACCCGCCCCCACCACAATTGCGGCGGGTAGATTGCGTCCCGCGCGCGACGTCTTCTTGGCCGGCTCCGGCGCGATCTGATCGTCTCCCGGCGCTGGTTCGTCGGGCGGACTGCCGGTACCGGCATCGGTGGTGGCCACGGGCGTAAACGGACTTGGCTGCGGAGTGGCGCTAGACCTCCAGCAGCTCGCCTTCTTTGTGTTTGACCAGCTCGTCGATCTGGCTGACGTAGTTGTGAGTGGTCTTATCCAGGTCTTTTTCCGCGCGGCCCACGTCGTCTTCGCCGGCCTCGCCGTCCTTGCGGATGCGATGCAACTCGTCCATCGCTTTGCGACGGATATTGCGCACCGAGACCCGGGCTTCCTCGCCTTTGTGCTTGGCCTGTTTGACCAGCTCACGGCGGCGTTCCTCGGTGAGCTGAGGTACAGCCACCCGGATCAAGGTGCCGTCGTTGGTGGGGTTCACGCCCAAGTCGGAGTTGCGGATCGCGGTTTCGATGGCGTGCAGTTGATTCGCCTCGTACGGCTTGATCACGACCAGCCTCGCCTCGGGGACGTTGATGCTGGCCAGCTGGGTTATCGGGGTGTGGGCGCCGTAGTAGTCAATGGTGATCCGGGAGAACATCCCCGGGTTTGCACGACCGGTCCGGATGGTCGACAGATCGTCGCGGGCCACCGAAACGGCCTTTTCCATTTTCTCTTCGGCGTCAAAGAGAGCCTCATCGATCATTTGCGCCGCTCCTCCTCATCGCATCGCTCTGCACGGTCGCATCGCTCTGCATCGTCGCCGCCGCGGATCATTTGCGCCGCTCCTCCTCATCGCATCGCTCTGCATCGTCGCCGCCGCGGATCATCGTGTCTTCCCGTCACGTAGTGACCAGCGTTCCGATCTTCTCACCAGCGACCGCACGGGCGATATTGCCATCGGTTAGCAGGTTGAACACCAGAATCGGCATGCCATTGTCCATACAGAGACTGAAAGCGGTGGCGTCGGCCACTCGCAGCCCGCGGTCGATGACTTCGCGGTGACTGATCGCGGTGAGCAACTCGGCTTCCGGGTTCTCCCGTGGATCCTCGGCAAACACCCCGTCGACCGCCTTGGCCATCAAAACCACGTCCGCGCGGATCTCCAGTGCCCGCTGCGCCGCCGTGGTGTCCGTCGAGAAGTACGGCAGCCCCATGCCGGCGCCGAAGATGACCACCCGCCCCTTCTCCAGATGGCGGACCGCCCGCAACGGCAGGTAGGGCTCGGCGACCTGGCCCATCGTGATGGCCGTCTGAACTCGGGTGACGATGCCTTCCTTTTCGAGGAAGTCCTGCAGCGCAAGACTATTCATGACGGTCCCAAGCATCCCCATGTAGTCCGAACGGGTGCGCTCCATGCCACGCTGCTGAAGTTGCGCGCCACGGAAGAAGTTGCCGCCGCCGATCACGACCGCGACCTGCACGCCGTCGCGCACTACCTCGGCGATTTGGCGGGCCACCTGTGCCACCACATCGGGATCCAGCCCGACCTGGCCGCCACCGAACATCTCGCCGCCGAGCTTGAGCAACACTCGCGCGTATTTGGAACGCACCCCGTTGGGGCTCGTCGGCTGGACCTCCGTCATCAGACTCCTCGCATGAGAGTGCCATCCCGGCCACCCGCCTGGACGGCATCTGACATCCTGCCTCATTGTCGCGCTACAGCAAGGATCGGGTGCAGTATCTGCACAGCTGACGACGCGTATCGCCGACGGCGCCGCACCACGGCGAGCAGACGCGAAAGCCCCTGATAAAGCGCGAATTCGGGAACTTTTGCGTCTGCTCGGCATTATCACCGGCGACACTGGCGGACCCTGTCATGTTTGAGCCTCCGGCGGCCTGGGAATCCGCCTCAACGCGGCGGGGAAACCACGGTCTTGAGAATAAGGGCCGGTAGGCGCCGTGTTACCGGACCGATCGCTTGTTGATCGGCGTTGGGCGCAAGTCGCTCAAACCACGAACGCCAACCAGGAGGAATCCAATGGCGGACACCAACAAGGGACCTGCTGAAGCGGTAAAGGGCGTCGTTGAGGAAGTCAAAGGTAAGGCCAAGGAAGCCATCGGGAGTGTGACAGGTCGCGACGACCTCGCTCGCGAAGGCGAAGCCCAACAGGACAAGGCGCAAGCCCAGCGCGACGCGGCAAAGCGGGAAGCCGAAGCCGAGGCGGCCCGCGGCAGCGCCAGCACGGCGGAGCAGCGCCAGAAGTCGCACCAATAGCTTGTTGGAAGGATGGATCCGGCCCGGCAAACGGGCCGGATCCATCGACTTTTCTCCAGCTCGGCCAATATGTTGTGCAGCCGTGGAATAGTTCTGCAATCGACGGGGTATTCAGCGCAGCGCTGGTGCCCATCGGGAGGGACATACCAGCACAAGGTCTGGAGATGTCTGTTGCACGTTCTACTACTCACCCTTGCGGACGATTTCGAATCGGCATTGCCAACGCTGGCCTCATTCGCCCAGACCATCAACCAGGCACCGCTCAGCGACCACCTCGACGCGCTCCCTCGCGGCGTCGACGTGGCGATCATCGACGCGCGCACCGATCCGGCGGCAGCGCGCAGGGTGTCCCGACGGCTGACGGCTAACGCGCCGGCCGTCGCGCTGGTGGGCGTCGTCGCGCCGTCGGACTTCGTGGCGGTCGACGTCGACTGGCATTTCGACGACGTGCTGCTGCCCGCCACCGGCGCGCTGGAGCTGCAGGCACGATTGCGGCTGGCCATCACACGTCGGCGCAGCACATTGGACGGCACCCTGAAATTCGGTGACCTGGTCCTGCATCCGGCCAGCTACACGGCGTCGTTGTCAGACAAAGACCTGGACCTGACGCTTACCGAATTCAAATTGCTGAATTTCCTTGTTCAGCATGCTGGTCGGGCATTCACCCGCACGCGGCTCATGCACGAAGTGTGGGGATATGACTGCAACGGCCGGGTGCGCACCGTCGACGTGCACGTGCGGCGCCTGCGGGTCAAACTCGGGCCCGAGTACGAGTCGATGATCGACACGGTCCGCGGCGTGGGCTATATGGCGGTGACGCCGCCGCAGCCGCAATGGATCATCACCGAACCGACGCTGAGTCCGGCCTGGGAGCCGTCAGCGCCGGCCACCGACTCGATCGCCCAGTAGCCGGGTTCGGTCACGCAAAGAGCGGGAGTGCGCGCTTCCGGGCCAGCGCTTCCATACCCTGCTGGATGCTGTCCTGCACTTCGTTGTATTTGCGGTCCACATAGTCGGCGTCGTCGGCGCGCTCGGGGTCATGCTCCAGCTCGACGGCAGGCATGAAGCGGGTCCTGATCTTGGCCGGAAGCGGCAGCTGCGGCAGCGCCGCCGGTGCGACACCCCAGGGCAGCGACACCGCCAGCGGGAATACCTTCAGCCGCAGCACCCGGTCGAGCCGCAAGACCTGCGACAGGCGGTCGCCGCGGATCAGCACCGGCATCGCGTCGGCGCCGCCGACGGTCGCGATCGGCACAATCGGCACCCCGGCCCGTATCGCCATCTTCACGAAGCCCTTGCGCCCCGCGAGGTTGGCGCGATCACGCTCGGTCCACGGGCGCAGCGAATCGACCTCGCCGCCGGGCCATAACGCCACGTCACGCCCCTCCGCAAGTGCGGTGGCGATCGCGTCTGGGGCGGCCGGAAGCACACCCATCGACCGGAAGTACCGCCCGATAACCGGAATCGCCATCAGCGCGTCGTGCGCCGTGCCGTGCAATGGGCGGTCCTGACCGAAACGTCGCCACCATTGGATCCCGACGGTCCAGGCGTCCCACACAAACGGGGCGCCGGAGTGAATGCCGACTAGCAGCGCCGGCGGTGCGGGAACGTTCTCCCAGCCGTCGATCTCCATCCGGAACCAGTAATCGACCAGTACATTCCAGAAGAACTTCTGACGTTGCAGCGTGGCCTCGTCCTGACCGCCGAGATCCCATTGGCCGGCACGCTCGGCGACCCAGCCACTTAGCCCGCCGTCCTGCTTGCCGCGCCGCTGTCGCATTGCCGTCCGCGCGTCTTCGGCGTGGTCTTGGGCTCGTTCACGTACTTCCGATGGCCGGTGATCGGTGTGGGTCATTTCCGTGGGGTACCCCGCGCAACTTGGTCTTCACACCGAACTCCCCGCGCCACCGTATGGGACGCGGGGAGTTCAGTTACCGCCAAACCGAGGACTTACTGCTTAGGACTGCATCGTCGGCGCGTTAGGACCCGGCGATGCGCTGGGCGCGGTGCCGGTCACGCCGTTGGGCGCCTGGGTGGGCACCGAGTTGGGCGCTGCGTTGGAAGTCCACACCAGCACGTCCTGAACCCCGTCGTTGTACACGACATTAGTGGGGGGCGCGCCGGTTACGTCGAAGTAGATCTTTCCGCTCGCCTGGCCGCCCTGATTGATGGGCGCGGGGCTGAGCCCGTTCGGCGTCTGCGACGTGCTGATCACCCGGTAGGTCTGGTTGTCGTTGGTCCGGGCGTTGAAGTTGGACACGACAGGGGTGACGACGCCGCTGTTGGCGTGCACGCTGACGTCGGCCTGCCAAAGCTGACCGGTAGGAGTGAAGCCGGGAACCGTCACATTGCTCGGCTCCAAATTGCTGACGGTGTAGGCGGTCACAAGTGGCCCGTCGACCAGCGTTTCGCTGGTGCCTAGCCCCTGGATAATGGGATTCGCCGAGGCGGGCGCCGCGGTGAAAAAACCAACCGCCGCAATACCCGCAGCGGCAAGAGCCGTCTTTACTGAGGTCTTCGCTGTGTTACCGGTGAACTTCACGCTGTCTCCTCTCATCCGTGACGTTCGAACAGTCGTCCCGCATCTGGGCAAGCGGGCGCTAAACCGCACACGGTCCTCAATACCCAACTGCCCTATCATCAAACACGGAATACCTCGCGAATTGCGCTGGCACACCGCAACTACCTGCGCAAACACCCGTTTTTTCGTTAATTTTCAGCATCATTCGCAGGATTCAAATTCAGCACTTGCTTAACATGGGCAACAATTGCCACCAGTTCCCCACTCTGACAACACAGTAACGACGGAAATGGCCGACACACGTGATTAACCGGACAGATGCGGGGTAGCCGAAGCGATACTTCTCAACAACAAACGCTGCCCATGGAACGCGGAAAAACCTAACACGCCCACCGCGGGAGCGATGACCCGAGAATCGTGAAAACGATTGCCCTACCTGGTAATTGGACGCGTCCAAGTACTGAGAAAGGAATTGTCATGAGCTTTCCACCGCAGCAGCAGAGCGTGCCCGGAATCCAGGCCCGGATGAATCCCGTTCCTGATTGCGGCGAAGACAGCTATCAGGGATCCGGAAGGCTCACCGGCAAGCGGGCGATCATCACCGGCGGTGACAGCGGCATCGGGCGCGCCGTCGCGATCGCGTTCGCCCGGGAAGGCGCCGACGTTCTGATCTCCTACCTCAACGAAGACGAAGACGCGCGCGATGTGGCGCGTTACGTCGACGCCGCCGGCCGCAGATGCGTCCTGATGCCCGGCGATCTCTCCGAGCCGGCCCACTGCCGGGCAGTCGTCGAGCGGGCCGCCCAAGAGTTCGGCGGCATCGACATCCTCGTCAATAACGCCGCTTACCAGATGATGCGCAAAAGCCTCGAAGAGATCAGCGACGAAGAATGGGACTACACCTTCCGTCTGAACGTCGGCGCGTATTTCTATCTCGTCAAGGCCGCATTGCCGTTCATGGGTGCCGGCGCGTCGATCATCGGCAGTTCCTCTGTCAACTCCGATACTCCCAATCCCACGCTGGCGCCGTACGCGGCCACCAAGGCGGCGATCGCTAATTTCTCGGCCAGCCTCGCGCAACTGCTGGGCGACAAAGGAATCCGCGTCAACAGCGTCGCGCCAGGCCCGATTTGGACGCCACTGATCCCCGCGACCATGCCTGCCGACAGCGTGGAATCCTTCGGCGACAACGTGCCGTTGGGACGCGCCGGGCAACCGGCGGAGCTGGCTCCGATATATGTGCTGTTGGCCTCCGACGAGTCCAGTTACACTTCCGGAGCGCGCGTCGCGGTCACTGGGGGCCGGCCGATTCTCTGACGGCAGGAAGCCCAACAGCAATTACCTCGCTACTCGGGTCGATACACCGGAAGTATGTCAATATCGTTGACATGGGTCAGGCCGAAGACGCTCCGCTGGGCTACCTGCTTTACCGGGTGGGAGCCGCTTTGCGACCAGAGGTTTCGGCCGTACTGCGTCCGCTCGGTCTCACCCTTCCCGAATTCGTTTGCCTGCGTATTGTTTCGATGTCTCCCGGAGTGTCCAGCGCCGAATTGGCCCGACACAGCAACGTCACACCGCAGGCGATGAACACGGTGCTGCGCAAGCTGGAAAACATCGGCGCGGTGGTACGGCCGGAGTCGGTCTCCTCGGGACGTGCGCTACCGACCACGCTGACCGGCCAGGGCCGCGCCCTGCTGAAGCGCGCGGAAGCCGTCGTCCAGGTCGCCGATGCCCGCATCCTGGCCAAGCTGACCGCCGCTCAGCAACGCGAGTTCAAACGCATGCTCGGCAGGCTGGGGTCCGACTGAGCGGTCACTCGGGGGCCTGAATGCGCGCCCACGGCCGCGCTTCTTCGAGTTCGTAGGCCAGTTCCAACAACCGCGCCTCGCCGCCGATATCGGCCGACAGCATCATGCCCACCGGCAGCCCGTTCGCGGATTGCGCCAGCGGCACCGAAATCGAGGGATCGCCGGTGACATTCTGCAGGGGTGTGAACGCGACCCAGCTGGTCAGCCGTTCGAGTAGCTGGTCGTAGTCGGTGGGCGCCAGGTAACCGACCTGCGGCGTCGGATCGGCCAGCGTCGGTGTCAGCAACACATCATGGGTAGCGAAGAACTGCGCGCTCTCCCGTCGCAGCCTGCGTAACCGCGCGATCGCCATCGGCAGGCGATGGAGGTTGCGTCTGGTATGACGGGCCAACCCCAAGGTGAAGTTGTCCAGCCGGGTGCGGTCGAAGGCGCTGCCGAACGAGCGGCGGCCGCCGGCCACTTGCGCCAGCGCCAGAAACCCCCAGTACATGACGAAGTCGTCGACGAAGCTGGTCGGCACCCAGGTGTCCACGTATTCGACGCGATGCCCCAGTTCCTCGAGCAGCCCGGCGGCCTTGAGCGTCAGCTCGCGCAACTCGGGGCCGCACTCGCGCAGGACTGACCGCGTCACGATGGCAATCCTCAACCGCTGCGTCCCCGGTCTCATGACGTCGCCGACCGGCGGCAGCTTGGGGTTGCGCCAAATGCGCTCGGCCTCCCGATAGAAGGCAGCGGTGTCACGCACCGAGCG
This sequence comes from Mycobacterium sp. NGS41, assembly GCF_059812725.1. Lineage (NCBI taxonomy): Bacteria > Bacillati > Actinomycetota > Actinomycetes > Mycobacteriales > Mycobacteriaceae > Mycobacterium > Mycobacterium sp. NGS41. The sequence continues at coordinate 29,581 of NZ_JCALDF010000026.1, forward strand.
GGTCAGCACACCGTTGGCGACGATGCCCACCGGCAGCCGGCGATACCGGGGGTCGAGCGGCATTCGGCCCCGCGACGGCTTGAGTCCGACAAGCCCGTTGCAGGAGGCCGGAATTCGGATCGACCCGCCGCCGTCGTTGGCATGCGCGATCGGCACCACACCGGCGGCGACGAAGGCAGCAGACCCCGAGGAGGAGGCGCCAGCGGTGTAGTCGGTGTTCCATGGGTTGCGGACCGGTCCCAGCCGCGGATGTTCGGCCGACGCGCTGAAGCCGAACTCCGACAACTGCGTCTTGCCCAGGCATACCGGCCCAGTGGCCAGATACAGCTGGGTGAATTCGCTGTCGGTGACGGCGTCGAAGGGCGCCCAAGCGTCGGTGCCGTACATGGTCGGCAGTCCGGCGACGTCGATGTTGTCTTTGATGAACGTCGGGACGCCGTGAAAAAACCCATTTCCGCCGGCCCTGGACGCGGCGGCCCGAGCCCGCTGAAACGCCTCGTGCGCCAGACCGTTCAGGGCCGGGTTGACGGCCTCGGTGCGCGCGATGGCGGCCTCGACCACGTCAGCCCAGCTGACCCATTCGGCCCGGATGGCGTCGGCCAGGCCGACGGCGTCCAGTTCACCGAGGGCATCGTCACCGAAAGCGTGGATTCGCTGCATTGCAACGACGCTAGCGGGCGGCTCAGGCTTGGCCCACCTCGAACCGGACGAATCGCGTCACAGTCACACCGGCCTCGTCGAGCAGGGCCTTGACGGTCTTCTTGTTGTCGGACACCGACGGCTGCTCGAGCAGCACAGTGTCCTTGAAGAAGCCGTTCACCCGGCCCTCGACGATCTTGGGGAGCGCCTGCTCCGGCTTGCCCTCGGCCTTGGCGGTCTCCTCGGCGATGCGGCGTTCGCTGGTCACGACCTCTTCGGGCACATCGTCGCGGGACAGATAACGCGCCTTGAGCGCGGCGATCTGCAGCGCGACCGCGTGTGCCGCCTCTTTGGCCGAGGGGCCGCCGTCGCCGGTGTACTCGACCAGCACACCCACTGCGGGCGGCAGGTCGGCCGAGCGTCGGTGCAGGTAGGTCTCGACGGTGCCGTCGAAGGCCGCGACGCGGCGCAGTTCCAGCTTCTCGCCGATCTTGGCCGACAGGGCCGCAATGGCCTCCTCGACGGTAGTTGTCGCCTCGCCGGCGCTGGCAGCCTTTAGCGACTCCACGTCGGCGGCCTTGGATGCCGCCGCGGCGGCCACCACATCGTTGGCCAGCTGTTGGAACTCCGCGTTCTTGGCGACGAAGTCCGTCTCGCAATTCAGCTCGATGAGCACGCCGTCCTTGGCGGCTACCAGACCCTCGGCCGTCGCCCGCTCGGCGCGCTTGCCGACGTCCTTGGCGCCCTTGATCCGCAGTGCCTCGACGGCCTTGTCGAAGTCGCCGTCGGTTTCCACCAGCGCGTTCTTGCAGTCGAGCATTCCGGCGCCGGTCAGCTCCCGAAGTCGCTTGACGTCGGCAGCGGTGTAGTTCGCCAATGCTCAGCCCTTCCTAGGATGCATCTGTAGTTGATTCTGGTGTGCCCGTGGCGCCTGCAGCCGGGTCGGCCGGGGCCGCGGTTGCCGTTGCCGGGGCCGGGGCCGCCGTTGCCGTTGCGGAGGCGAGCAGCTCCTGCTCCCATTCGGCCAGCGGCTCAGCGGCTTCGGCTTCGGGCTTGCCGTCAGCGCGGCCCACGCCCGCGCGAGCCTGCAGACCCTCGGCGACCGCGGAGGCGATCACCTTGGTTAGCAGCGCGGCCGAGCGGATCGCGTCGTCGTTGCCGGGGATCGGGTAGTCGACCTCGTCGGGGTCGCAGTTTGTGTCCAGGATCGCGATGACCGGGATGCCCAGCTTGCGGGCTTCGCCCACGGCGATGTGCTCCTTGTTGGTGTCGACGACCCAGACCGCCGACGGCACCTTCGCCATGTCCCGGATACCGCCCAGGCTGCGCTCCAGCTTGTTCTTCTCCCGGGTCAGACCCAGAATTTCCTTCTTGGTGCGACCCTCGAAGCCGCCGGTCTGCTCCATGGCCTCGAGCTCCTTGAGGCGCTGCAGCCGCTTGTGGACGGTGGAGAAGTTGGTGAGCATTCCGCCCAGCCAGCGCTGGTTCACGTAGGGCATACCGACGCGGGTCGCTTCGGCAGCGACGGACTCCTGCGCCTGCTTCTTGGTGCCCACGAACAGCACCGTCCCGCCGTGGGCGACGGTCTCCTTGACGAACTCGTACGCCTTGTCGATGAAGGTCAGTGTCTGCTGCAGGTCGATGATGTAGATGCCGTTGCGGTCGGTGAAGATGAACCGCTTCATCTTGGGATTCCAGCGACGGGTCTGATGCCCGAAGTGGGTGCCGCTGTCGAGCAGCTGCTTCATGGTGACTACGGCCATGCCTATGCCTTACTTATGTCGGTTGTTCGCCGGCATCGGGTGAAGCCGGCCCTGGCGTCTGCGGCGATGCCGAACCCGTTTGCCGGTATCCGGCTTACGGGACCGCTCGGCATGCGGTGCGAATTCCTAGACAACGGGAGTCGCGGTGCAGGCGCGCGAAGTCAGCCCGCTTAAACGAGCTGCATCGAGGAGTTTACACGTTGTACTCCACAGGACCCGACGGGTGACTGGCCCGCTCGTCGTCTCGGCGCTGAACTGACCGGGTGCGACGGGCGACGCTGATCCTGTACTGGGCACTTGTGGCCGCCGCCCCGGCGCATGCGGACGACACGCGGCTCGAGTGGCCGTTGCGCCCGCCCCCGGCCGTCGTCCGGGAGTTCAACGCGCCGTCGCCCAATTGGAATCCCGGGCACCGAGGTGTGGATCTGGCCGGCAGGCCAGGCCAGCAGGTGTACGCGGCGGGTGACGCGGTGGTGGTGTTCGCCGGTCAGCTGGCCGGGCGACAGGTGGTGTCGTTGGCTCATCCGGGCGGGTTGCACACCAGCTACGAGCCGGTCCGCGCGGCGGTTCGGGTCGGCCAGCCGGTGACCGCCCGGTCGGTGATCGGCGAGCTGGTCGCCGGACACCACGGTTGCCGGGCCGCCGCATGTCTGCACTGGGGCGCGATGTGGGGTCCGGCGTCCGGCGCCGACTACGTCGACCCGCTGGGGCTGCTGACGTCCACACCGATACGGCTCAAGCCACTGCAGGGCTGACTCGGTGTGTCTTGGCCGCGGCGGGGGCTTGAGTGTGAAGGGAGGGCTTTCGGTGTGAAGGGAGGGCGGCCGACGGGCACGTTCTTCGCCCTGGGCTCACAGCCAACGCCCTGGGTTCACAGCCAACGCCCTGGGCTCACAGGCAACGCCCGATCGCTGGCGAGAAGACGCAAAAGTCCCGGCATTCGGCACGAAATGCGGGACTTTGCGTCTGTTCGCGCTGGCTAAGCCCGCGGGTGCGCCTGATCATGCACCGCGCGCAGCCGCGACACCGCGACGTGGGTGTACAGCTGCGTGGTTGCCAGGCTCGAATGACCGAGCAACTCCTGCACCACGCGTAGGTCCGCGCCGCCCTCGAGGAGATGGGTAGCGGCGCTGTGCCGCAGGCCGTGCGGCCCGATGTCGGGTGCGCCCTCCACGGCCGCGACCGTTTGGTGCACGACGGTGCGCGCCTGCCGCACGTCGAGGCGCCGGCCCCGGCTGCCCAGCAGCAGCGCCGCCCCGGACTCCGCGGTGGCCAGCGCGGGACGCCCGTCCGTCAGCCAAGCGCGCAACGCTTCGGCGGCCGGCCGACCGAAGGGCACGGTCCGTTGCTTATTGCCCTTGCCGAGCACCCGCACCAGACGATGGCCGGTGTCGACGTCGTCGACGTCGAGGCCGCACAGTTCGCTCACCCGGATCCCGGTGGCATACAACAGCTCGACGATCAGCCGGTCTCGGAGCGCCAGCGGATCACCCTGCTCGGCCCCGGATTTCGCGGCGGACATGGCCGCCAATGCCTGATCCTGGCGCAGCACCGCCGGCAGCGTGCGGTGTGCCTTCGGCATTTGCAATCGCACGGCGGGGTCGCTGGTCAGCAGGCCGCGCCGGGTGGCCCAGGCGGTGAATGCCTTGACCGCCGAGGTGCGCCGGGCCAGCGTCGTGCGGGCGGTGCCGGCCCCGGCCGCGGTGCCCAGCCAGGAGCGCAGCACAGGCAGGCTCAGCGCCCTCAGCTCGAGTTCGCGTTCGCCGAGAAACGCCAACAGCGACCGCACGTCGCCCAGATAAGCGCGACGGGTGTGGGCGGAACGACCGCACTGGAGTTCCAGGTACTCGTCGAACTCCTCGAGGATGACCTGCACTCCCCCACGGTCGCAGGCACGCTGCGCCGACACTCAGTCGACGCGCCGCAATGTGTCCGGGGTGAGATCTTTGAGCGTCGGATAACCGTCGACCGCCATGATCAGGTCCGTTTCGGCAAGGATCATGCGTAGCAGGTGCACGATGCCGTCCAGGCCGCCGAGCGCAAGCCCGTAGGCGTAGGGACGTCCGACGCCGACGGCTGTGGCTCCCATCGCCAGCGCCTTGACGACGTCGGCGCCGTTGCGGATCCCGGAGTCGAACAGCACCGGCAGCCCGTCGGCAGCCTCGACCACGCCGGGCAGGCAGTCCAATGCGGGCAGGCCGCCGTTGGCTTGCCGGCCGCCGTGGGTGGAGCAGTAGATGCCGTCGACGCCGCCGTCTCTGGCGCGCCTGACGTCGTCGGGATGGCAGATGCCCTTGATGATCAGCGGCAGGTCGGTCAGCGAGCGCAGCCAGCCCAGGTCCTGCCAGGTCAGCGGATTTCCGAAGAGCTGTGCCCAGCGCAGCACCGCGCCCTGCGGGTCCTCCTCCGGCGGGCGCTGCAGGCCGGCCCGGAAGACCGGATCGGTGAAGTAGTTGGCCAGGCAGTGCCCGCGCAGTTGCGGGAAGTTGGCGGTGCTCAGGTCACGGGGACGCCAACCGGTGACCCAGGTGTCGAGCGTGACGACGATGCCCTTGAAGCCCGCCGCTTCGGCGCGATTGACCAGGCTGGCCGCCACCTCGCGGTCGGTGGGTGTGTACAGCTGATAAAAGCCGGGGGTTTCGCCGAAAGCGGCGGCGACGTCTTCCATGGGGTCGACGGTCAGCGTAGAGGCGACCATCGGAACGCCGGTGCGGGCCGCCGCGCGGGCGGTGGCCAGGTCGCCGTGGCCGTCCTGGGCGCACAGGCCGATCACGCCGATCGGCGCCATGAACAGCGGCGAGGGCAAGGTAAGACCAAACAGCTCGACGGACAGGTCGCGTTTGGTGGCGCCGACGAACATGCGGGGTATCAGCCCCCACCGGTCGAAGGCTTCGCGGTTGGCCCGCTGGGTGCGTTCGTCGCCGGCTCCCCCGGCGACATATGACCACACCGACGGCGGCATCGCCTGCTCCGCCTTGGATTCCAGCTCGGCGAAGGCCATCGGCAGCGACGGCACCACCCCGGCCAGGCCCTGAAAATAGATTTCGTTCTGGTAGTCCCCGAAATGGGGTGTGAATGCCATGCGAAAGAGAATGCCAGCCGGGGATCAGCCCGTTACTGAGTCCCCGCCTCCTCCTCGGCCAGCTCTTTCTTCCACTGCCGGAAGGTCTCTTCGGTGCGGCCGCGACGCCAGTAACCCGAAATCGACGACGCCCATTTCGCATCCACGTCACGCTTGTTGCGGATGTAGGGCCGCAAGTTGTGCATGACGGTCTGCGCCTCACCGTGGATGAAGACGTGCACCTGGCCCGGTAGCCACTGGGCGGTGGTGACCGCCTCGATCAACGCCGCGGAGTCGCCGGCGCGGTCCTCGGGGACCAGGTCGGCCCGGCCACCCCGATATATCCAGCTCACCTCGACCGATTGCGGCGCCGTCAAGGGAATCTCGTCGTCGGGCCCGGCGACTTCGATGAACGCCTTACCAACCGCACCTGCGGGAAGTGCTTCCAGTGCCGCGGCGATAGCGGGCAGCGCGGACTCGTCGCCGGCCAGCAGATGCCAATCGGCGGCCGGGTCGGGCGTATAGGCGCCGCCGGGACCCATCAGGTAGATCGGTTGGCCAGGTTGCGCCGCGACGGCCCACGGCCCTGCTATCCCGTGCTCGCCGTGCACCACGACGTCGATTGCGATCTGGCCCGCGGCCTCGTCGACGTGACGGACCGTCATGGTCCGCACCGAAGGCCGACTCGCGGGTGGCAGCTCGGCAAAGCTGTCCAGCGTCAACGGCTGAGGCAACGCGACCACATCGGCGTCGTCGGCTACGAATACCAACTTGACGTAGGAGTCGGTGAACTTGCTGGGCACGAAGGTGTCGAAATCGTTGCTCCCGAGCACAACCCGCACCAGGTGCGGTCCGAGTTGCTGGGTACCAACGACTTCGAAAGCTTGCAGGGGTCGCCCGGCCACTTGTCCTCCTGTCCAGACCCGACCTCCCGTCGACTATACGAGCCGCGTCGCCGAGCTCACGGCCGCAGTCTTGCCGGTCCCGCCGCGGACGATTCGCCACCGGCCGTCGCAGCATTCCGCCAGTCCGGCCAGGTCGAGCATTGCCAGCGGCCCCAGCACCTGCTCAGGCCCCAGCCCCGATGCGACGGCGATCTCGTCGATCGTGGCGGCGCCGCGACCCGGCAGCGCCTCGTAAACCCGCCGCTCGGCTTCACTCAGCCCGTCGAACGGTGTGGTGGGCCGCGGTTCTTCGGGTGCCAGCTCACCGATGCGACCGACGAGCTCGACGACGTCGTCGGCCCGGGTGACCAGCTCTGCGCCGTGGCGCAGCAGCGCGTGACAACCGGCCGACGCCGACGACGTCACGGGACCTGGCACCGCGGCCACCACCCGGCCCAACACCCGCGCCCAGGCGGCGGTATTGGCGGCACCGCTGCGCAGGCCCGCTTCCACCACCACCGCCGCCCCCGCGACGGCGGCCACCAGGCGGTTGCGGGTGAGGAATCGGTACCGGGCGGGCCGGACACCGGGCGGGTATTCGCTGAACAGCAGCCCGTGCTGGGCGATCCGATGCAGCAGCGCCGAATGTCCAGCGGGATAAGGGATGTCGATCCCGCCGGCGAGGACCGCCACGGTGATTCCGTCGGCGGCCAGGGTCGCGCGGTGCGCTGCGCCGTCGATGCCGTAGGCGCCGCCGGAGACGACCGCGACGTCGCGTTCGGCCAGCCCGGTCGCCATGTCGTGGGCAACGTACTCGCCGTAGGCCGTCGCAGCGCGGGTGCCGACCACGGCGGCGGCGCGTTGCGCCACGTCGTCCAGGCGCGCCGGACCGAGCGCCCACAGCACCAGCGGCGGCCCGCCACGGCGCGCCCGGATGTCGGCAGCGCCGAATGCGGTGAACGCGAGCGCCGGCCATTCGTCGTCGTCGGGTGTGATCAAGCGGCCGCCACGACGGGCCAGTAATTCGAGATCGGCTGCGGCCTGGTCGATTTCGCGCCTGGACTCGGTGTGCCCGGCCAGGTCGCCGTCAACCAGTCCGCGCTTGACCCGCTCGGCGGCCTCCACCGGGCCGACGCTGTGGACCAGGTCAGCAAGTTCGGGACATGGTGGTTCGGCGACCCGCGACAGGTAGGCCCAGGCTCGCAGTACCGAATCGGCATCGACTGTCGAGGCGCTCATCGCTGCGCTCCTCCTTGCCGAAAGCTCAGTGCGACGGCAACTTCGTCCGGCCCGGGCGAGGCCCGGCCCGCCAGGTCGGCCAGGCTCCACGCCACCCGCAGCGTCCGATCCACGCCACGGATGCTGAGCAGACCACGGTCCAGCGCCGCGCGCAGCGGGTCCATCGCGGCATTGCTGGGCCGGAACTTTCGCCGCAGCAATGACCCGCTGACTTCAGCATTGGTGCGGAATCCGTGTGGCCGCCAGCGGTGGGCGGCAGCTTCGCGGGCCAGCGCCACCCGGTTGCGAACCTGCGATGTCGGTTCGCCGTCTGCAGTCGAGAACGCCCCTGCGCGTACCGGGTTCATCTGCACCCGCAGGTCCACCCGATCCAGCAACGGCCCGGACAATTTGCCCAGGTAACGCCGTTTGGCCGATGCCGCACAAATGCAGTCCTGCGGATCGGCCGGTGCGCATGGGCACAGGTTGGCGGCCAGCACCAGCTGGAAGCGCGCCGGGTAACAGGCCACACCGTCGCGGCGGGCAAGCCGAATTTCACCGTCCTCCAACGGTGTTCGCAATGCTTCCAGCGCGCTGACATTGATCTCCGCGCATTCGTCGAGGAACAAGACTCCGCGATGCGCCCGGCTCACCGCGCCCGGCCGGGCCATCCCCGAACCGCCGCCGACCAGCGCCGCGACGCTGGAACTGTGGTGCGGCGCCACAAACGGCGCCCTGGTGATCAACGGCGTGTCACCCGACAGCAGCCCGGCTACCGAGTGAATTGCCGTGACCTCCAGCGACTCGCAGTCCGACAGCTGCGGCAGTATTCCCGGCAGACGTTGTGCCAGCATCGTTTTGCCCACGCCAGGTGGTCCGGTCAACATGAGATGGTGCGACCCCGCCGCGGCCACTTCGACCGCGAACCGCGCCTGCGACTGGCCCACCACGTCGGCCAGATCGGCCGACGGATCCAACGGCGTTGCGGCCGAGGTGATCCGGTCCTCGAGTCGGGCGGAGCCGTTGAGCCAGCTCTGCAATTGCCCCAGGGTGCGAACTCCGGACACGTCGATGCCCTCAACCAGGCTGGCTTCGGCCAGGTTGCCCGCCGGAACGACGACGGCCGGCCAGCCGTCGTGTTTGGCGGCCAGTACCGCGGGCAGCACTCCGCGCACCGGACGGACCCGCCCGTCCAGCGACAACTCCCCCAACAGCACTGTCTTCTCCAGCCGGTGCCAAGGCTTTTTCAGCTGCGCCGACAACACGGCGGCGGCCAGTGCGATGTCGTAGACGGAACCCATTTTCGGCAGCGTCGCCGGTGACAGCGCCAGCGTGAGTCGGGCCTGCGGCCAGCTGTTGCCGCAGTTGGTGACCGCCGCTCGGACCCGGTCGCGGGACTCCTGCAGCGCGGCGTCGGGCAGCCCTACCAGATGCACACCTGGCAACCCGGAGGTGATGTCGGCTTCGATTTCCACGATCTCTCCGTCCAGTCCGCGCACCGCGACCGAGAACGCGCGCCCCAGCGCCATCAGCCGATTCCCTGCAGGTGGGTGATCTCCGGGGTGCGCCGGCGCCCGATCCGCACGCCGATCACATCGATGCGGACCGCCGCCCAGCTGCCGTCTTGGCCGGCCAGCCACAGCCCTGCCAGCCGACGCAGCCGGCCGACCTTCCGCGGCGTCACAGCGTGCGCCAGACCTCCATAACCGTCGCCGGTCCGCGTCTTCACTTCGACGAACACCACGGTGCTCGTCGTCGCATCGGAAGCGATCACATCCAGCTCGCCATAGCGGCAACGCCAATTGCGGTCCAAGATGCGAAAGCCCATCTTCGTGAGGTGATCCACCGCGAGCGCCTCGCCCATTGCTCCCAGCTGGACCCGGGTCAGTGTCTTTGTGGTCGTCATGCCAGCCAAATTGCACGGTGGCGCCGACAAACCGGGCCGCATGGGACGGGTCAGGCCGCCGCGCCGACCCCGTTATCCCCAGTTGGGAATCCATCCACAACGCCAGCCGACGAAGTGCGAGTGAGGCCCGCCATCAACGCAGCGTCAACGGCCCCTGAGCGGACGGTCTAAGTCCTCTTGCTGGGGATGATGATGACGACGATCAGCGTCAGGATGCTGAAGAACAAGCCGAGGTTTCCCCACCCCAGGGCGCTGCGACCCTTCATCCCGGCAATGGCTGCACAGATGAAGGCCGCGATGACGCTGCCTATCGCGACGAAGATGCCCTTGATCCCGCGCAGGATGAAACCCGCTGCCTGGGGATTGTCTTGGGCGGCTAAAAGCAGTCCGTGCAGCATGGCCGTCTCCTCCACTGTGTGAAGCAATACGATCGGCTACCCGCGAGCTGGCATTTCCAACCCACGGTCTGCTAAGCGCCGCCTACCGGATGCGGTCCGCGCGCGTGTAGACGTTCATCGAGTCCTCGCGCAGGAAGGCCACCAGGGTGATCCCGGACTCCTCGGCCAGCGAGACCGCCAGCGACGACGGCGCGGACACGGCTGCCAGCACGGGAATTCCAGCCAGCAGAGCTTTCTGCGCCAACTCGAACGAGACCCGACCGCTGACCAGCAGCACCGAGCCGTTCAGCGGGATGCGGTCGTGTTCCAGCGCCCAGCCGATGACCTTGTCGACCGCGTTGTGCCGGCCGATGTCCTCGCGCACGGCATGCATCACGCCGTCCGTTCCGAACAGCGCCGCGGCGTGGAGCCCGCCGGTGCTGGCGAAAACCTTTTGGGCGCCGCGAAGTTGGTCTGGCATCGCCTTGAGCGTGGCGGCGGCGATGGTGGCGGGATCCTCACCGACGGCGAAGCGGCTGATAAGCCGCACGGCATCCAGCGACGCCTTGCCGCAGATCCCGCACGACGAGCTGGTGTAGAAGTTGCGGGTGACGTCGAGATCGGGCAGCTTGACGCCGGGCGCCAGTGTCACGTCCAGAACGTTGTATGCGTTGACACCGTCCTCGTCGCGTCCGTCGCAGTAGCGGATGGTCAGCACGTCGCCGCGGTCCGCGACTATCCCTTCGGTGAGCAGAAAGCCTTGCGCGAGTTCGATATCCGAGCCCGGCGTGCGCATGGTCACCGTGACCGGAGTGCCGTTGAGGCGGATCTCCAACGGCTCCTCGACCACTAGGGTTTCCGGCCGGGTGACCGTTTCGCCGGCGGTCAGGTGCTTGACCCGCCGACGCGCTGTTATGTGCCGCACCGGACCAAGCGATGAAAGCTCACGGCCACAACGTACCTCGCCTGCCAGCGCGCCCGACCCTCAAAGCGACGAAGCCAGCGCCGCCAGAGTCTGCGCCGACGAGTGCGCCGGGCGCCAGCCGAGGTCCCGCTCGGCCTTCGCGATGTCCAGCACCACCGACGTCCGTGCGGCGTGCAGCCATTCGAGTGCGGAAGGCACGAACGGCAATCGGGAGATCGCCGCGGAAGCCGCCGAGGCGGCCGCCGCGGGAACCCGTACCGGACGGCCACCCAACGCCTTGGCCACGTCAGCGACCGTCACCACGCCGTCACCGGCGATGTTGTAGGCCCCGGGCGGTGCCGGGACGGTGGCCGCCAACGCGATCGCGGTCGCGACGTCGTCGTGATGGACCAGCTGCAGCGGAACTCCTGGGTCCGGCACCACCGGCTTTAGCATCGGCACCGCCCCCCGCAGCGCGTCGGTCACCGTGCGCACCGGAGCGGGCAACTGATTCCACGGCATCGCGTCGGCCAACGCGTGCGCCTCGGGCCCGGCGACGATGCACGGCCGCAGCACGAACACCTCCAGCGGCGAACCCTGCGTCACCTCGGCCAGAACACGCTCGCACGCCGCCTTCTGTGCGGAGTAATAGTGCTCAGCGGACCCGCGCGCAGGCACGTCCTCGGTGAGCGGCACCGGGTTGTCGGAGTGGTAACCGTAGGCGGCCACTGACGAGGTGTAAACCAATCGCCGTGGCCGCTGCGCGGTGGCATTCGCTGCCACGGTGGCCTCGAACACGTTACGGGTGCCCTGCAGGTTGACGCGTTCGCTTTCTTCGCGCGACCCCATGATGATGAATGCCAGGTGGACCACCACATCGGCCTGCGCGACCAATTCATCCACGGCGTCCCGGTCAAGGATGTCGCCCTGCTGGTAGCTGGTTTTCGTCCAGCCGCGCTGCCGCGGCTCAAACGGCCGGCGCGCCATCCCGACGACCTTGTCCACCGCCGGTTCACGCTCGAGCGCGGTCACCGCGGCGACACCGATCTCTCCGGTCGGTCCGGTAACCGCGACAGTCAGTCCCATCTGAGATGACCTTCCCGCCGCAGGGGCCACCCAAACGACGGATCAGGAAGTTCGAACGTGTGCCGAGCAGCCGCCTTGGCTATCCATCTGGGAAACGTCTATCGCGGAAGAAGGATTATGAAGCTCATCGCACCGGCCGATTCCATGTTTTTGCTCGGCGAATCCCGCGAACACCCGATGCATGTCGGCAGCCTGCAATTGTTTCAGCCACCCGATGATGCAGGTCCGGAGTTCGTGACCGATGCGTATCAGGCGATGCTCGGTTGCACCGACATCCAACCCACTTTCCGTAAGCATCCGGCGTTCTTCAGTGCCGTCACCAACGTGGCCTGGGCTTTCGACGACGACGTCGAGCTTGACTACCACTTCCGCCGGTCCGCGCTGCCCCGCCCCGGGCGGGTGCGTGAGCTGCTGGAGCTCGCTTCGCGGCTGCATGGCAGCCCCCTCGACAGGCACCGGCCGCTGTGGGAAGCGCACCTGGTCGAAGGGCTCAACGACGGGCGCTACGCCGTCTACACCAAGTTCCACCATTCCCTGATGGACGGAGTGTCGGCGCTCAAGCTGATGCAGCGCGCATTCACCAGCGATCCGGACGACGACGAAGTGCGGGTGCCGTGGGCGCTGAAGCCGCGCCGTCATCGCGACAGCGGCCGACGATCGTCGCGGCTGGACATGCTGACCAGCGTGTTGGGATCGTCGGCCGCACTGGCGCCGTCGACGCTGTCGCTGGCGCGCGCCGCCCTGCTGGAGCAGCAACTCACCTTTCCGTTCCGGGCGCCCAAGACGATGTTCAACGTGCGCATCGGCGGTGCTCGCCGCATCGCCGCCCAGTCGTGGTCACTCGACCGGATCAAAGCCGTCAAAACCGCCGCCGACGTCACCTTCAACGACGTCGTTTTGGCGATGTCGGCGGGCGCTCTGCGCGCTTACCTGATCGAACAGCATGCGCTGCCCGACACCCCATTGGTTGCGATGGTCCCGGTGAGCCTTCGGAAGGAGACCGATGAAGGCGGCGGGAACATGGTGGGCACCGTCTTGTGCAACCTGCACACCGACGTCGGCGACGCCGCCAAACGCCTTGCCGGAATCAATAATTCGATGTGCGACAACAAGGAAGTCTTCAGCGGACTGCCCCGGGCGCAGCAGTTGGCCCTGTCGGCTTTCATGACCGGCGGCTTGTTCTTCGGGCTGATTCCGGGCTTCATCCGCACCGCTCCGCCGCCGTTCAACATCGTGATCTCCAACGTGCCAGGAGCCCAGGAGCCGTTGTACTGGCGCGGCGCGCGCCTGGACGGCAACTACCCGCTGTCCATCGCCCTGGACGGCCAAGCCGTGAACATCACGGTCACCACCAACGCCCAAACCCTCGACTTCGGGCTCGTCGGGTGCCGGCGCAGCGTGCCGCACCTGCAGCACATGCTCGGATACCTGGAGACGTCGCTGAAAGAGCTGGAAGTCGCCGTCGGGATATGAGCGCCTATGGGCTACCGATAACCTACGACCATCGGGAAACCGGCTATGGCAGCGACAGCAGCGTGAAGGAAAGACATGGCGGACGAAGTCAAAGACGCAGGGTCACGGCCCGGCGGGACGACAGCGGATCCCGCGACCGTGTTCGCTGCACTCGCCGAGATCATCTACCAAGGCTCGGATGCCTCTCAGGTGTACGCCGCGATCTGCGTCGCGGCAACGCTGACCGTGACCGGATGCGACCATGCCAGCGTGCTGGTGCGACGCGATGGTCGCTACGTCACCGTCGGCGCCAGCGACCGTATCGCGCAGCGCGTCGACGACCTGGAACGCGAAGCCGGCGACGGACCCTGCGTGGACGCCATCGAGGACGAAACCCCGCAGATCGAACCCGACCTGACTACACCATGCCTGTGGCCGAAATTGGCCGCCCACCTGATCGCCGAGACTCCGGTGCGCGGCGCGATGGGGTTCAGGTTGCTGGTCGATCGCCAGGTCACCGGCGCCCTCAACCTGTTCAGCGACACCCCCAACGTGTTCGACAAGGAGTCCGCCGGGCAGGCCACCGTGCTGGCATCGTTTGCGAGCGTGGCCATCAACGCCATCGGGCAGGGCGAAGACGCCGCCACGCTGCGAAAAGGGCTGATGAGCAACCGCGAGATCGGCAAGGCCGTCGGCATGTTGATGCTGCTGAACAACACGCCCGAGGATGAGGCGTTCAACGTGCTGCGGCGTTACTCGCAAGATCTGAACATCAAGCTCGCCGACGTGGCCCGCACGGTCATCGCAAACCGCGGCAAACTGATGTTCGGCGACGACGAGCCCGCCCCGTAGGGAACGCCGGCCCGCTACTCGGGGAGCCGCAGCTCGGGCTTCTCGACTTCTTCGATGTTGACGTCTTTGAAGGTGACCACCCGCACCTGCTTGACGAACCGCGCCGGCCGGTACATATCCCACACCCAGGCGTCGGCGAGGCGCAGCTCGAAGTACACCTCGCCGTCGGCGTTGCGCGGCATCAGCTCCACACTGTTGGCCAGATAGAAGCGACGTTCGGTCTCCACGACGTAGCTGAACTGACCGACGATGTCCTTGTATTCGCGGTACAGCGAGAGCTCCATCTCGGTTTCATACTTTTCGAGATCTTCTGCGCTCATCTGCTCAGACGTCCTTCTCCCTGCCAAGGGGCGCGGGCGACAACCCTGATCCCATCTTTCCTCACTGCTACTCGGCCCGCTCGGCGGGAGGGTCGGGCCGGAATTCGGCCACCACCCGCGTGCGCGACCCGGTCGCCACCTGCCGCACATTGATGAACGAATAGCGGTGTTCGGCGCACGGTCCGAGCCGGGCCAGCGCGCGGCCGTGCGCGGCCGTGCAGTAGCCCTTGTGGTCGGCGAAACCGTAGCCGGGGTGCTCGGCGTCCATCGCGACCATCAACCGGTCCCGGCTGACCTTGGCCAGCACGCTCGCCGCGGCGATGCACGCGGCAGCGGCGTCTCCCCCGACCACGGGCAGCGACGGTACCGACAGCCCAGGCACCCGGAAGCCGTCGCTGAGCACATAGCCGGGTCGCAGCGGCAGGCCGGCCACGGCGCGTCGCATGCCTTCGATATTTGCTTTGTGCACGCCGCGGCGGTCGACCTCGACCGACGGGATGAACACCACGTGGTAGGCCAACGCGTAGCGGCAGATCAACGGGAATAGCCGCTCCCGTACCTTCTCGGTGAGCTTCTTCGAATCATCAAGGGCGGCAAGGCTTTCCAGTCGCCCCGGTCCCAACACGCAGGCGGCGACCACCAGCGGGCCGGCGCACGCGCCGCGTCCCACCTCGTCGACTCCGGCGACCGGACCCAGACCGCTGCGGTACAGCGCGGATTCCAGGGTGCGCAAACCCCCTGATTTACGGATCACCGTCCGCGGCGGCCACGTCGTGGTCATGGCTACTGACCCTGCTGGGGGTTCACCGAACCCACACCACCCCATCGCGACGGCGGCCACACGATGAACCTGGCCTTGCCGATGACGTTGGACACCGGCACCGTGCCCGCCATTGGGTCGCCGGTGCACAGCACACCCTTGACCGCGTCCTCCGGGTTGGTGGTGCAGTGGGCGCGCGAGTCCGCCGAGTGCCTGCGGTTGTCGCCCATCACCCACAGCCGTCCCTGCGGGACGGTGACCGGCCCGAATTCGTAACCCAGGCACGGGTCCACCGCCGGGTCGGCGCCCATCGTGGCGGGATTGAGATACGGCTCCTTGAGCCGCTTGCCGTTGACCGTCAAGCCCGTGTCGAACCGGCACTGGACCGTCTGGCCTCCGACCGCAATGACGCGCTTGACCAGATCGTTCTCGTCGGGAGGCACGAAACCGATGAACGAAAGCCCGTTCTGCACCCACCGGACCGCGGTGTTAGTCGACCGGATCGACTTGTAGTTGAGGTTCCAGGACGGCGGTCCCCGGAAGACGACGACGTCGCCCGGTTGCGGTGAGTCGAATCGGTACGTGAGCTTGTCCACCATGATTCGGTCGCCGACGCAGGTTGGGCACCCGTGCAGGGTTGGTTCCATGGATTCGGACGGGATCAGGTAGGGGCGCGCCACGAACGTCAACACGACGTAGTAGAGCGTTATCGCGATCACGGCCAGAAGCGCGAATTCGCGCAGCGCCGACGGCTTGTACCGCTTCGACTCGTCCTCGTCCTCGTCCTTATCGGAGTCCGCGCCGTCCGTACCGGCTACGCCTTTCGCGCTGGTGGCGCCTGCATCTTCGGCGGCGGCCGGGTCGGCTGTGTCCTTGGGAGAGGTCTCCGGTTCCGACGGTGGATCAGCTTCGGGTTGGTGCTCGGCTGACGAGTCCGTGGTTTCGGTCACGAGATCAGCGTAGCCAGCGCGCTCGGTGCATCTTCAGACCGCTGAGTCGGCTCAGCGCTTCTCCTTGATCTTGGCCTTTTTGCCGCGAAGCTCACGCAAGTAGTACAGCTTGGCGCGACGGACGTCGCCGCGAGTCACCAACTCGATGTGGTCGATGTTCGGCGAATGCACCGGGAAGGTCCGCTCGACGCCGACGCCGTAGCTCTCCTTGCGCACCGTGAACGTCTCGCGGATACCGCCGCCCTGACGACGGATCACCACGCCCTTGAACACCTGGACACGCTCCTTGGCGCCCTCGATGACCTTGACATGCACGTTGATGGTGTCGCCCGGGCCGAATGCCGGGATGTCGTCGCGTAGCGACGCCTGGTCGACGAAGTCCAGCCTGTTCATCGTAGAAGGCACTTCCTTGCGGTCGCGGCTTGCGGCGGACCGTCCGCACGCAGTGCGACGGTCACCGAGCCGATGGGTTTCGGGCTTCTGGGCGCATCTCGCAGCAGGCGGCTAGGCCCCAATCGGTCCAGAGGATGGGCCTGGCGGGCCTACAACCGCTTCGAGACAACCGGTCAATTGTGCCAGACGGTCCGCATGCAGTGAAAATCACAGGAAATCCTGGCGGTTCGTGACCTACGAAATGCGCTGGTGAATGGTACATATGACTGGGGCCACACCGCGCTAGCCGAACCCGAACCTCAGCGTGACGCCCGGGGCAACTGGCGGTGCGGCCGCCGCATATATGTGTCCGGGACGCTGGACGCCGCCATAAGCCACCAGCCACAAGGACCAGGGGGAGAAATGCGAGCCCGGCCGCTGACGCTACTCACCGCCGCGGCGGTGGCGTTGGTGCTGGTCGGGGGGTGCGAGGCGAAGGTGCAGGCGAAGACGCCGAGCACGCCCGCCCACAGCGCACCCGGTCGCAATCTGCAGCCGTCTCCGCAGCTGGCGGAACTGCTGCTGCAGGTCATCACCCGGCCCGCGCCGCCGGACGCGCTGCCGGGAGCCGGGCTCGGCGGATTGCAGGCACGCGTCCAGCGGGCGGTCGACGAAGCCGCCGGCGTCGGCGCCACCCTGTCGGTAGCCGTTCTCGACCGTGCCACCCATCAACTGGTCTCCAACGGCGATGCCCAGATCCCCGGCACCGCGTCGGTGGCCAAGCTGTTCATTGCCGATGAGCTGCTGCTACAGGAAGCCGAAGGAAAGGCGACGTTGAGCCCGGAGGATCGCCAGGCGTTGGACGCCATGTTGCGGTCCTCCGACGACGACGCCGCCCAGCGATTCTGGGATCAGGACGGCGGCGACGCCATCGTCACCCAGGTCGCAACCCGATACGGGCT
Source organism: Mycobacterium sp. NGS41 (assembly GCF_059812725.1). Classification (NCBI taxonomy): domain Bacteria; kingdom Bacillati; phylum Actinomycetota; class Actinomycetes; order Mycobacteriales; family Mycobacteriaceae; genus Mycobacterium; species Mycobacterium sp. NGS41. The sequence continues at coordinate 47,087 of NZ_JCALDF010000026.1, forward strand.
GTCGTCGACCACGCCGCCCAGCGATGGTCACTGGTGGAACACGTTGAGCTCGCCGACTGATCTGGTCCGCTACTACGACATGCTGCTCGACGGGTCGGGCGGCCTGCCGTTGGAACGGGCCGGGATCATCGTCAGCGACCTGGCCCAGTCCACCCCCACCGGAGTCGACGGCTATCCGCAGCGGTTCGGCATCCCGGACGGCCTGTACGCCGAACCGGTAGCGGTCAAGCAGGGCTGGATGTGCTGCATCGGCAGTGACTGGATGCACCTGTCGACCGGGATAATCGGCGCGGACCGGCGCTACATCATGGTGATCCTGTCGCTGCAGCCCTCTGATGACGCCACCGCGCGGGACACGATCACCCAGGCTGTGAAGACGATGTTCCCCAACGGCCGGATCTAGCCGCGCCTTCTTGCGGCGAGCAGACGCAGAATCGCGCAGATTCCGCCTCGCGAGCGCGACTCTGCGTCTGCTCGCCGAGCTAATCCAGCAGCTCGGGCCGGCGGTCCCGGGTGCGCTGCAGTGAGACCTCGCGGCGCCAAGCGGCGATTCGCGCGTGGTCACCGGACAGCAGAACAGCTGGGACGTCGAGGCCACGCCAGCTCGGCGGGCGGGTATAGCTCGGCCCCTCGAGGAGCCGGTCCAGGTCGACTGAGTGTGAATCGTCGCGATGCGACGCGGGATTGCCCAGAACTCCGGTCAACAGCCGCACCATCGCCTCGATCATCACCACGGCGGCCGACTCACCCCCCGGCAGCACATAGTCGCCGATCGAGACCTCTTCGACGCGCATCCGTCGTGCGGCATCCTCAACGACCCGCTGGTCGATGCCCTCGTAGCGGCCGCAGGCGAACACCAGGTGTGTCTCGGCGCTCCAGCGCTGGGCGGCGGCCTGGGTGAACAGCGAACCGGCGGGGGTCGGAACGATCAGCAGCGTCTCGCCGGAACAGGTCTCGTCCAGCGCATCACCCCACACCGGCGCCTTCATCACCATTCCCGGGCCGCCGCCGTAGGGCGCGTCGTCCACCGAGTGGTGCACGTCGTGGGTCCAGCGGCGCAGGTCGTGCACCCGCAGGTCGACCAGACCCGATTCGATCGCCTTGCCCGGCAACGACAATCGCAGCGGATCCAGGTACGCCGGAAAGATCGTGATGACGTCGATGCGCACTGCTACCCCAAGTCCAGCAGGCCCTCGGGCGGATCAATCTCGACGGTGCCGTCGTCCAGCGACACCGACGTGACGATCGCACTGACGAACGGCACCAGCACTTCTCCCGAATCACGTTTGACCGCCAGCAACTCGCCGGCGGCGGTGTGCAGCACCTCGGCTACCACCCCGAGATCCTGTCCCGTCGTCGTGCGCACCCGCAGGCCTTCCAGCTGGTGGTCGTAGTAGGTGTCCGGCTCATCGATGGGCGGCAGATCGTCGGAGTCGACGATAAACAAGCTGCCGCGCAATGCGTCGGCGGCATCCCGGTCGGTCACTCCGGCCAGGCGCACCAGCAGGCGCGCGCCGTGCTCACGGACGCCCTCGACGGCAAAGCTCCGCTCCTGACCGCCGGCATCACGAGAGGCCCTGGCGCGCAAGGTGTTACCCGGAGCAAATCGCGACTCGGGATCGTCGGTGCGGACCTCGACGACCAGTTCGCCGGTGACGCCGTGCGCTTTGACTACGCGACCGACTACCAGCTCCACGAGAGCTCCATGAGCAGGGCCCGCTACTGGTCGGTGTCCACCACGTCGACGCGAATACCCCGACCACCGATCCCGGCGACCAGCGTGCGCAGCGCGGTCGCGGTACGTCCGCCGCGACCGATCACCTTGCCCAGGTCGTCGGGATGAACGTGGACCTCCACGGTGCGTCCACGCCGGCTGGTCACCATGTCGACCCGGACGTCGTTGGGGTTGTCGACGATTCCCCGGACCAGATGTTCGACAGCGTCGACGACGACGGTACTCATTGCGTCAGTCAGCTTTCGTTCGTTGTCTCGGCCGGCTCGCCGCCCTGGGACTGCTCGGGGGCATCGGCGGGCGTCTCGGCGGGTGTCTCAGCCTTTTCGGCCTTTTCAGCCTTTTCCGCCTCAGGGGCTGCCTCGCCGGCCTTGGCGGCCTTCTTCGCGGGTGACTTCTTCTTCGGCTTGGCTGCCTCGGTGGTGGGACCGCCGTCGGCGGCGGCCAGCGCGGCGTTGAACAGCTCCAGCTTGCTGGGTTTTGCGGGCTTGACCTTCAAGGTGCCCTCCGCGCCGGGCAGACCCTTGAACTTCTGCCAGTCGCCGGTGATCTTCAGCAGCTTGAGGACGGGCTCGGTGGGCTGAGCCCCCACGGACAGCCAGTACTGGGCGCGCTCGGAGTTGATCTCGATGAGGCTGGGCTCTTCCTTGGGGTGGTAGCGGCCGATGACCTCGATGGAGCGGCCGTCGCGGCGGGTGCGCGCGTCGGCGACGGCGATGCGGTACTGAGGATTGCGGATCTTGCCAAGTCGAGTGAGCTTGATCTTCACAGCCATGGTTAAGCGAGTTCTCCTGTATGTGTCACGCTGCAATTCGGCGACCGCGGCAGGATGCCAGGGCCCGGTTTTGCCTCGCGTTTCTGACCACTGAGCGGCCGTAGTCGCTCGGCGGACAGCCGCCTATTGTGCCAGAACGGGGACGTCGGGCAGAAATCATGGCGATCGCCAGTCCGACGCAGCCTCGCGCAACGCGTCGCCACCATCAAAGGCCGACCGTCGCTACGCAAGCTGACGGCGTTGATTGTGAAGCGACGGCTCTCATTGTGAAGCAACGGCTTTCGACGTGAGCTCATGGCGAATTCCCGCGACGAAACCTGCCCTAGCTTCACTCGCAAAGCCCTAACTTCACAATGAAAGCCGTGGCTTCACACTCGTCGCCCAAGCCGGGCTTCGATCGTGAGCGCGGCGCGGCGGGAGGCCACCATCAAACCTGACCGTCACATCACTTTCTGGAAAGTCTTCGTCTCGACCCGGCGGGTCATCCGCCAGCCCTCGGGGGTGCGCAGGAACTCGTCGTCGTACCAAAGCCCGCAGAACAGGATCTGCTCCTTGTCGCCGCCGAGCACCATCGGGTTGAAGCAGATCACCCGAGACGACGCGGTGTCGCCGTCGATGCGGACCGAGAAATTGCCCAGCATGTGCGCGTACACCGGGAAATTCGGCAGCACCTGCGACAGCCATTTCTTCACTTCGGGATACCGGCCCTCGATGCCGCCCAGGGCGGTGTAGTCGATGTAGGCGTCCGGGGTGAACACCCTGTCCAGATCGTCGAATCGACGCTGGTCAATTGCGGTCGAGTAGTCCACCAGCAGCTGCTGGATCTCCAAGCGGTCGGAAATCTCTTCCAGGCTCAGCATGTCGTCGATTGAACACGATCCGGCGGCGCGCCCGGCTCGCCGGGCAGGTTCGGTGGGACAGAGCGGGCCGCGCTGCGGTAACTGCTGGGACCGCAGCCGAACCATCGCCGGCACGACCGGGTGAGCACGCTCTGCTCGGCGTAGCCGAGTTCTCGGGTCAGGTGCGACAGGCTGATGTCGGTGTCGCGTAAGTAGTGTTCGGCGGTTTCGCGGCGCACGCTGTCGATGAGCTCACCGAAGCTGGTTTTCTCCGCGGACAGGCGGCGGTGCAGTGCCCGCGGATGCAGATCGAACTGGGCGGCGATCAACTCGAGGCTGGCGGTGCCGGTGGGCAGGAGTTGGCGGACCATGGTGCGCACCGACTGGGTCATGCCCGGTTGGTGTGTGGTGATTCCCCTCAGGTACTGCACGACCGCTTGATGGGCGAGGGTGTCCGGGTCGAGCGGGCGCGCCAGATCGGCCGTGCGGAAGGTGAAGCCTGCTGTGGGTTGTGTGAAGCACGGCCGGCAGCCGAAGTAGGTCAGATAGTCGCCTGCCGCGGTGAGCGGCTCGTGCGGCAAGTGCACCGACAACGGCGAATACTGCGCGCCGAGCAGGAACCGCATAATCCGCAGTGACACTCCGAGGGATAGTTCGATGGTCTGTGGATGCGGGGGTGGGCGCTCGATCAAAATCTCGAATACATAGAACGACTGTCCGGCGGTGGCAGTTGGGGTGATGCGCCCGGAGATGGCCGGGCTGTAGGCCGCCAGGAAGGTTTCGAGAATCGCGAAGGCGTCCCCGACGGTGGCCGCGGTGCGTGCGGCGACCCCGACTGGGCCCAGGATTTCGATGCCTTGCCGTAGTGCCAACCGCCGCCCGAAATCGGGACTCGCGGTCGCCGTCGCTGCTATCTCGACGGCAACAATGAGGCTGCGGTACGGCAGAAAAACTTCGTGATCGCCGACGTCTTGGGGTCGGATGCCGGCGGCCTTCAGCAGCTCAATCGGATCGCCGCCCAGTTCGGCGACCAGGCGCGGATATCCCGACAGCGACGTTCCGCGTACCACTGACATGTCAACAAATGTCAAATAAATGTCCGTAACTGTCAAGACTCCGACGCTGTCGGGGCCGCATCCTGGGAGCCATGAACTTCGACGCAATCATCCGCAACGGCCGCTGGTTCGACGGCACCGGCGCACCATCGGCGATCCGCAACATCGGGATCCGTGACGGCCATGTCGCGGCCATCAGCGCACAGCCGCTCGACGAAACCGGCTGCGGCCAGGTGATCGACGCCGCGGGCAAGTGGGTGCTGCCCGGCATGGTCGACATCCACACCCACTACGACGTCGAGGTGCTCGGCGGCCCGTCGCTGTCGGAGTCGCTGCGCCACGGGGTGACGACGGTGATGGTGGGTTCGTGCTCCCTGTCGACCGTTCACGTCGACGGCCAAGATGCCGGTGACCTGTTCGCCCGAGTAGAGGCCATCCCGCGCGAGCACGTCATCAGCACGGTTGACCAGCACAAGACCTGGAGCAGCTGCGAGGAATACATCGCCGCACTGGAGGCACGGGCCTTGGGGCCGAATGTGGCTGCCTTCATTGGTCATTCGGACATGCGGGCCGCGACGATGGGTCTGGACCGCGCCACCCGCAAGGAGGTCCGGCCGACCAAGGCCGAGCAGGCGCGGATGGAGCAGCTGCTCGCCGAGGCGCTGCGGGCCGGGTTTGTCGGAATGTCTTCGCAGCAACTGCTTTTCGACAAAATTGACGGGGAGAACTGCCGCTCCCGTACCTTGCCGTCCACGTATGCGAAGCCGCGGGAGCTGCGGCGGCTGAAGGCCATGCTGCGGCGCAGCGGGCGAATCCTTCAGGCGGGTCCCAACATTCAGAACCCGTTCAACATCGCATCCCAGGCGCTGCAGTCGTTGGGCATCGGCCGCAGGCAACTCAAAACCACTCTGCTGTCGGCCGCCGACATCAAGGCCAACCCGTGGCTGATCCCGGTGATGGGCCCGGCGGCCCGCTTCGTCACCAAGCTCGGCGGGGACTTCCGCTGGCAGCACCTGCCGGTGCCATTCGAGGTGTACGCCGACGGCATCGACCTCGTCATCTTCGAGGAGTTCGGCTCCGGCGCCGCCGCCATGCACCTGAAAGAGCAAGTGGCGGAGCGCGATGACCTGCTGCGCGACGAGGACTACCGTCGGCGGTTCCGCAAGGACTACGACAGCAAGTACGGGCTGCGGGTGTGGCACCGCGACTTCTTCGACGCCGAAATCGTCGCATGCCCCGATCCATCGGTGATCGGAAAGTCGTTCGGGCAGGTCGGAATTGACCGCGGCGGGCTGCACCCCGTGGACGCATTCCTCGACCTGGTCGTCGAGCACGGCACCGCGCTGCGGTGGCGCACTACGATTTCCAACCACCGACCCGAGGTGCTCAAGAAGCTGGCCCGCGAGCCGGGCGTCCAGATGGGCTTCTCGGACGCGGGGGCGCACCTGCGCAACATGGCGTTCTACAACTTCGGGCTACGCCTGCTGCGCCACGTCCACGACGCGGAAAAGGCCGGCGTGCCGTTCATGACCATCGAGCAGGCCGTTCATCGGCTGACCGGCGAACTGGCCGACTGGTATCAGATCGACGCCGGCCACCTGCGCATGGGCGACCGCGCCGACCTGGTAATCGTCGACCCCGCACATCTTGATGGCGCGCTGGACAGCTACGCCGAGGAGAAGGTCGAGCAGTACGGCGGACTGTCGCGGATGGTCAACCGCAACGACGACACGGTCAGAGCCGTGTTCGTCGCGGGACAAGCGGTCTTCCTCAACGGGGAGCCCACCGCGGTGGTCGGCACGCAGCGCACCGGCAGCTTCCTGCGCGCCGACACGCCAACCCCGGCGGCCACCCGGAGCGCGGGCGAGCCGGTTGGCGCCGCTGTCTAGAGTCGACTACGGTCGATAGCCGTCCGGCCACACCGGGAAGTTAGACTCTGCGGCCATGCGAAAGCTCATGGTCACCGCAGGTGCGCTGCTGACGGCTGGAACCTTGGTGGTCGTCGGCGCGGGCACCGCATCGGCAGACACCGCTGTGCAGCCGGCCGGATCGGTGCCGATCCCCGACGGGCCGGCCCAGACCTGGATCGTGGCCGACCTGGACAGCGGTCAGGTACTGGCCGACCGCGACCAGAATGTGTCCCACCCGCCCGCGAGCACCATCAAGGTGCTGTTGTCGCTGGTGGTCCTGGACGAGCTGGACCTGAACTCCACCGTCGTGGCTGACGTCGCAGACACCCAGGTCGAATGCAATTGCGTCGGCGTCAAGGCGGGCCGCAGCTATACCGCGCGCCAGCTGCTCGACGGCCTGCTGCTGGTCTCGGGTAACGACGCCGCCAATACGCTCGCGCACATGCTGGGCGGCCAGGACGCCGCGGTCGCCAAGATGAACTCCAAAGCCGCGGCCCTCGGCGCGGTAACGACGCACGCGGCCACCCCGTCCGGCCTGGACGGGCCCGGCGGTTCGGGCTGGTCGACGGCGCACGACCTGGCCGTCATCTTCCGCGCGGCGATGGCTAATCCGATGTTTGCGCATATCACCGCCGAGCCCTCGGCGATGTTCCCCGGCGATCACGGTGACCAGCCGATCCTCAACCAGGACGAGCTGTTGCAGCGCTACCCGGGCGCGATCGGCGGCAAGACCGGGTTCACCAACGCCGCGCGCAAGACGTTCGTCGGCGCGGCTGCCCGCGGTGGCCGCCGGTTGGTGATCGCCATGATGTACGGGCTGGTCCACCAGGGCGGACCGACGTATTGGGATCAGGCCGCGAGCCTGCTCGACTGGGGTTTCGCGCTCAATCCGGAAGCGAGCATCGGCTCGCTTTAAAAGGCCGGGTTTTGCAGAGCCGCGTTCAGCAGTTCCATCAGGACCGAAATCCGCTGTCGGTCCAGTTCCGGCACCGGCACCACTCCTTGCACCAGAGCGGCGCCGTCGAAGACGTTCGTCAGCAATCCGACGAGCACCGGGAACTTGTCCTCCGGGAACTGCTCTGCGCCCGGAATGGTCCGCGCGGCCTCGAGGATCTTGTCGGCGTACTGCCCGAGCTCTTCTCGCAGAGTGGCTTTGAGCTTCTCGTCGGTGCGCGCGGCGATCAGCAGTTCGTAGAGAACCGCGTTGCCGGGGCCGCTGGTGATGTCCCGCAGAATCCTCAGGGCCGCTTCCAGCGGCGGCTGGTCGGGCGGTATTGCGGCGACCTGCTTGGTGCCCCGCTCCACCTGGCGGCGCAGCACCTCGGATGCCGTCGCAGCCATGAAATCGCCCATCGTTTCGAAGTGCCGGAACAGGGCGCCCACCGACACTCCTGCGCGCTTGGTGATCACCGCCGCGGAGGCCCGGGCGTATCCGACCTCGATGATGGTGGCGATGCAAGCGTCGAGGAGCCGTGCAACGGTCTCTTCGCGGCGTTGCTGCTGGGTTCTGGGCATCTCAGCCGCTGAAGCTCAGCGCTCGCCGTTCCTGACGCGCCTCCAGCTCACCCGCCCGAAGGTATCGGCCCGACTTCACGGTCTGACCATAGCCGTCGCGGAATTGACCGTTGCGGAAGACCACCGCGCCGCCCACGCCGGTCGCGACCACGGTCGCGTCGTTGCGGTTGACCATTCGCCGCAGGCCGCCGTAGAAGGGCACCGCCTGCTCGTGGTAGCCGTCCAGCGACTCGTCGAGGTGGGCCGGGTCGATCACCACGAAGTCCGCCCGGTCGCCCTCGCGGAGGGTGCCGGCGTTGATGCCGAACCACTCGGCCAGTTCGCCGGTCAGACGATGCACCGCGTGCTCGATGGACAGGAACGGCTTGCCGGCCCGGTCGGCATCCCGCGTCCGCCGCAGCAGCCGCAATGCGAAGTTGTAGAAGGCCATGTTGCGCAGGTGCGCGCCGGCGTCGGAGAAGCCCATGTGGACGCTGGGCTCCGCGGCGAGCTGGTCCAGCTGCTTGGGCCGGTGGTTGGCGATGGTGGTGGTCCACCGGACATTGCGTTCACCGCTCTCGACGAGCACGTCGAGGAACGCGTCGAGCGGATGCAGTCCGCGCTCGTCGGCGATGGCGCCGAAGCTCTTGCCGATCAGCGTCGGGTCCGGGCACTCGACGATCACGGCGTCGTGGAAGTCGCGGTGCCACAACGACATTCCGAGCTTGACGCGGTCGAATTCACGCCGGAACCGGCGACGGTAGGACTCGTCGGCCAGTAGTTCGTTGCGCTGGAATTGTTCGCGCAGATGCAGGGCCGCCGTCCCGGCGCCGAACTCTTCGAAGACCGGCAGGTCGATTCCGTCGGAGTACAGCGTGAACGGCACCGGCAGGTGCTGGAATCGCACGCTCGACCCCAGCAGCTTGTTGAGGATCCGGGTGCCGACACCGAGGCCGTACACCATCAGCGGCATCGACTTGGCGTCGGAGGAGACCAGCATGCTCATCCGGACTCCCCTGCCACCGTTGAGAATCCGGCTGCTGGTCAGGAAGAACATCAGCGGGGACACCGCGTTGTCGACGTCGGGCGCGCTCTGCAGCATCCGGCCGCGCTTGCGCAGCACCTTGATCAGCCTGCGCCGTTCCCGCCACGTCGCGAAGGTCGACGGTAACGCGCGGGACCGGAACCGGTCCCCGTCGAGCTTGTCGATCGCGGCGTCCATCCCGGACATGCCCAGCACACCGGCATCCAGGGCTTCTTCGAGGAGCTCGGCCATCTTCTCCAGTTCGGCGTCGGTGGGTCGGACATGGCAGTCGGTGGCCCGATCCAGTCCCATCACCGCGGTCCGCAGATCCGAATGACCAATCATCGAGCTGACATTTGGCCCGAGCGGCAGGGCGTCGAGGGCGTCGATGTACTCGGCCGCCGTCGACCAGGTCTTGTGGTTGTCCAACGCGTTGTAGACGAATTGACGCGGCACCGCTTCCACCCGGCTGAACAGGTCGGCGGCGTCCTCGGAGTCGGCGTACACCGTCGACAGTGAGCAGTTGCCCAGCAGGACGGTGGTGACGCCGTGGCGCACAGACTCGCGCAGCCCCGGGTCGAGCAGTATCTCGGCGTCGTAGTGGGTGTGCACGTCGATGAAGCCCGGCAGGATCCACTTGCCGGCCGCGTCGATCACCTCGGGACAGCCGGTCTCGTCCAGTGGCCGATCACCTGGTCCGGCCACCGTTGCCACCGCGCCGTCGCGAATGCCCAGCGTGCGGGTTTGCGGCGCGCTGCCGGTGCCGTCGAACCACAAGCCGTTGCGAATAATCACGTCGTAGGTCACTGTTTCCTCCAGCAGGTCGAGATACCACCAGTTTAGCGAAGATAGTGATTACTCGCTTTCTTTAATCGAACCGTGCGCGTGTCGTAAGTGCTTCTTGACTCGAGCGTGACGGGGCTGCGATCTGCGGCCCGAGATGTCGCAGCGCGGTTACGCTCGCGAAGCGCTGCCTTTTTGGATCAACGGTGGATCAGCGGCCGGGGCCCGATGGGGCTGTCGTCGGCGTGGTCGGCGATTCCGTGGGCCTGGCGGGCGCTCCGGGGTCCGGCACGTTGACCGCCGGCGGCACCTCCCCGCTGCGGCTGGCCACCGCGGGAATCCGGATCACCGCCGCCTTCTGGCCGCATTCGTCGGTTTGCACGGTGACGGTCATTTCGCCGACGAAGTCGCCCTGAGGCTGCGGTCGCAGCGACAGCACCTGCGTCGTGGTCTGGGTCGCCGCCAGTCCGTTGCCCCCGACACAGGGGAACTGCACCGTTTCCGCCTCGGACTGCCATTGACCCTCGCCGAAGTGCATGACGAGATGACCGCCGGCCGGCGACTTCGCCTGCGTGTGGTCCTCGTCGTCGAGCAGCGTTCCACTGGCGGTGCATGCGGTGGCCGTGCAGTTCGACCGAAAGGCCCACCAGGTGTTCACGTTCGGCGGCTGCGGGTTGGGGGTGTAGTTGTACGTCTGCTTGGCGCGCTGGACCTCGATGCGGTAACTGCCGTCGAGTGGGACGGGTGCTGCCGGCGCGGCGGCCGCGGTGGTCGTCGGTGGGTGAGCGGCGGCCGGCGCGCTCGGTGACGGGCCGCCGGCGCGACTGGACTTCGTTTCGGTGCTCCGCCCGATCACGATCCCGGCGGCGAATAGCCCAACGACCAGCAGCGCCGCCGCACCGGCCAGCAAAATCAAGCGTGCCCGGCGTCTGGGCGGCGCGGCATCCGGCTTCTTGGCACGCTTCGCCGCGACGGTGCTCCGCGTGGAATAGTCGTCGAGCCGCCGAGCCAACGCCCCCGCAGCCGAATGCAGCGCTCGTTTCGGCGCCTCGCGGGTGGCGGCTCGGGAATCGACGGCCGCTTCCGTATCGGCGGCATCTTCTCCATCGGGCCAGGCGTAAGCGGGATAGTCGACGACCTCGACAGCCAGCACGGCCTCAGGGCTGCGATCACCGGTGGCGACCCCGGCCCGTTCGTTGGCCGCGTCGGCAAACTCGCGGCAGCTGGCGAACCGGTCCGCCGGATTTCTGGCAAGGGCTCTGGAGAAGACTTCGTCGAGGCGGGCCAGCTCCGGACGCTGGTCGCTGAGCCTGGGTGGTGCACCGTTCATCAGCTGGTTCACCGCGGCCGCCGGGTCGGCGAACTCGACCGGCGGTGCACCGGTCAGCAAGTGAAACGCGGTGGCCGCCAGCGCATACTGATCGGCGCGGGCAGCAAAGTCGGTGTCATCGGCGCCCATCAACTGTTCGGGCGCCGCGTAGCCCACCGTGCCGACCGGGATATTCCGTGCGGTGGGCCCGGCAGCGGTGTCGAGCTGCCGAGCTATCCCGAAGTCACTCAACAGAATCCGTTGTTCGCCCGCACCGCGGCTGGTCAGCAGGATGTTGGCGGGTTTGACGTCGCGATGCAGCAGTCCGCGCTGATGGGCGTAATCGAGGGCGTCGGCCAGTGCGGTGACGATCGCCAGCACTTCGCCGGCCGGCGCCACGGCCGGGAATCGCTCGGCCATGAGCTGCTCGGCATTGACGCCCTCGACGTAGTCCGTCGCAATCCAGAGCTGTCCGTCGAACTCGCCGCGCTCGTGGACCTCCACGATGTGCGGGTGATACAGACTTGCGGCGATCGGGGTTTCGGCATGGAATCGGCGGCGGAACTCGCTGTCCGACGACATCGCCACCGAAAGAACCTTCAGGGCCACCCAGCGCGCGGATCGCGGATTCTGAGCAAGATAAACCTCACCCGTCACACCCGAACCCAGCCTTCGCGCGACCGTGTAACCGGCAAAGGTCGCGCCGCTGGCCAACGCCATTTCGAGATCCTATCCGCGTGCGGCAGGCCGCGCGCGTTCAGCAGGTCGAAACGTCTTGCCGCGCAGCATCACCAGTTCGGGGTGGTTCAGCACGCCGGGACCGGTGCGCGGGTCCGCCGAGTAGCACACCAGATCGGCCGCCACCCCGTGTTCCAGACCGGGCCGGCCCAGCCAGCGGCGCGCATCCCAGCACGCCGCGCCCAACGCGTCGGTGGGGCTCATCCCGATGCCCTTGAGGGCCTCGACCTCTTCGGCGATCCGCCCGTGCCGAATCATGCCGCCGGCGTCGCTGCCGGCGTACATCGGCACGCCCGCTGCCCGTGCGGCGGTCAGCCGTTGGCTGCTGCGGGCATACAGGTCGCGCATGTGGGCGGCGTAGGCGGGATAGCGCGACGCCGAATCGGCGATGCCCGGGAAGTTTTCGATGTTGATCAGGGTCGGGACCAGCGCGGTGCCGTGCTCGAGCATCAGCGCGATGGTGTCTTCGGTGAGCCCGGTGCCGTGCTCGATGCAGTCGATACCCGCGTTGAGTAGGCCGGGCAGCGCGTCCTCGCTGAAAACGTGTGCGGTAACGCGGGCGCCGTGGGTGTGTGCCGCATCGATTGCGGCGGTGAGCACGTCGTCGGACCACAACGGGGCGAGGTCGCCGATCTCGCGGTCGATCCAGTCGCCGACCAGCTTGACCCAGCCGTCCCCGCGCTGTGCCTGCTCGGCCACCGCGTCCGGCAGCTCCGATTCGTCTTCGAGTTCGATCGCCAAGCCGGGCACGTAGCGCTTCGGTCTGGCCAGGTGCCGTCCGGCCCGGATGATGCGCGGTAGGTCGGCGCGGTCATCGAGGCTGCGGGTGTCGATCGGGACCCCGCAGTCACGCACGAGCAGCACGCCAACGTCGCGTTCGGTCTCGGCTTGGGTGATCGCCTCGTCGAATTCGACCCCGCCATGCTCGCCAAGGCCGATGTGACAGTGCAAGTCCACCAGGCCGGGCAGGATCCACCCGTCTCCAGAAGCCCCGAAGACGGTGTCGGCGTTGGCGACCGGCTCGGTGCTGATGCGGCCGTCGACGATCCACAGGTCGATCTGGGTTTCGTCGGGCAGTGCCACGCCTCGCACGTGCAAGCGCACGACGCGGCTACTTCTTGCCCGGGTTGCCCGGGAACTTGAGCTTGGACAGGTCGAAGTCGGCCAGACCGGGCGGCAGCTCGTTGAGGCCTTCGGGCATTTGCGACAAGTCGGGGAACCCGGCGGGCATATTCGGCATGCCGGCTCCGAACGGGCTGCGCACCTTCGGCGGCGTGGGACCGCGCGCCCCCTTCTTGCCCTTCTTGCCGCCCTTGCCCTTGGCACCGCCCTTGGCCTTCCGCGTCGCGGACTTGCGGCCCAGACCGGGTATGCCCATGCCGCCGAGCATCGACGACATCATCTTGCGGGCTTCGAAGAAGCGGTCCACCAGTTGGTTGACCTCGGACACCGCCACCCCGGAGCCGTTGGCGATGCGCAACCGCCGCGATGCGTTGATGATCTTGGGATCGGCGCGTTCCGCCGGCGTCATGCCACGGATGATGGCCTGGATCCGGTCGAGCTGCGTGTCGTCGACCTCGGCCAGGGCATCCTTCATCTGGCCCGCGCCGGGCAGCATGCCCAGCAAGTTGCCGATCGGGCCCATCTTGCGGACGGCCAGCATCTGCTCCAGGAAGTCCTCCAGGGTCAGCTCGCCGGCGCCGATCTTGAAGGCGGCCTCTTCGGCTTTCTGGGCGTCGAAGACCTGCTCGGCCTGCTCGATCAGGCTCAGCACATCGCCCATGCCCAGGATTCGGCTGGCCATCCGGTCGGGGTGGAAGACGTCGAAGTCCTCCAGCTTCTCGCCGGTGGAGGCGAACAGGATGGGCACACCGGTGACTTCGCGCACCGACAGCGCGGCGCCACCACGAGCGTCGCCGTCGAGTTTGGTCAGCACCACGCCGGTGAAGCCGACGCCCTCGCCGAACGCCCGCGCGGTGGCGACGGCGTCCTGGCCGATCATCGCGTCCAGGACGAACAGCACCTCATCGGGATCGATGGCGGCCCGGATGTCGGCGGCCTGGGCCATCAACTCCTCGTCGATGCCCAGCCGTCCGGCGGTGTCGACGATGACGACGTCGAAGTGCTTGGCCCGGGCTTCGGCGAGCCCCGCGGCCGCGACGGCTACCGGGTCGCCGGGGCCGGACTCGGGTGAGGCGCCCGGGTGCGGCGCGAACACCGGTACCCCGGCGCGTTCACCGACCACCTGCAGCTGGTTCACCGCCGCCGGGCGTTGCAGGTCGCAGGCCACCAGCAGCGGCGTGTGTCCTTGGCCGCGCAGCCATGCGGCCAATTTGCCGGCCAGCGTCGTCTTACCGGAACCCTGCAGGCCCGCGAGCATCACCACGGTGGGCGGTGTCTTCGCGAACGCCAGCAGGCGGGTCTGACCGCCGAGGATGCCGATCAGCTCTTCGTTGACGATCTTGACGACCTGCTGGGCCGGGTTAAGCGCGCCGGACACTTCGGCACCCCGGGCGCGTTCCTTGATCCGGTGGACGAACGCGCGCACCACGGGCAGCGAAACGTCGGCTTCCAACAGCGCCAGCCGGATTTCGCGGGTGGTGGCATCGATATCGGCGTCGGTCAGACGACCCTTGCCCCGCAGCCCCTGAAGGGCAGCGGTCAACCGGTCGGACAGCGATTCAAACACGCCCGCCAGCGTAGCGGTGCTGCCGCCGACACTGCAGGTCGCGCTCTCCGCGACACTGAAACGACGGACACGGCACGCCGGGCGTCGCCTTCGATTAAGTTTCGGGCGCAGCAAGCGAAGCGGCTAAGGGAGCAAACCTCGTGCTCGAAGTGATCGACAAAGGGTCCTGCACCGACGCGCATCCGGTGCCGCTGCTGTTCGTGCACGGTGGCTGGCATGCCGCATGGTGCTGGAGCAACTTCCTGGACTTCTTCGCCGATGCGGGCTATCGCGCGGTCGCGATGAGCCTGCGCGGACACGGCACCAGCCCCACGACAAAACCTCTGCAGGACGTTTCCATCGCCGACTACATCGACGACGTCCGTTCGGTGGCCGACGAGCTGGGTGGCGGCCCGGTGCTGATCGGCCATTCCCTGGGCGGCTACGTGATCCAGCGGCACCTCGAAGAGCGAACCGCCCCGGCCGCGGTGCTGGTCGGCTCACTGCTGCCGCGGGGCGTGCTCGGGGCGGCGTTGCGCGTCTGGCGCCGCCGTCCTCAGATGTCGGTGCAGTCGTTCAACGACCGCACGTTGGTCAAATTCCTCCGCACCCCGGCGCTCGCCCGCGAATACCTCTTCTGCACGGACACGCCCGAGGCCATCGTCGAATCTTGCTGGGAACGCGCCGGGCCCGAGAGCATTCGCGCGGCGATGTTCGATCCGATGTTCCGCCGCGTCAAAACCCGGCTGGTCACCACCCCGATGCTGGTCCTCGGCGCCGTGCACGACGGGTTCGTCAGCGTCGGCGCGGTGCGCGCGACGGCGCGCGCCTACCGGACCGAGCCGGAATTCTTCGCCATGGGGCACAACATGATGCTCGAACCCGGCTGGGCCGACGTCGCCGGCCGCATCCACACCTGGCTGGAGACACGCGGCCTGACGAGCTGACTCGCCGCACCGCTGCGCCGAAAAGCGTTGTCGTGCTACATTTCACAGCCGCAGCCGAACCGGGCTGGCCGCGTCGAAACGCAACTACGGGGGGATTTGTTGTCGCTGCACCCAGTCAGCCACGCGGATCCCCACCCCGACGGCAGCGGGACGTTGCGCGGCTGGCAGCGCCGAGCGCTGGTCAAGTACCTGGCGGCCCAGCCGCGCGATTTCCTCGCGGTGGCCACTCCCGGATCCGGGAAGACCGCCTTCGCTTTGCGGGTGGCCGCCGAACTGCTGAGGCATCGGGCGATCGACCAGATCACCGTCGTCGTGCCCACCGAGCACCTCAAAGTCCAGTGGGCAGATGCCGCTGCGCGACACGGTCTGGCGCTGGACCCGAGATTCTCCAACGCGAACGCCCAGACTTCGCCGGAGTATCACGGCGTGATGGTCACCTACGCGCAAGTCGCGTCGCATCCCACGCTGCACCGGGTACGAACCGAACAGCGCAAGACCTTGGTCGTGTTCGACGAGATCCACCACGGCGGTGACGCCAAGACCTGGGGCGACGCCATCCGCGAGGCCTTCAGCGACGCGACCCGCCGACTTGCCTTGACGGGCACGCCGTTTCGCAGCGACGACAGCCCTATCCCGTTCGTGCGTTACGAGTCCGGCGCCGACGGAGTGCTGCGTTCGCAGGCCGACCACAACTACGGCTACGCCGAGGCGCTGGCCGACGACGTGGTGCGGCCCGTGGTGTTCCTCGCCTACTCCGGCCAGGCGCGCTGGCGCGACAGCGCGGGCGAAGAGCACACGGCGCGTCTGGGCGAACCGCTGTCCGCCGAGCAGACCGCACGAGCGTGGCGCACCGCGCTCGACCCGGCCGGCGAATGGATGCCGGCGGTGATCGCGGCGGCCGACCAGCGGCTGAGTCAACTGCGGGCGCATGTTCCCGACGCCGGCGGCATGATCATCGCCTCCGACCAGACCGCCGCCCGCGCGTACGCCCGCCTGTTGACCAAGCTCACCGCGGAAGCGCCGACGGTGGTGTTGTCGGACGACCCCGGATCGTCTTCGCGCATCAGCCGATTCGCCGAGAGCACCGGCCGCTGGCTGGTGGCGGTGCGGATGGTCTCGGAGGGCGTCGACGTGCCGCGGCTGTCGGTCGGTATCTACGCCACCAGCGCGTCGACGCCGCTGTTCTTCGCGCAGGCCATCGGCCGATTCGTGCGGTCGCGACGGCCGGGTGAAACCGCAAGCATCTTCGTGCCGTCGGTGCCGAACCTGCTGCAGCTGGCCAGCGAGCTGGAGGCTCAACGCAACCATGTGCTCGGTGAACCGCACCGCCAAGCCGACGATCCCCTGCTCGATGATCCGGCCGTCAAAACGCAAACCGAGAAAACCGACGAGCAGAGCTTCACCGCGCTGGGGGCCGACGCGGAATTGGATCAGGTCATCTTCGACGGATCCTCGTTCGGCACCGCCACCCCGGCCGGAAGCGACGAGGAGGCAGACTATCTCGGCATCCCGGGGCTGCTCGACGCCGAACAGATGCGCGCCCTGCTGCACCGCCGCCAAGACGAGCAGCTGCAAAAGCGCGCAGCGCAAACAGGATCGCCGACGGTGACGACCAGGCATGGCCAACTGCGCGAGCTGCGCCGCGAGCTCAACGCGCTGGTGTCCATCGCGCATCACCGCACCGGCAGGCCGCACGGCTGGATTCACAGCGAATTGCGCCGTCGCTGCGGCGGGCCGCCGATCGCCGCAGCGACAAGCGAACAGCTCAAGGCCCGTATCGATGCGGTGCGGCAACTCAATTCGGAGTCGGCGTAGCAATTACCGATAGACCCAACCACGTGGTTGCGGTAGCGTTTTGAGAGAGCAAAGGGAGCGGGTGGTGGATTTCAGTCTGTTTGGCTTTCTCACAGTGCTTGCTGCTGTTCTGGGATTGGTGTTCGCCGGTTGTGCATTTGCGTACGCACAACGATTAGAGGATCGGAAACCCGCGTCGTTAGGCGAAGTAGTCGGGGCCCACAAAGCGGTCCTGGAGAAATTGCGCAAACGCGAACCAATGTCGCGGAGCGAGGTGGATTACGCAGCGGAAATTATTTCTGACTCGCGGTCACTACTTGCGTACTCGATACCCGCTACCATCTTCACAATCGGATGCTTCTATATAGTTGGGTGTCTCGAGCAACTACACGGAGCCAGGCCCTCCATCCGAACATTTATCGGGGTGCTCCCCATGTTGGGGGCCACGAACCTAGCCATTCAGCTGCTCCGAGTCGCACGGTTGAAAGGGCGGCTGCAAGAAGTTTCTGACTAGCGAAATCGGTATCGAGTCACGGTTGAGTGCGTGTCGGCGGTGCGGAGGTCACCGCTTCGTCTTGGTCTTCAGGGTCCTCCCATAGCAGCAGTTGACGAACTGCGGGACGCGGTCCGTAGGGGCGCAGCATCTGGCTGGCGGGGCGCGGGCGCACTCGTTGCGGCCACCAGAACCATCGTCCGAGCAGCGCCGCAATGGACGGCGTCATGAACGAACGCACGAGCAGCGTGTCGAACAGCAGACCAAGCGCGATGGTGGTGCCTATCTGAGCGAGAACCCGCAAATCAGCGAACACGAAGGAGGCCATGGTGGCCGCGAACACCAGACCGGCAGATGTCACTACCGAGCCCGAGCCGGCCATGGCGCGGATAATCCCGGTCTTCAATCCGGCGCCGATTTCCTCCTTGAACCGGGATATCAGCAGCAAATTGTAGTCGGACCCCACCGCCAAGAGCAGGATGACGGCCAGCGCCAGCACGATCCAATACAACTGGATACCGAGAATGTCCTGCCAGACCAGCACGGAGAGCCCAAAGGAGGCACCCAAAGACAGCGCCACCGTGCCCACAATGACGATCGCGGCGACCAGGCTTCGGGTGATGAACATCATGATCAGCAAAATCAGGCTCAGGGCGGCGAGTCCGACGATCATCAGGTCGTACTTGGCCCCGTCTTGGATGTCTTTGTAGGTCGCCGCGGTGCCGGTGAGGTAGAAGTTGGCATCTTCCAACGGGGTGCCCTTCACGGCCTCCTCCGCCGCCTTCTTGATCGGGTCGATATGCGAGATGCCCTCGGGAGTCGCGGGATCACCCTTGTGGGAGATGATCATCTGAGCGGCCTTGCCGTCGGGCGAGAGGAACAATTTCAGGCCCCGCTTGAACTCCTCGTTGTCGAATACCTCCGGCGGCAAATAGAACGAGTCATCGTTTTTGGCTTTGTCGAAGGCTTGCCCCATCGCCGCCGGGTTATCGTTCGCGAAAGCCGACTGGTTGTTGATCCCCGAATTAGTGGCGTAGTTGGACAACGTGAGTTCCAGATTCGTCATCTGGCTGGCTATCTGCAGCGGTAGCAGCGCCACCAGTTGCGGCTGAAGCGCATCCAATTTATCCAAACTCGCCGTAATGCTTTGGAACTGTTCGCTGAGCTGGTCGATACCGTCGATTGCGTCAAAAATATTTCTGAGCGCAAAGCGGCCGGGATATCGTAGCAGTGCTTTTCCCAGTAAAAGTAGCTGCGAATCGGTCTGAAAAAGTCGTCGAAATTTGCGATCTTATTCCGCAGCTCGTTGATTGTGGCGATCGTGTCGTGAAAGCTCTGCGTTTGCTCGTGTGTAGCGGCAGCACTCTGCTGCTGCAGGGCATATTGCTGCTGCAAAATATTAATCGTCTTTCTCAGCTCGCCGGCTTGCCTGAGCAAGTCGGCCGCGCGGTCTTTCTGGAATTTGAGGTTCATCACCTGGCCGACGCTTTGCTGGCTGAGCTGAAACGGTATCGAGCTGTGGTCCAGCGGCGTGCCCAACGGCCTGGTCATAGCCTGCACTTTGGCGATACCCGGCAGGTGAAACACCGCCTTGGCCACCCGTTCCAAGATGAGCATGTCGGCGGGATTCCGCAGATCGTGGTCCGCCTCGATCATCAGCAACTCGGGATTCAACCGGGCAGTCGAAAAATGCCGCGCAGCGGCCGCGTAGCCGATATTGGCCGGGGAGCTGGCCGGCATGTAAGGGCGAGTGTCGTAACTTGTCTTAAATCCCGGCAGGGCGAGCAGACCGATAAGGGCGACCGCGATCGTCACCGCAAGAATGGGCGCAGGCCAGCGCACAATGGCCGTGCCGATGCGCCGCCAGCCCCGGGTGCTCATCTCGCGCTTGGGGTCGAACAGACTGAAATGGCGGCCGACGGCCAGCATGGCCGGCGCCAGGGTGAGCGCGGCCACCAGCGCGACAAGGATGCCAATTGCAGCGGGAATGCCCAGGCTCTGAAAATACGGAAGCCGGGTGAAGCGCAGACAAAGCACCGCGCCGGCGACGGTCAAGCCCGAGCCCAAGACAATGTGGGCGGTACCGCGATACATCGTATGGAAGGCGGTTTCCCGATCCTCTCCGGCCCCGCGCGCTTCGTGATAACGGCCGATGAAAAAAAATCGCGTAGTCCGTTCCGGCGGCGATGACCAGCAACGTGAGCAGATTCGTCGAGTACGTCGACAGCCCGATGATGCCGGAATTCGCCAGAACGGCGACAACTCCGCGGGCCGCGGTCAACTCAATCATCACCGTGAAAAGGACCAAAACCACGGTGACAGAACGGTAGAAGAAAAACAGCATCATCAGGATCACCCCGATGGTGATGAGAGTGACCTTTAGGGTTCCTTTGCTGCCCACCTCGAACTGGTCGGTGATCAGCGGTGCGGCGCCGGTGACATAGGCCTTGATCCCCGGCGGCGGCTTAGTGTGGTCCACGATGTAGCGCACCGAATCGACGGACTGGTTGGATAACGTCTCACCCTGATTGCCGCGGAGATATACCTGCACCAACGCTGCTTTGCCGTCTGCACTCTGCGAGGCCGCCGCCGTCAGCGGATCGCCCCAGAAATCCTGAATGTGCTCCACATGCTTGGTGTCTTGGGAGAGGTTATGGATCAGGGTGTCGTAGAAGCGGTGCGCGTCGGCACCGAGCGGCTTATCACTCTCCAGCACGATCATGGCCGCGCTGTCGGAGTCGAACTGCTGGAACACCTTGCCGATGCGTTTACTGGCCTGCAGCGACGGCGCATCCTTGGGGCTCAGCGACACGTTGTGTGCTTGGGCGACCTTCTCCAATTGCGGCACAAAAACATTCGTGATCGCCGCCAGGGCCAACCAGAACACCGCGATCGGCACCGAAAGCCGCAGGATCATCTGCGCTACCGAAGAGCGCGGGATGTCGTCGTTGCTCATCCGGACTTGTCCAAGCAAAAGGTGTAGGCGCTTGCTTGGTGGACGATTCTTTGGTCTTTGACCTTGCCGTCGATGATGATGCGGCAGCCCAGGGTGCTGCCGTTGCCCTGGGCTGTCAGGTTGGCGATGACCGCGGGATCCGTCGTCGTGATCTCGTACTTCCATGGCAGGGCGGCATTGTCGACTCGCTGCGGCGCAGAGTGGATGTCTTGATAGTTGATGGTCGCTACCGCCCCGGGGTTACCGAACACCTCGTAAACCACATGCTTGGGGTTGAACGGGACGATGTCATTCGAGATGCCAGACCCGGCCGACGTGGTGTGGTGCGAGCCGAACACGCCGTGCAGCCGGTAGATGCCGAACGCGGCGATCGCGAACACCGCCACAGCGACCAGCACCATCCAGCCGCGCCTGACCAATCGCATGAGTGAAAATCGTTTCACCCGTTAGCCTCTCGCTATGCGGTGATAAGACCGTGGGACCGTTTCCGCGATGTGTTCCTTTCGTGCGTGCAGCGGGGAGGGGTCGATGGAACAATACGGTACGGAACCGGACACTATCAAGAGTCTGGCGCAGCGGGTGCCTAGTCGCCCAACACGGCAAGCAGGTGTTCGTCGACCATGGCCTGCACGCCGGCGTCGGAGTCCTCGGGCAGCACCACACAGAACACATCGGCCGCCGTCGAGCCAAAGGTGTTGACCTTGGCCCAGACGATGTCGGCTCCCGCCCGCTCCAGCGCGCTGGTCAGCAAAGCGAGTAAGCCTGGCCGGTCGGTGGCTCGGACTTCGACGATCGGCTGGCCGGGCGTTGCGGTGTCGAACCACAGGATGCGCGGCGGGGCGGTCAACCGCGTCACGGGCACGCCGGCCTGCACTTCCCCGGCGCGCCCGGCCGCGGCACTGGACTCTACGTCGCGCTTCTCCAACATGCCCAGGACGTCGATGTCGCCGCCGAGGGCGCCGACGAACTGCTGACGCAGCAGGTCGGCCGCGGCCGGGGAACCGAAGTGCGGCGACACCACGAACCCGGTGATCGCGACGCCTTCAGAAACGCTGACCGACGCCGAATGCACTCCCAGGGAATTCAGCGCCAGCACAGCGGCGGCTTTGGACACCAATCCGCGCTGGTCCGGGGCGACCATCACCACGCTGTACATCCGCTCGCTGTCGCCCGGCTTGATCTCGACATGCACGCCGTGGTCGGCCGCGAGTGAAAGGTAGTGCGGCGCAGTGGGATCGGCCTGCGGCAAGGTCTCGCCTGCCATCACCATCTGGCACCGCCGTACCAGATTTTCGACCAGTGTGGCCTTCCAGTCGCTCCACACCCCGGGGCCGGTGGCTTTGGAGTCCGCCTCGGTCAGCGCGTGCAGCACCTCGAGCAGAAGCGGATCCCCGCCCAGGGCCTGCGACACGTATTCGATGGTCTGCGGATCGTTCAGGTCGCTTCTGGTGGCCACCACCGGCAGCAGCAAGTGGTAGCGCACCAGCTTGGAGACCATCTCGACGTCTGGGGGCGACATTCCCAGCCGCTCGCAGATCTGGACGGCCAAATCCGCCCCCAGCACGCTGTGGTCGACGCTGCGTCCCTTGCCGATGTCGTGCAGCAGCGCGCCCAGCGCAAGCAGATCGGCACGCGCCACGCGGGTGGCGAGCGGCGCCGCACGAACCGCGGCCTCGACCAGATGCCGGTCCACGGTCCACTTGTGCGCGACGTCGCGGGGCGGAAGGTCGCGGATCGCCGCCCACTCCGGCAACAGCTGGCCCCACAGCCCGGTGCGGTCGAGCGCCTCGATCGTCGGCACGGTGGTAGACCCGGCACTGAGCACCACCAGAAAATCGTCCAATGCCTGGCGCGGCCAGGGCGGTTCCAACGCCGGGGCGCTCGCGGCCAAGTGGTTCAGCGTGGCGGCGGCGATGGGCAATCCGCTGGAGGCCGACGCGGCAGCCACCCGCAGCACCAGACCGGGGTCGCTTTCCGGTTCGGCGTCGCGGGCGAGCACGACTTCCCCGGCGTACTCGACGACGCCCTCGGCCAGCGGCCGTCTTTTCGGCCGCCGCATCAGGGCTGACACGCCGCGCCGCGGCAACGCGTTGGTGGCGGTCCGCAGCCCGGTTTCGGCCTGGTAGCTGATGGTGCGGGCGGCATGGGACAGCATCCGCGACAGGTCGAACCTGTCACCGATATGCAGGGCCGAGCTGATCTCGTCGGCGAATTGGGCCAGCAGGACGTCGCCCCCGCGGCCGGACACCCGGTGCAGCTCGGTGCGCACGTTGAGCAGCGTCAGGTATGCATCGTCCAGCGAACCGGCCGGCGTGTCGGGGTTGTGCACAACGCGGCGGTCGACCAGCTGAGCCACCGCCAGCGCATCGAGCAGCTGGACATCGCGAAGGCCGCCGTGACCCAACTTCAGTTCGGGCTCGGCGCGGTGTGCGATCCGGAAGCAGCGCCGCCAGCGGGCCTGCGTCATGTCGACCAGTTCGTCCATCCGGGAGCGGATTCCGCTGCGCCACTGCCGCCGCACCCCGGCGATCACCTCCGTCGACAACTGCTCGTCGCCGGCGATGTGGCGGGCTTCCAGCATGCCCATGGCGGCGGTCATGTCGGAGTTGGCGGTGTTGAGCGCCTCACTGACGGTCCGCACGCTGTGGTCCAGCCGGATGTTGGCGTCCCACAGCGGGTACCACAGCTTGTCGGCGACCTCCCCCAACACGTCGGCCGGCTTGCCGTCGTGCACCAGCATCAGGTCCAGGTCCGAATACGGCAGCAGTTCCCGACGGCCCAGCCCGCCGATCCCGACGATCGCGAAGCCACTGGTATCGGTGATCCCGATGTCGGCCGCCTTGGCCGTCAGCCAGGACTCGTGCAGATCCAGTAACGCTCGCCGCAGCGCGGCCGAATCCAGCTCACGGTGTCCGTCTGACAGCAGCTCCCGTCGCGCAGCAGCCAAATCGCTTGCCGCGCAAGCACTTCCTGTTACCGTCATCCTCCAATCGAGCTGCGCCGGCCGGATCCCGGCCCGCGCGGTTCACCGTCAGAGGGCGTCGGGTCCGCGTTCGCCGGTGCGTACCCGCACAATCGTCTCGACCGGGCTGACCCAGACTTTGCCGTCGCCGATCTTGCCGGTGCGGGCCGCCCGGACGATGCTGTCCACGACCTTGTCGACGATCGAGTCGTCGACGACGACTTCGATGCGAACCTTCGGCACGAAATCGACCGAGTATTCAGCGCCCCGGTAGACCTCGGTGTGGCCCTTCTGCCGTCCGTAGCCCTGGATTTCACTGACCGTCATCCCCAAGACTCCCGCGTCTTCGAGGCTGGTCTTGACGTCGTCAAGCGTAAACGGCTTCACGATCGCGGTGATCAGCTTCATTAGCGCTCTGCCTCCACTCTCTCGTCTACTCGCTCGTGTCGGCCATTAGCGCCATCCAGGAGGCTGGTCCGGGGAGGAAGTACCGAACCGCTGGTGACGGCGAAGTCGTAAGCGGACTCGGCGTGCTCGGACTCGTCGATGCCAGTGGCCTCCTGCTCAGCACCCAGGCGCAACCCCATGGTGTATTTGAGGATCAAGGCAAGGATAAGGGTTACGACGCCCGAGTAGACAAGAACGCTGAACGCGCCGACCGCTTGGCGTTCCAGCTGGGACCAGCCGCCGCCGTACAACAACCCCTTTGAAACACCAGCCACGCCACTAATCGCCGTGCTCTCCGGAGCCGCGACCAGACCCACCATCAGGGTCCCCGCCAGGCCGCCGACCAGGTGCACCCCGACCACGTCGAGCGAGTCGTCGAACCCGAATCGGAACTTCAGTCCGACCGCCAGCGCGCACAGCACGCCGGCCACCAGGCCGATTGCCAGGGCGCCCAGCACGTTGACCGAGGAACACGACGGCGTGATGGCCACCAGGCCGGCGACGATGCCCGATGCCGCTCCCAGCGTCGTGGCCTTGCCGTCGCGGATGCGCTCGGTGAGTAGCCAGCCCAGCATGGCCGTGGCCGTCGCGATGGTGGTGGCCATGAATGTCGAGCCGGCGGCACCGTTGGAGGTGAGGGCCGAACCGGCGTTGAAGCCGTACCAGCCGAACCACAGCAAACCGGCACCGAGCATCACGAACGGCAGGTTGTGCGGCCGGAACAGCGTCGTGGGCCAGCCTTTGCGCTTACCCAGGACCAGCGCCAGCATCAGGCCGGCCACACCGGCATTGATATGGACCGCCGTTCCGCCGGCGAAGTCGATGGCATGCAGTTTGTTGTTAATCCAGCCACCATGCTCGGCCGAATACTTGTCAGCTGCGAAGACCCAGTGCGCAATCGGGAAGTAGACCAACGTCGCCCACAGTCCGGAGAACACCAGCCACGCGCTGAACTTCAGCCGGTCGGCCACCGCGCCCGAAATCAGCGCCACGGTGATGATCGCGAACATCAGCTGGAAGGCCACGAACACTGTGGCCGGCAGTGCGTCCGGCGGGCTGCCCACCAGCGCGATGTCCGTCGCAGAGGTGGGCGGTACAGCGGTCGGATCCGCGGGGACGGCATTGCCGCCGATGAGGTGCTTCAGGCCGAAGAATTGCAGCGGGTCGCCCGCGAAGTTGGCCTTGTCGTTCCCGAATGCCATCGAGTAGCCGTACAGCACCCACAGGACGGTCACCACGCCCATCGAGCTGATGCTCATCATGATCATGTTGAGCACGCTTCTGGCGCGCACCATGCCGCCGTAGAAGAACGCCAGACCAGGCGTCATCAACAGCACCAGCGCGGAGCTGGCCAACATCCAGGCGGTATCGCCTGCATTCGGCTGGCCCATTAACGGGTATGTCACTCGCATTCACCTCCGGTCGGCCCCAAAACAGTCGTCAGACACGTGCCTGATGACCTGATCCAGAACCTTGCGCAATGGTTGTTTCCGCAATACAGCCACCATGTTTCGGCGGTATTAACGAACCCGCGGAGGGCGCTGGATCAGCCCAGCAGCGCGTCTACGAAGGCGCCGGGCTCGAACGGCGCCAGATCGTCCGGCCCTTCGCCGAGCCCGACCAGCTTCACCGGCACGCCGAGTTCTTGTTGCACGCGGAATACGATGCCGCCCTTGGCCGTTCCGTCCAGCTTGGTCAGCACCGCGCCGGTGATGTCGACGACCTCGGCGAACACCCGGGCCTGCGCCAGGCCGTTTTGGCCGATGGTGGCGTCGAGCACCAACAACACCTCGTCGACGGCTGCGCGGCGGGTTACGACACGCTTGACTTTGCCGAGTTCGTCCATCAGTCCGACCTTGGTGTGCAGCCGTCCGGCGGTGTCGATGACCACGACGTCGGCACCGGCGGCGATGCCCTTGTCGACGGCGTCGAACGCCACCGATGCCGGGTCGGCGCCTTCGGCGCCACGCACCACCTCCGCGCCCACCCGGGCGGCCCAGGTTTGCAGCTGATCGGCCGCCGCGGCCCGGAAGGTGTCGGCGGCGCCCAGCACGACGCGGCGGCCGTCGGCCACCAGCACCCGCGCCAACTTGCCGACGGTGGTGGTTTTTCCGGTGCCGTTGACGCCGACGATCAGCAGCACCGAGGGATGGTCGGCGTGCGGCAGGGCCCGGATCGAGCGGTCCATGCCGGGTTGCAGCTCGTTGATCAGCACGTCGCGGAAGATGGCCCGGGCGTCGGCTTCGGTACGTACGCTGCTGCTGGCCAACCGGCTGCGCAGCTGCGACACCACCGATTCGGTGACCACCGGGCCGAGGTCGGCGACCAGCAGGGTGTCCTCGACGTCCTGCCAGGAGTCCTCGTCCAGGTCGCCGCCGCCGATCAAGCCCAGCACGCTGCGCCCGAGCGCGTTCTGCGATTTGGCCAGACGTCCGCGCAGGCGTTCCAATCGGCCTTCGGGCGGCGCGATGGCCTCGATCTCGGGCGCCTGGGGGGCTTCGGGGGCGTCGGGAGCTTCGGCTTCGGGGGCTACCGGAGTTTCCGGCGCCTCGACTTCGGGCTCGAATTCGGGCAGCAGGACGTCCGAGATCGTGCGCTTGGGCGCATCGCGCGGAATGGTCGCGTCGTCGCCGACCGCGGGCAGGCCGCTGGCATCAATTTGTTCGACTGTTTCGGTTTCGGCCTTTTCGACGGTCGGCGTCTCACTGAACGTGATGCCCGACGACGCCTTATAGCCGCCCGAGCGGTCGATCGCCTCGGCTTCCGGCCGTGCCGACAGGCTGATCCGGCGCCGACGGTAGCGCACCAGGCCCAGGACCAGCGCGGCGATGATGACCAGGGCGGCGACGACCGCGATGGCGATCCAAAGTCCTTGCGACACGCTGACGATCCTTTCAGCCGCGAGTTACCCCCCGCTCGCGGGGGTTGAGGGCTGTTTTGCACCCTGGGCGTTCGGCGTGAATCCTCGGCTTTCGGCGTGAATCCTGGGCTTTCCGCGTGAATCCTGGGTGGGAAAATTGGC